>DATDYA010000022.1:0-15575 GCA_035289165.1 Patescibacteria group bacterium
ATTCTACCCATATAGTCAAACCAAACGCACTGTACTTAGGCTATTTTTAACTCACCCTGGCGCAATATTTTTAATCCCCTACCCACAACACTAACGATGGTTGTCGGCAACCTCTGTGGTAGCAACCCACCATCGACAAGGATGTCTGGTTCGGAATCCCGATCTAAAAATTCATTTACAACTTCTTCGGGGTCATATAAATCGCGATGTAAACCAGTTATATTGGCCGAAGTGCCAACCAGCGGCTCGCGAAGATTGGTAGTTAGAGTTTGTAGCCACGGAACGGCGGTCACCCTAACGGCGAGCGTCCCGTCGGCCGCCACCACCCCTAGTGGCAATTTACTGGGGACGGCCTCGGAAACAATCGTGAGAGGACCGGGCCAATATTTACTGGCTAATTTTTCTAGTTCTTCGTTCCAAACTAAATATTTTTTTGCTTCTTCAATGCTAGGAACTATGACTAGAAGTGATTTGGTTTTATTTCGCCCTTTAATCGCAAAAATCTTTTCAACTGCTTCTACATTCCTGGCATCGCACCCGAGACCGTAAGATGTTTCTGTTGGAAAGACGGCTGTCTCGCCATGTAACAGACAGTGGGTAATTTCACTAATTTGTTCTGGTAAATATTTTTTCATACGACTACGCCTTGATCCATTTTAAGTAAGCCTCACTAAAAGGTAGTAGGTCTCCATCTAAAACTCGGTCGGGATCACTGGTCTCAAATTCTGTCCGGTGGTCTTTGACCATATGATACGGATGTAAAACATACGAACGAATCTGGTTCCCCCACTCGGCAGATTTATATTCACCCCGGAGCTCTAGACGCTCCTTGGCCTGTTGTTCCTCTTGGAGACGTAAAAGCTTGGCTTTCAACACTTTCATGGCAATATCTTTATTTTGCTGTTGCGAGCGTTCATTTTGACAAGACACCGTGATACCAGTCGGGACATGTACGATACGCACCGCCGAATAGGTCGTATTCACACTTTGACCACCTTTTCCACCACTCATAAAGGTATCTATCCGCAAATCTTTGGGATCAATGTTTAATTCGACACTCTCATCTAATTCTGGCATAACCTCGGCTAAAGCAAAAGAGGTGTGGCGCATTTTCTCAGCATCAAAAGGTGAGATGCGGACAAGCCGGTGTACGCCGTGTTCACTTTTTAGATAACCATAGGCATACCGGCCTTTAACTTCAAACATTACGGACTTGTAGCCAGCTTCCCCACCTCGTGACTCGTCAACCACCCGGGTTTTCCAACCTTGCTTCTCGGCAAAACGCAAGAACATGCGCAAAAGCATTTCCGTCCAGTCTTGGGCTTCGGTTCCGCCGGTACCAGCATGCAAAGCAACGATCGCATTCCGCTCATCGTAGGGCCCGTTTAGGAGAAGAAAAAATTCATAAGACGTAAATTGTTTTTCTAATTCTTCGGTTTGTTCCAGAATTTCTCCTTCCAACGAAAGATCGCCCGACTTGGCTAAATCTTGCAGACCGTTCACTTTGTTTTTAAGATCCGTCCATTTATCAATTTCGCCACGAATATTTTCGTAGTCCTGGCTTATGGCTTGAGCATTTTCTTGGTTGGACCAAAAATCTGGCGCGTTCATTTCAGCCTCTAGCTGGATTTTTTTTGTTTGCAGTTTATCTATCTGCAAAAGCGCCATGGTTTTATTAATTTTATCCCCCAAAGTCTGTAGGCGTTCTTCAAGCATACACTAATTAAAAATTCCATTAGCCCCAAGACTAACCAATAAGGTAATAACAGCTGACAAAATGACTCCAGCAAAAATTGCTACCCAGGCTTTTTTAAAAGGAAGAGCCAAAAGAAAAGCAATGACCGCCCCAGTCCACGCACCCGTCATAGGCAGAGGTACACCAACAAAAAGCGCCAAAGCGACGAGCCCGTATTTTTCATACTTTTTGCTATCAAATTTCTGTTGGGCCTGTTCAAGATATTTTAACCATGAACTAGAAAGAAATCCGGATTTCTTTTCAACCCAGCGGTGGAATCTTTCTACAAACAACAAAATGATTGTAACCGGAATCATGTTCCCCGTAATTGACCAAAACAGAGCCGACCAAACTGGCATCTTGTAAAACAAGATAGCCACAGGCAAAGCGAGACGTAATTCTCCAACTGGAGTCATGGCCATTAAAAATGTACCAAGCCAGTGTGGAAAAGACGAAAAAAAACTAGCCACAACTTCTAACATAATTAATTTTATCTAGAATATATCTTAAACCACTCGTCTTCACCGTTACCTCTTGTATAATTACGACCGGTTAATATTGGTTCAAATTGTTTTCGCCAACTTTCTCTACCTAAACCCGTCCCCCCAGCTCTTGACACCTGATGTCTAAAAATTAGACCACCCTTAGCCCATTCGTCGAGCATGTCCAGCAGGCGTTTGTAACATTCAAGCCCCAGCCCTTTAAAATTGTCTTTCGCATTTTCATCTTTACTGACGAAGGACTTGATAGCCAGTAATCTATCCTCCGCCCGCTCTTTATCGTCTGGTATTTCAATACTGCAACCAAAAACTAAAATCGGCTTCCCACGTTTTAAAACAAAAAAATTATATCTTTCGTGCCAACCGAATTCGCCTAAATCGTCTTCGGCCTTTTGTTTTTCCGCTTTTAGTTCAAACTCTTCGCCGTGATAACTGAATCTAGTTGGTTCTCGGGCGATAAAAACATCTAAATCTAGTGGCGAAGAATCATATTGTAAAAAATCTAGATACTTCAAATACTCTCTCTCTTCCGGCTTATAAAATTGCAGGGAAGACAAATCCAAATTTTCAAGACCGAGTGTCTCTGTTTCGGATTTTGCCATAAATTGTTGTACCCCGCTAGAATACATTTCCTCAGCTTTCAATCTTGGCATATTGGTATTATTACATTTTACCTTATTCAATCAACCTTGACAACTGTCAAGATAATCATGTTCAAGATAATCAAAATAGACCCTTTTGGGGTCCATTTTGTTTTTAATATTATTTATCTCTGGCTTATTAATACATTCCGCCGCCCATTCCACCCATACCGCCGGGCATTGGTGGCATTGGTTCCTCTTTCTTCGGAATGTCGGTTATGACCGCTTCGGTGGTTAGGAACATCCCAGCAATAGAAGCGGCGTTCTGCAGAGCACTTCTGGTAACTTTGGTCGGGTCAATGATGCCAGATTTAATCATATCTTCGTAAACACCGGTCGCGGCATTGTAGCCAAAGCTACCATCGTGCTTTTTAATCTCTTCGCAAACTACTGAACCATCGACACCAGCGTTTTCGGCGATCTGGCGCAACGGTTCTTCTAAAGCACGGCGTAGAATCTTTACAGCCACTTCTTCTTCATGGTCAAGCTTTAATCCTTCTAAGGCCTTGGCGGCACGAATTAGAGCGACACCACCACCCGGAACAACACCTTCTTCAACGGCGGCTTTGGTAGCGCCAACCGCATCTTCAATGCGATGTTTTACTTCTTTCATTTCAGTTTCGGTCGCGGCGCCAACTTTAATTATGGCCACGCCACCAGCTAATTTAGCCAAGCGTTCTTGTAATTTTTCCTTGTCAAAATCACTATCGGTTTGTTCGATCATCTTTTTGATTTGGAAAATACGATCTTGAATGGCTTTTTCGTCACCTTGGCCCTTAACGATCGTAGTGGTTTCTTTGGTCGCTATTACTTTGTGAGCATGACCGAGATCTTCGAGTTCAGTAGCATCTAATTTTAAACCGATGTCTTCGGTAATAACCTTACCGCCGGTTAAAACAGCAATGTCCTGCAACATTTCCTTACGGCGATCGCCAAAGCCGGGGGCTTTAACCGCCAAGACATTAAAAGTACCGCGGAGCTTGTTGACAACAATTGTGGCCAAAGCTTCACCCTCTAAATCTTCCGCAATAATTACCAAATCCTTTTTACCACTCTGGGCTACTTTTTCTAAGAGCGGCAAAATGTCATGAATTGAAGTAATTTTTTTGTCCGTAATTAAAATATATGGATCGACATATTCACTCTCCATACGTTCAGAGTTAGTCACCATGTACATGGAGACATAACCTTTGTCAAAACGCATACCCTGAACAGTCTCGATCTCCATCCCGAAAGATTGGGATTCTTCAACGGTGATAACACCGTCCTTACCAACTTCTTTCATGGCCGCGGCAATCTTTTCGCCGATTTCTTTGTCATTAGCGGAGATAGCAGCGACGTTCGCAATTTCATCTTGATCGACTGGTTTGGAAATGTTTTCCTTAAGCTCTTTAACGATGGCATCAACGGCTTTGTCGATACCGCGCTTTAAAGCGACAGGATTGGCGCCAGCGGTAACGTTCTTCATACCTTCGCGAACAATGGCTTGGGCCAAGACTGTTGCGGTGGTCGTACCGTCGCCGACATCATCATTGGTTTTGCTAGCTACTTCCTTGACTAATTCCACGCCAGCATTTTCAAACTTATCTTCGACTTCAATTTCCTTGGCCACTGACACACCATCTTTGGTAATAGTCGGGGCACCGTAACCTTTGTCTAAAACAACATTGCGTCCTTTAGGACCGAGAGTTACTTTTACCGCGTCAGCTAAGGTGTTAACACCTTTTAAAAGTTTCTGGCGCGCGTCATCGCGATACAAAATTTGTTTAGCCATATTTTTCAATAATATTAAGAGTTAGATTATTCAACCACTGCTAAGATTTTATCGTGCGGTAAAATCTTGTATTCGATCTCTTCCGAACCTTTACCGACCTTCACTTCTTCACCACCCCATTTTTCAAAAATAACCCGGTCACCAACTTTCAAACTCAATTTAGCCAATTCTTCACCATTGCCTAAAGCGACAATTTCGCCTTCGGCTTTTTTCTCCTTATCGACTGTCGCCGGCAAAACGATGCCGGAAGCAGTTACTTCTTCCTCCTTAGCTGGTTTGACCAAAACGCGGTCACCAATTGGTTTAATCATATTCGATAGATTAAATTTAATTAATTAATTTTTATCACTCTAATATTCCGAGTGATAATTGCTTAATCATTTTACACCAAAATTCGAGGCTGTCAAGAGTGTGGATAAAGCCAAATATCCACAAGAAAAAATGGCTTTATTAAGCCATTTTGGAAGTATTATCCGGGGCTAGAGAGAGGGTAGCTATGACGGCGGAAAATATTAGGCCGGGAAAAAGGCTCCAAAGCCAGTGTTCAAATAAGCCAGCAATAGCCAAGGAGACAATTAACGCCAGATAAAGTGGGTTGTTTTTCAAAACTTTAACAAGTAATATTACCAACCCAATAATAAAACCCATAAAAAATATTGACCCCATTTCCGCCAGAATTAAAAGATAAATATTATGTACAGGTAGAGCATAGGCTCTCTGGGGCCCATCATCAATGTGGGCTAGGGCGCGGAGATAATTTCCCGGCCCCGTGCCAATGAACCAATTGCTCTCAAAAACCATTTTCCATTCTATTATCTGGTCACCCCTCTCACGCAAAGATCTTTTTTCTAGTCTCCCCTCTGAACCAAACCTGGTCTGGACTAAGGGGGAAAACAAAAAATTTAAGACTAGGAACAATAACAAAAAAGGTATGACTAATCGGGATAATAAACAAATTTTTTCGGCGCGAGTTTTAACTTCGCTTTTCTTCCCAAAGAGAATAGTGAGTATAAATACCACGCCACCGACTAAGCCGGAAAGCCAAGCGCCCCGCGAAAAAGTAAAAAATAACCCAGTAAAAATAATAAGATTGCCGAAGATTATAAAAAGACGTACTTTAGAATTGCGATAAAAATAATATAGTATGAAACCGAGAATTAAAATTACTACCAAATATATGCCAAGCGGATTCGGTCCACCTAAACTGCCATAAGCGCGGAGCCAGCGCTCTCCCGCCGTTTCGATTACATTCACCCCTATGCTACTCGGCAAAGTTTCGGATAGTCCTAACCATTTATTAGCGGCGATGCCTTGCAGAAGAAATTGGTAAGCGCCTAAACCGCCCTGCACCACCCCGCTAAGCCACAGTGCCAATAGTGCCCAAATTTTGGGCAAACTATTTTTTGCTATTTGCACAAAAAGAATAATTCCCAGAGCGACCACACCGCTCAGGCGATTATAAAATTGTGAGACCACTTCATGATTCGCGCTGTAAAACCAAATTAAACCCAACCAGGCGATTACTAACAATAAAATTCCTAATCTAATCGCCACTGGAGGAGACAGTTTTCTGGCCTTAAGTAATGAAATAAATTCCTTATTTAAAAAAGTGTTTCCGACAAAAAGTACAACAACAGTCCATAGCAATATTTCTGTGCCATAAAAACTTAAAGTGCCATATTCATTTTGAACACCACTCAGGAAATCCAGGTAGTAAATCCAACGTGTTTGCCAGGGCAAAAGAAACAACAAAAGAAGAACCAGGTAATTAATGGCTTTGTTCGTCATACGAAAAAGGTACTAAAGAAGATAAATTATTTTCCCACTGTTCTTGGATTTTCTCGCGGCTGTCTTCTTCGTGTAGTTTAATAACTCCCCGGTCTACGACCACCCCTTTATTGGGTTTAAGAGCCGCCTGCTTTACAGCTAAAGACAACTTCATAATTTGAATTTTCCGCGCTTCAGTCTCAATATAGTCGCCATAACTCCCCTGCCAAGAAATCTCCCAAAAACGCCGCCAAATCTTTCCCAGTGGATTTTCCCTAACTGCTTTTAAATAGACGACTGGATCGTGTTCAAAAAAATTGGGGATAGATTCTTGGACCCAGCGATTACTTTCTTTAAAATTTTTGATTATTCCGGTCGGATCGTAAAGTGGGATCATTTGGCTTAGCCAATAAATAAAGTGAATATCCGGTTCTAAGACACTTAGTGGTTTTAAGTTAAGGTTGTCTCGATCAACAAAAAAAGATAAACAGATCCGGTCGCGCAACTTTTCCCCATAAGTTCGCAGGCCAAAAAAACGTAAAACTAGATTTGCAAACAAGCGGACGATCCAGATTCGGCCTTTTTCTGCGACAATAAAAAAATCTATATCACTATCCTCTTTCGCTTGGCCAGCGGCGACTGTATTGCAAATAAATATTGCCCGCAAAAATGGAATTGATCGGAGTTTTTTAGCGGCCCGCTCGGCGGCTTTCAATTTCAAAACGCTAGCCAACTGCCGGTCTCGGCGATTCTCAATATTTTTTTCTTTATCTTTTAAAAAATAAAAACCCCACTTTTCATTCCATAAATCATTATTGGTATTTCCCCCTAAAAAATTTACAAAAGAAATATAATCCCAACCGGTCGGTGGTTGCCAAAGATTTAAAAAAAGTTCCTCTTTGGTAAGAGGATAAGAAAAAATGTCGAAGTAACTTAGTGTTTTAACAATGCTTAGGGCTAGCTCTTTTTCAGTGACCATATAGTAATTCTAGGCGGCGAAACGCTCTTTTGGCTCTAGTTGGCTATCGTTCGCGGCGGCGGTTTTTTCTATCTTTTCCGGAGAAGGCATAAAGGCCATTTGGATGCCATTTATTTCTCCCCGGAACCCCCAAGCGGTTTTAATAGCGCTCTCTTCTCCGCGGCAATGTTTAAAAGTATTATAAAACTTATCTAAATTGGCCGGTGAAACAACAAAATAATAATCCAAACCTCGGTCCGGCCGGTTATTGTAATTGTTTAGTTCGTATCTCTTAAACTCTGTGGGGTACCAACTCTGTAGATGTTTTTCTGCTCCCGGTTTTAAAACTAACATTCTCGTTACGTTGTCGGCACCAACAGTGTCAAAACCATCACACATTTCCATAAACAAGTTGTAAAGATCCATATAACCTTTAATCCTCTCTGCAGTTACTCGCACCACCTCTTGCGCTTTCTCTTTCGCGGCTTCTAATTCTTCGTCATTAGAGGCGGCTTTTACTTCATTAACCAACCCTTCTCTTCGTTCATCTTCAGTTTCCAACGCGGGATCTTTTACCAGGGTGAATATTTTTTCAACTGTCCCACGGTCGACAATGTCCGCGTCCAAAATCTGGCCCTTTAAATCTACCGAGAATGTCCCATCGGGATTCTTAATAAACTCGATCGCCTGCTTTTTTTCTTGTGCTAATTTTTGTTCGGCCTGCTTTTTTTCTCTTTCCGCCTTTTGAGCGCTAAAATCAATTACTTCGGCCCCCGGTTTATTTTCGGCTGATCTATTTTCTATAGAAGTCATATTAACTATCCTCCCTCGACATAATGTTACCGAGAGACTTGGCCGGGTTAGTAGTTGGTATTACTTTTTCCTTGGTTGGTTCTTTGGTAACGTTTTCTTCAACGATCATTTTGTCTGCCGTAATGGATTTTACTTGGACAGGACGTATAAGGTAGGTGTCTTTACTCATTAATCCACCGGAATAAACAACATAATGCCAAACAGAGTGGTTATCAATATCTAAAACTACGTCTCCGACTTTTCCAAGACGAGTGCCGCCTTCGGTGTAGACCGGGAGCAATAGTAATTTTTTGATATTAATTTGCATAACTATTTTTTGTCTGATTCCTCTATTTTACCTTCAATAACATTCTCCGGCAGTGGTGTGGACTTGTCTTTGCGCATTAAAATATATTGTTGGAGGGCCATTAATATGGTGCTCCAAAACCAATACAAAGTCAAACCGGCTGGAAGACTAATACCAATGACTACGGTCATGATCGGCATGAAGTAAAGCATCTGTTTATTCATCATGGCCATCATGTTTTCGTCCTTACCACCAGATCCCGCGGCCTTAGGCGGACGCTTGCTCATCAGCATTTTGGTTTGAACAAACTGAGCGGCACCGGCTAAAATGGCGAGGATAAAATTTGGTTGTTGCAAATTAAACAAGCCCAGGGATACCGGATTAATGGTGTTGGGGTTGGAGATAAACGGATAAAGTTGATTGGCGATATCTTTAGAAGCCAAAGCATCGCGCAACACCCAGTACAAGGCGATTAAAATCGGCAGCTGGATGAGTAGTGGTAAGCAAGACGCAAATGGGTTAACTTTGTTGTTTTTATATAATTCCATGACGGCCTGCGCTTGTTTCTGTTGATCACCCTTATATTTCTCTTTAATCTCCGCCATCTTCGGCTGCAATTCCTGCAATGATTTTTGGGATTTAATGGACTTTGAAGTTAGGGGATAAACAATTAAACGAATAATGATAGTAACAACCAAAATAACCAGCCCAACATCATGGCCAGGCAATATATTGTAGAGGCCAACCATGAGATTGTATAGTGGCTGATAGAGAATGACGTGGAAGAAAGAAGAAATCATAAATTGTGGTTAAGTGAGAAAAGTTAAAGTTATTCCGCTGCCTCTTCTTCGGCTGGGACCTCTTCAACCAATTCTTCACTTGAAACCACCTGTCCCCCACCTTCTTCTTTAACATTAAGTCGCCAACCGGTTAATTCTGAAGCCAAACGAACATTCTGGCCAGAGCGACCGATAGCGAGCGAAAACTGATCGGCGGCGACATAAACATCGGCGCTTTCGAGAGAGGCGTTTAGTTCTACGCGTAAAACCTTGGCGGGAGATAAGGAGTGAGCGATATATTGCTCGGCTTTGTCGTTGTATTGGATAACATCTACCTTTTCACCACCCAGTTCTTCAATAATAGTATTAATACGACTGCCGCGTTGTCCAATACATGAACCGATCGGATCTAAATTCTCGTCTTTGGTATATACAGACACTTTCGATCGGTAGCCAGCATCTCGCGCCACGCCTTTGATTTCAATCACACCATCTTCCACCTCCGGAATTTCCTGACGGAAAACTTCTTTGACCATTTCTTTACTACTGCGAGAAAGAATAATTTCCGGACCGCGGCTAGTCATTTCAACGGAAACGACATAAAACTTCATGCGACTACCAGGACGATAGGTCTCGCGGCGAATCTGTTCGCTGGAGGGTAAAACAGCGGTAACTTTACCGATGTCAACCAAAACCTTACGACCCTCAACACGTTGAATCGTTCCAACAACGATTTGTCTTTCGTGTTGTTTAAAATCTTCAAAGACCATGCCGCGTTCCGCTTCACGGATTTTTTGGATAATAACTTGCTTGGCAGTTTGGGCGGCCATGCGGCCAAAGGTTCCGGGAATTTCTAAAGGAATTTCTAAAACATCTCCTAAGGCGGCCTTCTTCTCAACCTTCTTGGCCTCCCCGATCATAATTTCGGTCTTGGGGTTAAAGCGCGGAAGATCGGCGGTTTCCTCTTCGGTTAACTCACGATCTTCTTCTCGAGCTTTTTCACGGCGGACCGCTAGTTCTTCTTGAGCGGCTAACAAAGCCTCTTCCTCGATATCTGGAACGACGGTTTTAACATCCCAGGCTTGCATATTGGCAGTATCTGGGTCAAACTTTACCTTGATATTTTGTTGTTTGTTGCCAAAATCCTTACGAAAGGCAGCCGCCAAGGCTGACTCAATAGTTTCTAATACTGCTTCATAGGACAACCCCTTTTCGTCACACAAAGCTTGAATTGCTTTTGTAATTTCCGACATAGAAATTTATAATTAAACATTACTTAGTAAAAAGGCGACTTCTTGTAGAAGCGCCGATCATGGAAATATGATATCACGGCCGACTTAAACTGTCAAGGTAGAGAAACAACTCTAACCGGAGTCTTGCCATAAACCACTACCTTATCGCCAACGCGGGTAAATTTATATAACTTTTCAGCGTTGGCATAGGCGATATTAACACAACCATGACTCATAGGACGAATGCCAAACTGGTTGTGCCAGTAAGCACCATGGAGATAATACCCACGCTTAAACTCCATGTTCCATTTTACATTGGGGAGGTAATAACCTCGACCGGCATAAAGATGGGTGGGTAGTTTGCGCATTATCTCGTATTCTCCTTTCGGAGTATCCATGCCACGCACACCGGTCGAGACTGGGATGCTGGCGATTTTTACGTTATTTAAAAAATAGTAAGTGAGTTGGCGAGAAATATCTACTTCCACCCGACGGGACAAAGAATCGTCATTGCCGCCTTTCAGTGGATTAAAACCACTATATACTTCTTCACCGTCTTCCCGCCCATCTAAGTCAGTATCCTGGCTGGTTAAATCAGTTTTGAGTTTTATTTCTAAATCATCATTTAGGCCATCACTATCGGTATCGGCCCCCACTAGTTTTAGATTATTCCCGTGTAAAGGAGAATAACCATGTTCTATTTCTTCCCCATCTAAATATCCGTCGCCATCCGTATCGGTATTAACCGGGTCGGTATGATAAATTGTCTGCTCTTCTAAATCACTAAGCCCGTCACTATCCGAGTCAACAAAATCTTCTCCCCTAGCGATTGCTGGAAAAGTTAGTAGAGTGGCTATTACGAAGCCAGTTATGAGAAACGAAAACCTGTTCATCTTTTTTCGGTTTCTATTTTACCGATATATTATATCACGATCTAGATCAGTTCGCAAAATATTGGCACCAACTCGATCGAGTTTGCGTAGCACGCGAAGCGATGGATGACCGAAGGAATTTTTACCGACGGAAATAACCGCTTCTTCCGGGCTAACAACTTCGAGAAACTCTTCGCTGGAAGAAGTATCACTCCCGTGGTGCCCGGCTTTTAACACTTCAACATCCTTAAGTGGGCAAGTAGCGCCTTCGCTACAGTATTTTCGTAAGATCGCCTCCTCCAACTTCACCCCAGCGTCGCCCATGAATAACCAATCTTTATCTTTTCTAGACAATTTAAACACCAGAGAATTTTCATTATGGTCAGTACTATCTAAACCATAATCTGTGCCAGGACCAAAAAAATTAATAACCTCTTCCCCAATTCTCCAACTAAGGTCAGCGTGCCCGGCTTCATAACTGGCTTTTTCTTTCTCACGGTAAATTTCAAAACTGTCAAAATATGGATCGCCCGGTTTCTTTAAACCGTTGTCCACGACTTTTAAGACCCGGTAACGTCGGAGAACGTCGGCACAACCGCCATAATGATCGCTGTCATAGTGGGTGATTAACAAGTAGTCGATCGTTCGATCGTAAAACGGTAGGGCTGAACCGAGCTTGGACAAAATCTTCTTATCTTTACCACAGTCGACAAGCATTTGTTCACCGGTTTCAAATTCGATCAAGAACGCATCACCCTGGCCGATGTCGAAGAAAGTAACTTTGAATTCATGACGGGAGGATTGGATATAGATATAAACTAAAATACCACCAGCGAGAACCGCGAGCATACTCACAACAATAAGAAGTTTATACTTTGCCTCCATTATTTTTTAGCGACCAAGATTTGGTTAACCCAAATCTCTTTTTCTTTAACAAATTGTTCGGTTTCAATTCCGAAAGCTAATTTTTCTAATTCTTCCCTTATCTTTTCTGGTCGGTGGTAATATGACTCAATCTTGATCATCCCAGCGGTGGTTTTAATATCTGGCGGTTCTTTTTGATTAATATTTGTAACCAACAATTTACCACCGTCTTTCAATACGCGATAAGCCTCAATAAAAAAATACTTCGGATCTTTCAGGTGAACGATTACAAAGGCCGACACAATCCAGTCAAAAGAGTGGTCAGGAAAATCTAGGCTCTCGGCCTCACCCACCGTCGTCACAATCTTCACACCGGCCTTCCTGGCCTTTTGGTCTAGTACGCGAAGCATAGACCCAGAGACATCCAGAGCAGTTACTTCCGCGCCAAGACGAGCTAGCTCAATCGCCAGACGACCAGTGCCAGCACCAACATCCAAGACCTTCTTGCCAGACAGGTCCCCCAATAACGACAGAACCTGACCCTGTTCAAAGCTGTTTAAATACGACTCTTTTTTATCATAAGCGGGGGCGGCAAGGTCATACCCAGGGGCAGAAGTCATTATTTTTACTTTAGTTTTAGGCATACCAACGTATTCTACCCCACCACCCCCGTTCTTGACAACTCTCTCTCTATGCTAAAATGGCCCGTTCGTCTGAAATTCAGACGAGCAACAAAATACAGCTCTTTTGCTCAGGAGAAAATCCATGGCGAAGAACGGTAAAAACTCGCGTATCGCCCTCATCGTGTGCTGTGTCCTGGTTTGGTGCGTGCTTCTGTACACGGAGATCAGCTGCATCGCGTGGCTGTACAGCCAGGAGTACATGGCCCCCTTCATCCTGCTGGTGGTCATCGCCACCCCCAGCTTCGTGATCCTGCCCTATGTCTTCATCCGTCACCGACGGACCATCTTCTCTCCTTGAGAAATACCACATGCGCGTGCGTGCGGGTCGGCGCTTCTCGGTGTCGGCTCCGAGACAATAAAATTTGTTGTTTCGGATTCACCGAGAAGCGTGAAAATGGAACACATATTATCCAACACTACGGTGTTGGATTTTTGTTTTTGTGGAATCGTGTTACGAAGTAAATTATTAGTAGATAGGATAAAATTAATAGGGTAAGGTTTATCTGTATTGGAATAGCCGACCAATTTTTGCCTCCTAAATACTCAGTTAAAGAAACAATGTAATTTAATCCTAGTCCAGCGACCCAAGCGACGAGCTGACCCACGGGATAAAAAATGAAACCAAGGACGAGGGCGACAAAGCCGAATAGCATGAGCCAGGGTATTAACCAGAGGACGAGGATGTTGACGAGAGGGGCGACGAGAGACAAACGACCAAACTGGAAAAGGATGAGCGGTAAGGTGGCAATGATTGCGGACAAAGTAGAAACAAATATTTCGGCAATAGCATTAAACCAGGCGCGTTTACTTGATTTAAAAAATATTTGTTTATTAAATATTTTTTCTTTTAAAATTGGTCCAATATATACCAAGCCTATCGTAGCAAGGAAAGACAATTGAAAACCCGCATCCCAAAGTAATATCCAAGGGTTAAAAAACAACATGAGGGCAGCAGTAAACACCAAAACGTTACCAATGCGAGACAACCGACCGAGTTGGTTAGCCAGTAGCACCATTATACCCATAATCCCCGCACGAACAACTGAAGCGGAAGCGCCGGTGAATATGACAAAAAATATTATACCGATTACAGCAAACCAAAAAGCTTGCCTACGGTAAAGACCGACAGAGATAAACAAAACCATGAGGAAAGTTGCGACAATACTAATGTTGTATCCCGACACAGCCACAATGTGAGTAAGGCCAACTTTACTAAAGTTATCTGACAATTCAGGCGTAAACCCACTGCGCGCGCCATACAGTAACCCGGCCATTAAACTGGCCTCGGGTTCAGGCCAGAGATCATTAACTTTATCCGCTAAAATCTTTTTCCAAGAAAAGATGACTTTTTTAAAAATGTTTCCTGGGTGATCCCCAATTTTTTCAATTTGCGGGAAGTAACAAAGAGTATAGATACTTTGCCGAGCTAAATAATTAGCATAATTAAATTCACCCTCATTACTTTCTGGTGATTGGAGCTTACAATGGACACTTAAAACATCGCCATACTGGTATTCGGGGTAGATAGCGGCTCGAACCAAAACCCGACCACTTATGGGTTTACCCCACTTGGGTATTTCTGTGGCTTCGAGTATATAAACATTGTCTTTCAGTTTATACTCTGGTTCCTCGACAACACGACCAACAAAAGTCATCTTTTGGTTATTGTAATAAGCCAAGTGGTTTTCATTAATAACTGGCTGGCTTAAAGTAAAACGAAAGATACCGAAAGTAAAAAACAATAGGAGCAGGAAATAAAATCGCGCGGAAAGGGAAGTATAAAAATAGACTGTGAGGAGACTAATGATCAGAAGGCTTAGGCCAAGATAAAAATTACCTGATCCTCTCCACTCCAAGTAAGACGCCAGACCAACTCCCCCGATAAAAGAAAAGCAGAACCATAAAAATGTTCTGCTTTTTGAATATATAATTTTTTCTACCCCCTCCTTGAGCATAGTTTTAAATAACTATGCTTATGAGTTTGCCTTTGACATAAATGACTTTCTTCGGTTCTTTACCATCGAGCCATTTTTGTACTTTTTCACTTTGTAAGGCCAGTCGTTTTGCTTCGGCCTCCCCAATTTCGGGCGACACCAGCAAAGTTTCTCTCAATTTACCGTTGATTTGCACCGCCAAAGTAATTTCCTTGTCTCGGGCCAGTTCTGGATCGTAAACCGGCCACGGCTCGTAAGCAATGGTTTTTTTGTTCCCGATTTCGCTCCACAACTCTTCAGCTAGGTGTGGGGCAAAAGGAGATAATAATTTTAAGAAGATGGACCAATTATTTTTTCCAATTTTGTCTGCTTTTACCAGTTCGTTAGTTAATTCCATCAACTTAGCGACAGCGGTATTGAAATGCATTTCATCAATATCTTCGGTAACTTTTTTAATAGCTTGATGCAGAACGGTTACGAAGGTGTCTGAACCTATTTCCTCGACTTTATCTTTTAAAGTATAGACGCGATCAAGAAAACGTCGCACACCAATTAGGCCATTGGTATCCCACTCGACGGCCTGATCAAATGGACCCATAAACATAATGTAGGTTCGAAGAGCGTCCGTTCCATACTGTTTAACCATTTCATCTGGATTCACGACATTCCCTTTGGATTTACTCATCTTTTCTCCGCCCTTAGCGAGAATCATACCATGGGAAGTCCTTTTCTTATAC
>DATDYA010000023.1:0-6006 GCA_035289165.1 Patescibacteria group bacterium
AAAGTCAAGTGCCAGGGTGTTAATAAGTTTAGCATGATTATTCTGTCAGCACATAATATGTGGGAAGTATTTAAAGGGTTGTGGAAATTGGCGTAATTGAAAACGAAACAAAATAAAATTACCCCAGATAAACTGGGGTAATTTTATTTAGAGCTCCTTAGTAAAGGAGGTTAGAACAAGTTTTACTTGTTTACTTGCCCAATAAAGACGGCCTTTGCCTTCGTATACTTATCTCTATTTGTAAATTTAGTAGCCAAATCTAATTTAAGTTTTTCGTATTTTTTCGCCAACTTTATATTTCTGTTAAGCACATCTCTAAAGTTAATGTATTTATTCCAAATATTTCCTTTGTATTTCACTAAATGAACATAAGTTGTCCTACAATCTTCTGGACCTTTTGTAAAAAATTTGTTAAATTTTGATCCTCTGTTATTGTGATATTCAAAACCTAGTTTTTTTAGTTTAGTTATGTATAGATGATAATTTTTAATTTTATCAATGCCGACCACAATGTCAATAATTGGTTTGGCTACAATATTTGGGATAGCCGTACTCCCCACATGTTCAACATAAATATCCGGAATTACCTTTAAAAGTTTTTCTTTTTCTTTTTGGAAAAAAGTAATCCAAGATTTTTGGTGAGGAACAAGCTTAATTGTTTTCCTTTTAAGTCCTAACATATTATAGGTAATCTTATCACCCAATTAACTTTTGGGCAACATCATAATTAGGGTCTATAACAGTTCTGCTCACACTTATGGGTAAACAAAAAACTACGCTTGTTGAGCGAAGTTTTACGGTGAGCGGGTAAGGGGAATCGAACCCCTGGCAACAGGTTGGAAACCTGTGGTATTACCATTATACGATACCCGCAAAGTGAAATCATTTTAACCAAAAAGAAGGGAGAAGTCAATAGGAATTGAATTGGCAAACCAAGTCCGGTGTGCTAGAATATACCCATCATTTATTAGTTATTATGGTTGACAATAATTCATTAGAAAGCCTGAATTTTAAGCTTTTGCCACCGCCGGTAAATCTTCCGAAGTACGCCAAGAACCAGATGGCGCAGGCTTCGTTTTTTGCGCAAACTAATTTTGCCCAAGGGCTTTATCGCTATAAAGATGTTTTTGGCATTAAACGAGAAGACCGGAAGCGCCACATGTACATTGTTGGGAAAAGTGGTATGGGTAAAAGCAAACTCCTCGAAAACCTTATTCGTTTTGATATCTCTTACGGTTTTGGTTTAGCAGTTATTGATCCGCACGGAGACCTTGTAAAACAGATATTGGAATTTATCCCAGAAAAACGATTGAACGACGTGGTCTATGTTAATCCGGGAGACACCGAGTGTGCTATATCCTTTAATCCGTTTGCCCAAGTTCCGGCTGAATACCGTCAGATTGTCGCTCAAGGGTTAGTAGAAATATTCAAAAAGCAGTTTGCCAGCACTTGGACACCGCGCATTGAACACTTGTTCCGTTTTGCTACGCTTGCTACTTTGGAAAATTCGGATGGCACTTTGTATGGATTTTTACAATTATTAACCGACCCACATTATCGCCAACAAGCGATGAAACACGTCACAGATGAAGTGGTCAAGAGATTCTTCACAGTCGAATTTGCTGGTTTTACGCAGAAATATGATCAGGAAGCAATTACTCCTTTAACTAATCGCCTCGGTCAGTTTTTTGCTGACCCACTTCTTCGTGCAGTATTTTCCCAAAAAGAAAGTAAGATTGACTTTGAAGAAATAATGAACCAGAAGAAGATTTTGTTGATTAACGCCTCGAAAGGTACTTTGGGCGAAGAAAACAGCGCGTTGTTTGCTACGTTTTTCTTAACAAAGATAAACCAGACGGCCATGGCGCGGGCCAAGATACCGGAGAAAGAACGTAAGAATTTTTATCTGTACGTCGATGAGTTCCAGAATGTGGCGACAAAGTCTTTTACCTCGTTATTTTCTGAGTCACGTAAATACGGTATTAATATTACCGTTGCCAACCAATACCTGGCCCAAATCCCCGAAGATTTACAAGAAGCCATTTTTGGCAATGTTGGCACGCTCATTGCTTTCCGGGTAAGTGGTGCGGATTCAGAACGTTTGTCACAAGAATTTCAGCCTTTAGTTGAACCAAAAGATTTAACGAATATTGGAGGGCGTGAATTTTATATCAAGATGTCTGTTGAGGGGAAAGTGACCACGGCTTTTTCAGCCACTAGTATGGACGTAATAGAAGTAAATCGTCCAGAAAGAATTAACCAGGTAATTGAAGAATCCCGGAAAAAGTTTAGCCGACCGATCGCCGAGGTTCTGGCTCCGGTAATGAACGACGAGGTTGAAAAGGACGAAGAAGAAGAAGATTTTGAAGATGAAGAGGAAACAAAAGAAGAGTCCGATCCTTTCATGCCGTTATCCGACGGAGATGTTGAGAAAAAAGATAAGCTCGAGGACATGTTGCCTCCCATTTAATACTTCTAGAGTATGTCGAACACCCCGAAGTTCAAAGTTCTTTTGGACGAATATTACACTAAAGAAAAACCCGGTGAACGAATATGCGCGGAAACCGGAACGAAGTTTGTCGTGAGCCAACGAGAATTTGATTTGTACAAGAGTTTGGACATGCCGCTACCCATGGTTGCCCCCTGGGTACGTTTTCGTCGCCTGCGTTCTTTTATGGCTGGTTTTGATTTGTTTAAGCGCCAAACCGATTCCGGAGAATTACTAATCTCCATGTATGACCCGGAAAGTCCAGCGAAACTCTGGCCGAATAAAGAATGGTTTTCAGATAAATTTGTAGCGACTGATTATGCCCGTGATTGCGACACTAGCCGCAGTTTTTTTGATCAATACAAAGAATTTTCCTGGAATATTCCACGGCCAGCGATAAATCAAGATCCAAACAGTGAAAACAGCGCCTGGGCGCTGTATGACTTGCAGAGTCGCGACTGTTATTTTGTTTATGGTGGTTTAAACAGCCAGGGATTAAATTATTCAGATTTTTGTGCTGATGCGAAGTACTCGACCGATTGTACGGCATTGGTTAATTCAGAGTGGTGTTACGAAGCAGTGCAATGCACGGATTCTTCACATATTTTTTATTCAGAGCGGTGCGAAGCGTGCTTGGAAATGTATTTTTCCTACCAGTGTGAAAGTTGCTCGTATTGTTTTGGGTGTACTAATTTGGTCCACAAAAAATATTGTTGGTTTAATGAACAACTGACAGAGGGGGAGTATAAAAAAAGATTGGCCGCCGTGGACTTTAAAGACTCCCGCGTGGTTCACGAGTGGGAGAAAAAGGCCCATGAATTTTGGGAGAAAGCTTATCATTTGGCCGGGCAGTGTTATACGAGCGAGGACGTTGTGGGTGACCAGTTGGGAAGCTCGCGGGATGTCTTTGGTGGTTATGCGTATAATGCCCAACACTCCTACAATGTTTTTGATGTCTCTCATCTTCGGGATTGTTTGGATGTTACAACTTCATCGGGGTCAGAACGCTTAGTAAATTGTGTCAGTATTGTCCCAAGTTATGACCTAAAGATGTGTTTAAGCTGTAGTAATTGTTTGGATGTTGAATACTCGGAATTTTGTTATTCCTCCGAACATTGTTTCGGCTGTGTTGGTTTACGCCACAAAAAGTTTCACATTTTTAATAAAGAATATTCGGAAGAAGAATATTGGCGGAAAGTAGATGAGATTAAATGTACCATGTTAAAAAGTGGAGTATATGGCAATTTTTTTCCTTATTCTTTGTCCTTCTTCGCTTACAATACTACCCACGCCAATGTTCTTTACCCTTTAAATGAAGGAGAAATTAAAAAGCTTGGAATGTGTTATTATGATTTTGCGGTGGAAAAGAACGAGGTGGGGGCGGATGTCAGTGAAATTCCGGAAAAATTAGATGAGGTGAGAGATAATATCATACAAAAAGTGTTTAAATCACGGATTAATGGTCGAGCGTTTCGAATCGCTAAGCCGGAATTAGATTTCCATCGTCAGATGGGGCTGGCATTGCCTCACGAACACCCCATTGTTCGTCGGACTAGACGAAGCGATGCTTTTCGGTCGTTTTCCCTTTATCCAAATGTTTGTTCCAACTGTCAAAAACGAATTTGGTCCAGGCTTCAGCCGGGAAGGCAGCTAAAATTGGTGTGTGAGGATTGCTATCGTAAACTTGTTTATGCTGGGAGCGAAGCGGTTTAACTCCCGAAGTTTTTATGAAATTTAGAAAAATACTTTTTACTATTATTTTAACTTTAGGTTTTTTAGTTTACCCCTTTGTCGCATTTGCTGGGGAGACGGAAAAGTTAAATATTTATTTTTTCTGGGGTGAGGGGTGTTCTCATTGTGCGGCCGAGAAACCTTTTTTAGCCCAGATGGCAGGAAAATACAGCCAGGTAGAGATAAAAGATTTTGAATTATATAAACACCCAGAAAATGTAAGGCTGGTAGAAAAAGTGGCAGAGGAATTAAACGCTAGAGTTAGTGGGGTTCCGTTTACGGTTATTGGTGATAAATATTTTGTGGGGTTTGATGAAGCCCTTAGCCCCAGTCGTATTGAAGAACAAATTAGTTATTGTTTAACCAATACTTGTTCAGATAGTGTAGCGGAAGTTATCGGTGCTAGAGAGTCAGATAAACAAAGTCAGTCTGTTCAAGACAATAAAAACGAAGTCATACCAAAAAAATTGAAAGTGCCGTTTTGGGGGGAGATAAGCACGGCCAATTTTTCTTTACCGGCGATTACGATTTTAATCGGTGTACTGGACGGGTTCAACCCTTGCGCGATGTGGACCTTGTTATTTTTGATTTCACTTTTAATCGGCATGCAAAATCGGCGACGAATGTGGATTTTGGGTTCGGCTTTTATTATTGCTTCAGCGGCGGTGTATTTTCTATTCATGGCGGCTTGGTTAAACCTAATCATATTTTTAGGGTTTATTATTTGGGTAAGAATCGGAATTGGTCTAGTGGCCGTGGGAGGTGGGGCCTATAACCTGAAAGAGTATTTTATTAATAAAGAGGCGGTTTGCAAGGTAACTAACACTGAAGAGAGAAAAAAGGTGTTTCAGCGATTAAAAGAAATAACGCAAGAAAAAAGTTTTTGGCTAGCTTTAGGTGGTATAATTTTGCTGGCTTTTGCGGTAAATTTAGTGGAATTGGTCTGTTCAGCTGGGTTCCCAGCTGTCTATACGCAAATATTGGCTTTAAGTAATTTACCGGCCTGGCAGTATTATGGTTATTTACTGTTGTATATATTGTTTTTCTTAATTGATGATCTGTTTGTGTTTTTGGTAGCCATGACTACACTTAGGATAACGGGTATAACTTCAAAGTATACGCGTTATTCCCATTTAATTGGTGGTATTTTGATGCTTTTAATTGGTCTAATATTGATTTTTCGTCCGGCCTGGCTAATGTTTGGATAAAGTTAAAAAATAAAAAGCCGAGTAATTAATTACTCGGTTTTTTTGTAACTTTTTTATTGGCGATGTGTAAAGTTATTATAGTACACATTGCTTGACGCTTCGTTGGCCTTGCTTTACAATATGCCCACTTTAATTTGGAGAGAGGCAAGAGAATCAAATTCAAATGCTTGTAGCACCTAAAAATTTTAGCAATTTTAAAACAAGCGCACTTGGCAGGTGGGCTTTTATTTTTTAATTTATGCATTTACGTAAGTCGTTTTTGTTGATGTTACTCGTCGTGTTTAGTGTAAGCACGTTGTTCGTCCCCACTACCTTTTCGGTGGTAAAAGCCGCCGCGACAGTTTACACGGCCCCACCTACCGAATTGTATACGTCGATTGGACAACCACAGGCAATCGGGGAAATTAGCGGGAGCAGTCGAGCTTTCGAAATAGTAGGCGACAGCACAGTGATTCATTTACGTGACGCTTACAACAACGTTAACGCCCGTTTAGATTTTAATCCAGCTAAGAATTTTAGTGGGCAAGAAATCATTGAAATGACCCTGCGGGCCGATGTGCTGACTGGTTCTGTCGCAAC
>DATDYA010000024.1:0-35555 GCA_035289165.1 Patescibacteria group bacterium
CCCCCGCCGTAACGTAAGATCCGGTCAGCCGCTCTGACCATCTCTTCCTCGTGCCCCACTATCGGAACCCACTCCTCCTGAGCGGGTTCCGGGAGGTCTTCTTTGACCCCCAGGGCCTGAAGCGCCCCCCTCCAGCTCTCGCCCTCCAGCTGGAGGACATAGAGCCGGAAGCTGCTCGGCTTCCTTACCAGAGTTACGTTGGCCCTGTTCGGGTCGAACATGGCCAATCTCCTTTCCGCCCCACGCGTGGGGCAAACTGTTGCCCCGACCTTCGGGACGAACGATATACCCTAGCAAAGAGAGAGAGAGTTGTCTAGGGGTGGTTATCCACCATAGCTTGAGGTTGAGATTATGTGTGGTATAATATAAAAAATACTTTAAGGTATTATCCTTTATTATGTTTGTAACATTCTATGGCGCGGCGCGGGAGGTGACGGGATCTAATAGTTTGCTTGAAACTGGTGGGCAGAAGATTCTGGTGGATTGTGGTATGTTTCAGGGCGGAGAATTTAACAGTGATAAAAATTTTAATCCTTTGGTGTATGATCCTCGAGAGTTGGACGCTGTTTTGGTAACTCACGCCCACCTTGATCACGTTGGCCGGTTGCCGTTACTCGTTAAAAACGGTTATGAAGGACATTTTTTTGCGACACCAGCCACTCGTGAATTAGCTGAACTAATAATGCTGGATGCCCTGGAAATAATGGAATACAACGAAAGAAAAATGGGTATTCCGACGCTTTACCATGCCACAGATGTCGCTGGAGTGATGCAACGTTTTAAACCAGTTAATTACCACGAGGGATTGGATTTACCGGCCCGGAAGAAAGGGCAGGAGGAAATCAAGGTTACTTTTTTTGATGCTGGACATATTTTCGGTTCGGCTTTTGTCCTTGTTGAATCGGAAGGAAAGCGGATCGTTTTTTCTGGAGACATTGGAAATGTTATCGTGCCAATTTTAAAAGATACTGAATCGCTCCCGGTAAAATTGGATGCGGTAGTCTGTGAGTCTACTTATGGTAATCGGATTCACGAGCCGTCTGCGGAGCGGCAAGTTATTTTGGAAAAAATGGTAACGGAAGCTATGCAACGGGGAGGGGTTTTAATGATCCCATCTTTTTCTTTAGAGAGGACACAGGAGTTGCTCTACGCTCTTAATGATTTGATTGATCGTAAAAAACGTTTACCCCGTTTACCAATATTTTTAGATAGTCCGCTCGCGATAGGAGCAACTCGTGTCTACCGTAAGTATGTTGAGTATTATGATGATGAGGCAATGAAACTCCACAAAAACGGCGACGATCTTTTTGACTTCACTGGTCTTACGATGTGTGAAACACGTGAAGAGTCTAAAAAGATTAATCGTGTTCCGGGTCCAAAGATTATTATCGCTGGCGCCGGCATGATGAATGGTGGACGGATCGTGCATCATGCTCTTAGATATTTATCTGACGAGAGAAATACTTTGCTTATCGTTGGGTACCAGGCGAAAGGGACTTTAGGAAGAAAAATTTTAGATGGTGAATCTCCGGTAAATATCATGGGTGAACAGGTTGTGGTAAAAGCACATGTTGAAGCCATTGGCGCTTTTTCTGCTCATGGCGATCAAGACAAGCTTTTAGACTGGTTGGGTGGGGGTGGTGAGGTCCCAAAGAAAGTCTTATTGAATCACGGGGAGCCGGAAGCTTCTGAAGTATTGGCAAAAAGATTGAAAGAAGATTTGGGAGTGAAGGCAACAGTTGTCAGTGAAGGATTAAGAGTAAAAATTTAATTATTGGTAGTTTAATATTTATCTTATGTTAAACAGGATCGACAAGGCGGTTATTCCCGCTGGTCTCATACGGAGTGCGAAAACCTATTCACTAGTTCTCGATGATACTGGGTTATATATTATTCGTACCGGCCCGGCCGGTCGCCATGTGCAGGCGCGTGGCGGTATTAATATGGCGATAGTGGACTTGGTGCGTGACAGCCAGGCACAAAAAGTGGCGGAGGGGGAGAAGAGATTAACTTCTGTTTCACTCGTTGAATTGGTAAAGGAAAAGGGGAATGTTTTTATTCCTCGCGGTGAGATCAGAGGGGCGACAGTTGGAAAAAATATTTATGAGGAAATAACATTGGAGATTGACACGGTTAACAAAAAATGGAAATTTCATTTCCTTTTTGTTGAGCAAGAGGGATCGGTTAAACAGTTTGCGGAGTTATTAGGGATAAAATAGGTTATCCACAGGGAAGTTTTTAGGGGAAAAATAAGGATTTAGTTATTTTTTATCCACAGCCTAACTGGGCTGTGTTTTTTTATCGTATCTTAGCCAATATTTTACGGTATTTTTCTGGAGTGAAGTGTTGACCCGTGTCACTAAGTGGAGTAAAATGGAATTAGGTGGGGAGAAATGGGGAAATTACCAACTATGTTTATTGGTGAGTTTACGCATAATCTGGACGACAAAGGACGACTGGCAATCCCGGTTAAGTTTAGGCGTGATCTTACCAAAGGTGCCGTAGTCACCCGCGGGTTAGACAATTGTCTTTTTCTCTACACTAAAAACGAATGGGAAAAGTTGGCGGAAAAATTAGCGACTTTACCGATCAGCCAAGCGAACAGTCGAGCTTTCGCTCGTCTCATGCTTGCCGGAGCGATGGATGTCGATGTCGATAAACAAGGAAGAATTGTTTTACCAGAATATTTAAGACAGTTTGCTGGACTAAGTAAAAATGTCATTGTGGCTGGTTTGTATAGCCGCGTAGAAATCTGGGATGAAAGTAAATGGCAGGCTTACAAAAAACAAACTGAAACCAATAGTAATGAGATTGCCGAGAAGATGGCTGAGCTGGGGGTGTAATCGTTTGATTCAGGTTAATGCAAAACGCTATGACGACCAGACACACACCAGTCTTATTAAACGAAGTAATCACGAATCTAAATTTACCTAAAGGAGGCAGGATAATCGACTGCACTTTGGGGGATGGGGGACACAGTGAAGAGTTTTTAAAAATAATTGGTCCCAAAGGAAAACTTTTAGGGATTGACGCTGACCCAGAGTCGCTTTTACGCGCCAAGCAGTACCTTTATAACTACACCGACCAAACAACTTTTGTCCGCGACAATTTTCGCGACTTAGAAAAAGTCGCGAAAGAGAATGGTTTTGAAGGGGCGGATGGAATCCTCATGGATCTCGGTTGGTCTAGCCCGCAGTTCGCAGAACGCAATCGTGGTTTCAGTTTTCTTTCGAATGAACCACTCGACATGCGTTACAGCGGCGGAATGGGCGAAACCATGGCGACAGCCGGGGATATTGTAAACACCTATTCTGAAGTCGATCTCGAACACCTGTTTAAATTTTTTGGTGAAGAGGATCTGGCGGAAGAGATTACCGAAGAGATTATTGAACAAAGAAAAATAAAGAGAATTGAGACTAGTGGTGAACTGATGGAGGTAATTTTAAAAGCTTACCGAAAAAAGTTAAAAACAGATAAAGAAGTACCGTGGGTAGGAGGAATCCACCCAGCGACGAAAGTATTTCAGGCTCTCCGGATCGAGGTAAATCACGAGCTTGAGGTATTAAAACAAGCATTGCCTCAAGCCGTTGGTTTGCTGGCCCTCGGTGGGCGTTTGGCAGTCATAACATTCCACTCTTTAGAGGACCGGATTGTTAAACAGTTTTTTCAAAAAGAAGAACACAAAACATTAAATATTATTACTAAAAAACCGGTAATAGCTACTGAGGAAGAAATAAAAAGTAATCCTCGGTCACGAAGCGCTAAATTACGGGTTATTGAAAAAATTTAATCTTCCTATGATCTCAACACGCCACCTAGCTTTACACTATCGTTACTTCTCAACTGCTGTCAGTTCTTTGGCCATGCCAAATTGGTTTAATGTGTTGCCAGCGCGGTTAGTCATAGGATTACTTTTAGCTTCATTAGCCTTTGCCTATGTGGTTAAAACTAGTTCAATGGCCGAGAGTGGATACGAACTGCATAAACTAGAGAACCAACTTACTACTTTACAAACTGATATTGAAAAAACTAGTATTAAAATCGCCGAGGTTAGTGCCATTACCAAAGTGGAAGAGAGATTAAAAGAGGTAAAGATGGTTTCTGCACCTAAGCCAAAGTATTTGACGCCAAGCGGGTCGGTGGTCGCGGTGAAGTAAGATGATTGACAAAAACATCATAAAGTGATATAAAGGACAGTTCATAAACTGTTCTTTTTTAATTTAATTTGGCTAAGCTGGCTGGCATAATGGATATCTAATTCAGGTATTTAGTATGTCAGTCGGCTTCGGAAAAGCCACTCGACCAAACCGGAATGGGCCGGTCTGCAATACTTAGGGGGTATCCATGTTCGCAAACGACTTGGTTGCTTCTATTGTCGAGCTCAGTGAGAAAGTGAGGCGAGGGGAGGTGAAGTTCGCACAGGTCTGGGAGGCTGTCTCCCAGAGGATGACGGCCGTGACGGGCTCGCCACACGAGCAGTCGGACGAAGCCGTCGTGGGCGCCCTCACGGGGCTCGCGACGGAGTTGACGATCGCGCCTTCATGCGGGAACGGTCGGAGATCACCGGCCATCTCGCCCGGACGATCGGCTTCGGTACGAGCACCGGGCTCTTCGGGCCCGACTTCTACCGGTCATTCGGGCGGTAGCCCCGACTGCAACACTCCTCCCCGCCGGCCTACATCCGGGCCAACTCAACAACGGAGGTCTAAACGCACAAACATTACGCGGCTCGATCTCCAGAGAAACTAAATTACTTAGTTCTTCTGGAGAGTCGCGTACTTAAAGACAAATAAGAATACCTACCGAATTTGGTGGGTATTTTTTTGTTTGCCTAATCAGTTGTTACTTGTTTTTGAATCTGGTATAATACCCTCAGCTTATGTGGGTATTAATTTTTCAACGGCTTTTTATTGAAGCCTTTCTCGATTTATTTTACTTCCCGTTGTGGTGGTATACTCTTGGTGCTAAGCATGCCCTGCTTTGGTGTATCAATTTATTGAAATACGGAAACGAGATGTTTGCTCCAGGGATGTGGTTGCAAAACATCTTTGTTCCCATGTATGGACAATATGACTGGCAAGGTCGGATGATTAGTTTCTTTATGCGGTTGGCCCAGGTGATCTTCCGGTTTATTGCTCTAATCATCTGGCTCGTAATTTGTATTTTATTATTCTTTGTTTGGCTTGCTCTACCAATTGTTGTTATCGTTGGTATACTCACTATCCTTGTTAATTGAGTATGTTGTTTGAACCACAAAAACCATTAAATATCCTCATTTGTCCGGTCTGTAAATCTACCGGTCAGTCGCGGTTTGGTAAATGTGAAGAATGCCGCGGTATGAGCATGGGTCATCTCGGGCGCGAGAAATTTTTGTTTTGGGGTCATTATTTAAATAGATACAACTTGTCGTTATCTAAAGCGCGTCGAATTTTTAATAAGGTTCGCTTTTTAACGGTCTTAATTTTGTGGTTGAACACCTGGTTCTGGTTAGGATTGGCGGTTTACAAACGAGATATAATAACACCAGAATTGTTAATTCCAACCAACTGGTTAACACTATTTTCTTTGTTTACCCCTGGGCAAAAATTTGTTTTTTGGCTCGGCGCTTGGATACTGTTGTATTTGTGGTACCGAGATATTGTTGAGAAAAAGCATACCGGTGCGGTGGAAAAGTTTTCTTATGATGATAAAAAGAAAAGTCCGGAAGAAGAATTGGTAGATACTCCAGCTTGGAATAATTGGCAAGAGGTTTTGAAATTACCTGGTAGCAAAAGAAAAGATATTTCCAAAGCATTTACCGACGAAGCGTTATCGGTGTTAGGCGAAGCGTATCGCTTGGCAGATAAAAATGGGTTTAGCACGGTTGAACCAATGCATCTTTTTTATGCCTTGTTATCTTTTAATCGGGTCAGTAATATTTTTATCCGTTTAGGCATACCAGCGAGTGTTTTACAAACTAATTTGTCTAAAGTAATCGTGAAGGATGAAAAATCCATTGTTTCAAAAGATAAGTTGGCTATGCCGCTTATCTCGACGGCCTTACAGCAGGTTATTTTCCAGGCTTACGAAGAGGCCTACGCTGGAAAACAGGAGTATGTTAGTGTAACGGAACTTTTACTTTCGACGGTTAAAGAAACACCGGCAATTCAAGAGATGTTGTATGACCTAGAGATAGATCGTCGTAAATTAGAAAATGTCGTGACCTGGGCCAGGATACGGGAAAAGATGTATCGAGATTACCAGAAATTCCGGACCGCAGCAGGACGTCGCTCAACCAAAGGTATGGACAAAGCGATGACCGCTGTCCAGACGCCATATTTAAATCAGTTTAGCGAGGACTTAACCATGCTTGCCCAGTTTGGCCATCTCGAGACCTGTGTCGCTCGAGACAAAGAAATGGAAGAGATATTCCGTGTTGTTGATGGTGGCGGTCAAAATGTAATCTTGGTGGGCGGAAATGGCGTTGGTAAGAAAAGCATTGTTGAAGGTTTGGCGCAAAGAATGGTGGAAGACAATGTCCCACATCGTTTGCAAGACAAGCGTTTGGTGCGTTTGTCGGTATCGTCACTACTCGCTGGCACAACGCCAGCTGGAGCGGTCGAAAGACTGATGGGGATAATGAACGACGTGGCCAGAGCCGGGAATATTATCTTGTTTATCCACAACATCCATGAATTAACCGGCGTGTCCGCCGGTGGAGAGGGCGGAAGTTTGGATGTAGCAGATTCTTTGGCAGAATCTTTACGGAATGGTAAGTTTTTAACCATTGCCACTTCCTCTACTCATGAATTTGGTCAGTTGATCGCTAACACCCCTTTGGGTGGTGTGTTTTCGAAAGTAGACATTAGGGAAATGGATGAAGACCAGGCGATCCAAGTATTAGAATCTAAGGTTGGTGGAGTGGAATACAAACAACAAGTATTTTTTTCATACGATGCCGTTGAAAAAGCCGTGGAGTTTGCGATGCGGTATATGCACGAAACCAGTTTGCCGGGTAGTGCGATAGAAATTATGCGGGAAGCCGCGGTATTTACGCGTAACAAAAAAGGAGCCAATGCCCTGGTTGGAAAAGAAGAGGTAGGAGCGGTTATAGCGGAGAAGACCGGTGTACCAGTAACAACTGTGTCGGCGGATGAGTCGACAAAATTATTGCGCTTGGAAGAAGAAATGCACAAGCGGGTGATTGGTCAAGAAGAAGCGGTTGGGCTTGTCGCCAACGCCCTGCGTCGGGCGCGCGCAGAAATGCGTTCGCAAAACCGACCGATGGCCAACTTTTTGTTTATGGGTCCAACCGGTGTTGGTAAAACCGAATTAGCAAAAACTATTGCCGAGGTATATTTTGGTGGTGAGAATCGGATGATTCGTCTCGATATGAGTGAGTTCCAAGATAAGCAGAGTGTTTACCGACTGATCGGCGCACCCAATGAAAAGGCGAGTGGCATTTTAACCGAAGCTGTTAAACACAATCCGTTTGGGATATTACTTTTGGATGAAATTGAGAAAGCTGATCACGACGTTTTAAACATCTTTTTGCAAGTCATGGACGATGGTCGTTTAACGGATAGTGTTGGGGAAGTGGTGGATTTCACCAATCTTATTATTGTCGCGACATCTAATGCTGGCACTAGTTATGTTTCCGAGCAAATTAAAGCTGGGTTATCTAGTGAAGCGATTAAAGAGCGATTACTGCACGGTGAATTAGGTCAGTATTTTCGGCCAGAGTTTTTAAACCGTTTTGATGGCATTGTTTTGTTTAAACCATTGACTAAGGAAGATATTAAGAAGGTGGCAGGGTTGATGCTGAAAAAAGTCGCAAAGAATCTAGAAGAAAAGGGTGTGGAATTGAAAATTGATGATGCCGCCCTTGAATTTTTGGCTGGTATCGGCTATGATCCAGACTTTGGTGCCCGTCCGATGCGCCGAGCGATTCAGGAAAGGGTGGAGAACAAATTGGCCGAGCTTATTCTATCTGGTGGTTTAAAGCGACGGGATGTCGTTAAGGTTGGAGAAAATGGTTCGATAGATATTGTTAGCTAATAGATTATGTTTTGGTATTTCTTTGCGTCTTTTTTCTTGGTTGTTCTGGTAGCGCCAGTAGTAAAAAATCTTGCCTTACGTCTCGGTGCGGTAGACCAACCAGATGAATTAAGAAAAAAGCACTTAAAACCAACACCGCTCCTCGGAGGAATAGCGGTTTTTTTTGTATTTTGGTTGGTGACTGGGTATTTAGTTTTTTTTACTGATCGGTTGAGTGCGGAAATCGCCCCTGCAAAATTTTTTGGGATTTTTGTCGCGAGTTTAATTATGGTTGCCGTCGGTGTTTGGGATGATATTAAAAATTTGTCGGTTAAGACTAGGTTAGCTATCGGATCACTAGCAATTTTAGTCGCTGTTTTATCTGGTCTAAAATTGGGAGGGATTACGAACCCGTTTGGAGGAATAATCCCTTTAAATTGGAAAACCTATGATTTAGGTTTATTAGGTAGTCTAGTTTTAATTGGTGATGTCTTGGCTTTTTTATGGTTGTTTGGAATTACTTATACAGCGAAAATATTGGACGGACTTGATGGCTTAACAGCAGGGATTATTTTTATCGGGTCGATGATGATTTTCTTCCTGACCCAAACCGATAAGTTTTACCAGCCAGAGGTTGGTGTGTTGGCGCTGGTATTAGCCGGGGTGTGTCTGGGATTTCTTTTGTTTAATTTTTACCCAGCCAAGATATTTTTAGGCGAAAGCGGGGGACTGTTCTTGGGATTTATGCTAGGAGTACTCGCGATTATTTCTGGTGGTAAAATTGCGACTGCCCTACTAGCACTAGCGGTGCCATTATTGGATTTATTGCGTGTTATCATTACCCGCTGGCGCAAAGGGAAAAAGATTTTTGAAGGTGATCGCGAACATTTACATTTTCGTCTGATTGACGCTGGGTTAAGTCATCGCCAAGCTGTTTTGTTTTTTTATTTTGTCGCTAGCATTTTTGGGGTTACCACCTTGTTCTTGCAAAGCGCCATGAAATTAGTTACTTTATTGTTACTGGGCGTAGCGATGCTCGCGGTTGGATGGTGGCTAAACCGAATCGCGCGAGTTAGTAAACAAAATTAATATGTTTTTAAGAAGAAATAAAGAAGGACAGACTTTTAACAAATGGTATTTAATCCTGCTACTTATTTTTATTGCCATTGGGGTCGGGCTAAAATTGTATGGTTTACGTTGGCCAACGGCCAAGGTAGTGTTTGGAGACAAACAAATCGAGGTGCTGGTGGCTGACACAGCTCGTCACCGTTATGCTGGTCTTGGTAACAGGAGCGATCCGGGTGAATATGATGGAATGTTGTTTGTTTTTCCTTCAGTTGGAAGTCACGGGATTGTCATGCGCGACATGCAGTTTTCGATTGACATAGTCTGGTTAAACGATGGCAAAGTAGTAGATATTGCCCCGAATGTACCAACTGAGCCGGGGATAGCGGAAAAAGATCTAATGGTCTACTGGCCACGAGTACCCGCGGCTTTGGTCCTGGAATTACCGGCGGGTTATGCAATGGAAAATGACCTTAAAATAGGGGATCAGGTGGAGGTTTTGGATTAAAATTTAACCTGTCCACAACCAGATATTTGACAAAAAAGGCAAAATGCTCTAAACTAAGCCCTACTTAAGCCCCGAATATATCTAATTTTAGAAATCTATGTTAGCAGTTATTGCAACCGGTGGAAAACAATATCTTGTTAAGACCGGTGACAGTTTAAAAATTGAAAAGCTTGAAGCCAAAGAAGGCGAAAAGATCTCTTTTGATAAGATTCTTTTAACCGCCGATGATGATGGTGGAAATGTAAAAATCGGTATGCCTTTTTTAGAGGGTATTACTTTGGAAGCGACCGTGGTTAAACAAGGACGTGCCAAGAAGGTCCGCGTTGAAAAGTTCAAGCGAAAAGTCCGTTACCACAAAGTGTATGGACACCGACAGCATTTTACGGAGGTAAAAGTAGCGTAAATATATATTTAAAACACCAGCCTTAGCGGGCCGGTGTTTTTTCTTTATATTGTTTCTAGATCGCCTTCAGAAGTTTGGGCTGGCGCGAGTAAGCCATAGATTTTTGTTTTTAGAGCGGCCATAACTCCAGCGTCTATTTTTTCTGCTTTCATTTCTCTCATCAATTCTTTTAATTTTTCGTCTACAAATCGGCGGGCGTCGTCCGCGGTGTGTATTTGTTGTAATCTTTTATTATCTCGGTGACGAAAGACTGCGGCTTCTAAATCCGCTATTTCTTGAGTGGCTAGTTCCGGATTAAATGTTTGTGGTGCTCTGTCTGGTGGCATATTAAAATAATTAATTATTTAAATTATTGAACGATTTTTAAAGGCGCTACCTAAGGTTATTTCATCGGCATATTGTAAGTCGCTGCCCATTGGCAACCCACGGGCGAGGCGTGAGACTTTTGTTTCGTTGTTAATATTTTTTATCTCTCGTTCTAAATATAACATAGTGGTTTCCCCAGGTAAATCCGGGTTGAGAGCCAGAATAATTTCTTTGGGTTTTGGTTCTTTGTCTAAACGAACAAAAAATTCTTTTAATTTTAAATCTTGCCAGGTATCGTCTTTGTTCGGATCGACTAGGCCGCGAAGAATATGGTAAACCCCCTTGAATTCGCCGGTACGCTCAATAACGGGAATTGATTGCGGATCACTTACCACACAGATCATGGTTTTATCTCGAGCGGGATCACGGCAAATAGGGCAAGGATTGGTTTCGCTAAAATCCCAACAAGTCTCACAGCTTTTCACTTTGTCCATGACTTCTTTTAGGGCGAGGAGTAGTTCGCCAACTTCTCGTTTACCAGCTTTGAGCCAATAAAAAACAAATCTTTCAGCGGTATGTTGACCAACCGAGGGAAGTTTTTTAAGCTCCTTGATCAGTTTGTCGATCGTTGGGGAGTACATGATTTTACTTCATTCCCGGTAGATTGAATTCACCGGATTGTTGCATTTTCATGGCGAGGGTTCGTTGGATTTTTTTCTTAGCATCTTCATGAGCATCTTTGATCGCAACGATGAGTTTATCTTTTTGCTCTTTACCCATCATTTCATCGTCAATCGCGAGACCGGTAATTTTAAAAGTTCCGTCCATGGTTAGTACGACTTTGTCTCCGGCCGCTCGGACTGTAACCGATTCTTGGCTCATCATTGACTCCATCTTTTTTCCTTGTTCGCGTAAATCCTTGAACTGTTTTAATTTGGATAACATTGACATAGTTATTGGTAATTAACTTAATATTTATTAAAATTGTGGCTCTTCATCAGTTTTTGGTTTTTGGAAAGCCGACTTTGGTTTTAAGACAGTGGGCATTGGTCCAGAGTCGCCATTGGCATGATTGGCAAAGTTGGTGTCCATGTTGCGGAACGAGGTGAATTGTTCGTTAAAGATCATCTTAATGACGCCGGTTGGACCATTTCTGTGTTTGGCGATATGGATTTCCGCTAAGTATCGTTCATCGGGTGGAACTTCTTCGATCCGGTAGTTGCGATCGGCGGATTTGCGGTAGATAAACATTACGACGTCAGCATCTTGCTCAATGGAACCGCTTTCACGCAGGTGAGATAGTTTCGGGATAGCTGGTTTACTTTGTTCTACCACACGAGACAGCTGAGACAAAGCAATAACTGGAATATTCAGTTCACGAGCGATACCTTTTAAGCCACGGGTAATTTCAGCCACTTCTTGGACGCGATTCTCTGAATCACCACTTGAGTCCATAAGCTGCAAGTAGTCAATGACGATCAGGCCCAGGCCGTATTCGGCTTGTAACCGTCTGGCTTTAGTTCGGATCTGCAAAATGTTAATATTTGGCGTGTCATCAATAAAAATCTTGGCTTCCGACAACGCGCCAATCGCGTGACCAATTCTCGGGAAGTCATCGTCTTCAGGGCGATCGGAAAGATTACCCGTCCGCATCTTCCACAGGTCCACATTGGCTTCGGCGCAAAGCAAACGGTCGACCAGTTGTTCTTTGCTCATTTCGAGTGAGAAAAAGCCAACTGGTACTTTGGATTTTACCCCGACATGGCGGACAATGTCGAGCGCAAAGGAGGTTTTACCAACTGATGGGCGAGCGGCCAAGATAACAAGGTCAGACTTTTGTAAGCCAGCCAGTAGATTGTCCAGTTGATGAAAGCCGGTCGGAATACCGCGCAATTGGCCTTTGTTTTTATGTAGTTCATCAATGCGGTCAAAAGCATCGGCTAAGACGTTTCTGATCGGAGTAAAGGATTGTTTAAAATATATTTGTGATACACCAAATAGATGTTGTTGGGCCTGGTCAAGAACTTTTTGGATGTCTTCAGTTTCTTCTTCAAAAGAGAGTTTGGTAATTTCTTGGGAGGCGGTTAGTAAACGGCGGCGAGTCGCTTTGCGGTGGATGATGTGGGCGTAGTGAATGATGTTGGACGAAGTCGCTACAGCGTTGGTTAAAGCGGCGAGGTAAGTACGTCCACCGATCCTTTCCAAGATACTTTTTTCTTCCAAACGATTGCTTAAGGTAATGATGTCGATTGGACTGTTGCCGGAATATAGGTCGAGAATAGTTTCGTAAATGAGTTCGTGATTTTTGCTATAAAAATCATCCGGACGGATCAGATCGGCAATTTTTAAGATGCCGTCCTTGTCAATTAAAAGAGAACCGAGGAAAGACATCTCGGCCTCCAGGCTTTGTGGTGGAATACGTTCGGTGTGAGTTATGTCCATAGTGGAGTATATATTAACCTATTTCAACTGTGTTCCGCAATAGAGAAAAAGGGCCAAGTGGGTATAACATGTGCATAGTTATGGGGACAGGGAACCGGGCTTGGCGTTTTTTAGGTTTTTGTATATAATACAGGGAAAATGTAGCCAATTATGAAGAATAAGGTTAAGGAACTAGCGGCAATCATTGGTTTGGCTTTAGTAGCCTATCTTTTATTAAAATATTACACCAACCTGGGTTTGGCCCTGGTTTTTTTGTTGTTATACTTTGGTCTAACCGGCCGATGGTACCGAGATTTTTTGCTTACGGTTTTTAGTTTTGAAAAAAAGGGTACGACCTGGGTTTTGTCTGGTTTCTTAAGTTTGTTTGTTTTTTCTTTTCTTTCCAGTCCGTTCATCTTATGGTTTCGGTACGCGGCCTTAGAAATTAGTTTGGCCTTTCTTTTAAATGGTTTACTGGCCTGGTATTTAAAGACTTGCGTAGTTAAGGGTGTCCAAGTGGTGGAAAAAGAAGAGGCGGCAGTGGTAAGTACTGCCTGGCAATTTATGCCCGGAAGATTGATAGGTTTCTATATCTATATTATTATTTTTGGTCTCGGCCTATATTTATTGCAGAGTAAAATTTCTAGCGATACAATTTTAAGTCCCTGGCAGGTAATCCGAGAAGAATACATTTATATTTATGCTCTCGCTACATTTGTTTTGGGGTTAAATATCTTTTCCAAGTTATCTAGCCGGTGGATCTTGTTACTTTTGGTTTTGCAGACGTTACTAACAGTAAGTTATTTACCATTAACCCATGTTTTGATCTATGGCGCCGATGGTTGGCGGCATATGGCGACTGAAGCTCAACTTATGGAATCTGGGCGGATTGCATTAAAAGATTTTGGTAGCGGTTTCAATGCCCTAGTTAACGCATTAAATCCTGGGCGTTTTTCTTATGCCTGGTTTTGGGGGCTGGGCGTAGTGATTGCTAAATTAACTGGTGCGACTTTGATTGAAGTAAATAAGTGGTTGGGCCCAGTGCTTTGGGCTGGTGGTTTCCCAGTATTACTTTTCACGTTGTTTAAAACCTGGTTTAAACAGGAGAGATTATCCTTGTTATTAGTTTGGTTTTCTTCTATTTTTTTTGCTTTGCAAGTGGGCGGGGCGTTCACTTTGCCGGTTAACACTGGTTTTCTGTTTTTCTTAATTTTACTTTACTTATTAACCAAACATTTAGAAAACCCATTGCCAGGACAAAAATGGTTTTTGGGCTTATTAGGTTTTTTAAGTTTGTTTGGTTATTTTATCTACTTTGTATTATTTTTCTTGGCTTGGGGGATAGTGGTTTTAACCAAGAAACCAAAGGTTTCTTGCCGGCAGATTGTTTTAATGGCGTTAGGTGGCGGGTTAGTAATACCATTTTTGGAATGGTTGTTTAATTACAGTAATATTGGGAAAATTAATTTTTTGGGAAAAATTCAACAGTTAGTTGGTAACTTCACCGGTTTTTATTTCGCGACCGGTCCACGACCACATGATATATTAACCGGCAATATTTTGTTTAACCAAACACCCAGTTACGCGTACGTGGGAAATTTTTTATTGCAAAATAAATGGTGGTTGGTAATAATAGCGATAGTGGTTTGGGGTTTGGTATTTTATGGCGTGGTTACATATTTTAAAAAGCAAACAAATATTTGGATTGGGATTTTATTCTTAGCGGTCTTTACTAGTTTAATTATTGGGCGTTATTTTTTAAGCGGTGAACAGATTTTATCTAGAAGATTGGATTTAGTGTTTGCGCTTGGAGCTGTGTTTTATTTAGGATGGACAATACAGTGGATGCTTGCTCGGTGGAAGATAGAAGAAAAAGTTGCAACCAGGTTGGGTACAATTTTATTGATCCTAATTTTTTCTTTAACAATAACGGCATCATATACCTTGGGTCCAGACACGAAAACAGTTTCTAGTTATGAGTATCTGGAAATGGATCGTGTCTGGGAACAAGAAAAGGATAAAGAGTATCATTGTGTGATTGCGGATACTTATCCACTCCTGGCTCTTGAGGCAATATCTGCCAAAGGAATTGTCGGTGGAGGATTTCCGATGAATGCATATTTTGCTCAACCAGAACGGGTAGAGATTGTCGAAAAAGCCAAAAAATCTTCTGGTTTTCTTAGCGACGAAGACTTAGCCCGGGCTAAAGAAGTAACCGGAGCGGAAAAATGTTATTTTAGTAAAGGTTTATTTAGCGGTGACATGGTTTGGGATGGTTGGTGGTAAGATGGTTGTGGAGTATAATTAAATTATGGGTTATTAAATTATTTTTTTATGTCAGATTGTATTTTTTGTAAAATCGTCGCGAAAGAGAGCCCAAATTACACAGTGTATGAGGATGAAAATGTCTTGGCTTTTTTAGATATTTTTCCTCATGCTAAGGGTCATACGGTTTTAATACCCAAAAAACATTATGATAATTTTTTTGTTATGCCGGAAAGTGAATTGGCACCGTTATTAGTCGGGGTGAAAAAAGTAATGGAAAAATTGGAGGTAGCATTACATCCCGATGGGTATAATGTTGGTTGGAATGAAAAACCGGTTGCTGGGCAAACTATTGGTCATCTACATTTTTTAATAATCCCACGCTATGCCGGAGATGGTGGCGGCAGCGTACACTCGATTGTTAAAACCCCCGGTGAGTTAGCGGTGCCAGAAGTGCATAAATTAATCATTGGTTTTTAACCTATGCCTCGTTATATTAAAAAAGTTTCCGAGGAAGTATTATCAGAAAATCCTTGGTGGCAATATAAGCACGATAAATATACTTTTCCGGATGGCACGGAAGGAGATTACTTTTATGGCGAAGACCACGGAAGTGCAATGGTTATTCCGGTAATGGATGATGGTAGGTTGATTTTAATCACTCTTCATCGATATTTAGATGATAAGCTCAGTATTGAATTCCCATGCGGCGGTATTGAAAAAAACGAGGCGGCTCAAGCGGCGGCTCTTCGTGAACTACGAGAAGAGACTGGTTGGCAAGCAGAAAATTTAGTTAAGGTTGGCAATTTTGTCGCTCTAAATGGTTTGTTTAAAGATGAGACGCATCTGTTCGTGGGTAGCGAATTAGAACAGGTTAGTGGGCCTTCCACCGACCCGAGCGAAATCACGGAAATAATACTACGCCGGCCGGATGAATTAGAAGACATGATCAAACGTGGTGAAATTTGGGATGGGCAAACTCTCGCCGCCTGGTCTTTGGCGCGAGATTTTTTAAATCGTTTTAAAAATTGATTATGTTTAAAAAGATAATTATAACCTTGGCGGTGATTTTTTTGTTTTCGGGGCAAATGGTTAAAGCCGAGACATATGAAGAGGAAAAGATTAGACAGTATGATATAAAAATAAAAATAAACAAAGACGCGACTTTTGATGTGGAAGAAAAAATTGTTTATGATTTTGATATCACCGAAGATCGTCACGGTATTTATCGGAATATACCGGTTGATTATGGTCAATCTTTTACTGACCCCAAAATATATATTACCAACATTAAGGTTAGCGACGAAAACGGTGAGCCATATAATTTTGTGCAAAGCCGTGATGGGAATAATTTAAATATTAAAATAGGCGAAGCCGGTGTAATTGTCGCTGGTATTAAAACTTATGTTATTTCTTACAATGTTAAAAACGCCTTGACCTTTTTTGAAACCTTTGATGAATTGTACTGGAATGTGATTGGTACGGATTGGTCAGTACCAATATACAATCCAATGATTGAAGTAATTTTACCAGAAATGATTCCCATAGATGGCGTAAAGATAAGTTGTTACACCGGTTCGTATGGTGAAAACGGATCTTGTTTGTATCGTTTTGACGAGGCGGAAGATAACCAGGTCAAAAAAATTGTATTTAACGACCCTAAATTACTCGAGCCATATAATGGTTTGACGTTTGCAATTAGTTGGCCAAAGAATTTTGTGGCTTATCCAACGCAAGAAGAAAAGATGCTTAGGTTATTTAGTATCTATGGATATTTAGTAATTCCGATGATTGCTTTTGTTGTAATGTTTAGATTGTGGTGGAAAAGGGGGCGGGACCCCAAAGGGCGGGGAGTGGTCGTCGCAGAATTTGAAGCACCCAAAAATTTTACTCCGGCTACGGTTGGGTCGCTAATCCAGGAGGACTGCGTTTTAAAAGATATTAGCGCGGAGATTATTGAACTAGCTGTGCTCGGTTATTTGAAAATTAAAAGAGTAGAAAAAGATAAGCTGATTGGTAAAAGTGAGACCTTTGAGATTCGAGCGGTCAATAAAGATCGCTCGGGGTTAAAAAACTATCAAGTAAAAATACTGGATGGCTTATTTGAGAGTGGAGACGTACGTCGGTTGGACCAAAAAGACACAAAGTTTTACCAAGCGCTCACGGAGGCTAAGAGCGATATTATGAAATCGCTTGTTAGTGACGGATATATTAAAAAGAACCCCATGACCGTGAAAGTAATATATATGATCATCGCGGCGGTTTTTATCTTCGCTTTTATACCGCTTGCGATGTATGTTGGCGTAGTCGGCGTGCTTTCGATGGCAGCGACAGGAATAATCATTGGTTCCATCGGGTATTTCATGCCGGCGAAAACTTTAAATGGCGTTTACGCCAAAGAACATATTTTGGGTTTGAAAAAATATTTGGAAGTAGCGGAAAAAGATCGTCTGGAGTTTCATAACGCTCCAGAAAAGAGTCCGGAAATATTTGAGAAATTATTACCTTTTGCTATTGCCTTGGGAGTAGAAAAAGCCTGGGCCCAACAATTTGAAGGACTTTTGACGGCGCCACCTAATTGGTACGAAGGTGGTGGTTTTACTCATGGTTTTACGACCGTGGCTCTGGTTAATAGTTTGAGTGTTTTTAACTCGGCCACGAATTCAGCTTATGGCGCCAGTGCGCCACATGGTGGCAGTGGTTCAAGTGGCGGCGGTTTTTCTGGTGGTGGTTTTGGTGGTGGGGGAGGAGGTAGTTGGTAAGGTATGTATAGCCAAGCTGAAAAAAAGTTTATTCTTCAATTGGCGCGACGAGCGATTGAATATTATTTAGAATCCGGATCGGAGTTAGAGATAAAAGAATCAGAAATTCCTTTTTCCAATTTGAGACAAAGAGCTGCTTGTTTTGTAACCCTAACCATTCAGCATAAATTGCGTGGTTGCGTGGGTAGTCTCGAGACAGTCCGACCGCTTTATGAAGATGTTATTAAAAATTCTTTAGCGGCGGCGTTTGAAGATTCTCGTTTTACACCATTAGAAAAAGAAGAGTTGAAAAATATATTGATTGAAATTTCGATTTTGTCTTCTCCCAAGCGGTTAGAGTACAAAGATAGCAGTGAATTGTTGAGGTTGTTACGCCCGAGTATTGATGGCGTAATAATCGAAAAAGGTTCAGAAGGGGCGACGTATTTACCACAGGTTTGGGATGAATTAAAAAAACCAGAGGAATTTTTATCTTCGCTTTGTTTGAAAGCGGGCTTACCAGAAGACGAGTGGAAAAATGGTAAATTAAAAGTTTCAACTTATATTGTCGAAGTTATTAGTGAATAAAGTTAAGTATGGAGCAAAATACGGTCATAGTCGTCGCCGGAGGGACAGCCTCGGGTAAAACTACTCTGGCAAATATTTTAAGGAAACTTCTTGGAGAAAGTGAGTGTGCTTTAATTTCTGAAGATTGGTACTACCATGATCGCCCAGAACTAACGTTAGAAGAAAGGCAAAAGTTGAATTATGATCACCCCACCGCTTTAGACTTTGATCTGATGCGGAGTCATATTCATGACCTACAAAATGGCCAGCCAGTTAAAACACCTCGTTATGATTTTAAAACCCACAGTCGATTTAGTAGTGGGTGGGTGGAGTTAACACCCCGACCGATTATTATTGTTGAAGGGATTTTAGTCTTGTGGGAAAAAAATATTCGCGAGATGGCGAAGTTTAAATTTTTTGTGGATACGGCTGATGACGTTCGTTTACTCCGCCGTATGAGTCGTGACATTAGAGAACGCGGCCGAACTTTTGAGGGGGTAAAAGAACAATGGCAAAAAACTGTCCAGCCAATGTACCACGAGTTTTGTTTACCTTCCAAGCGCTATGCTGACATGATTATCCCAGAGGGCGGGGAGAACCCGGCGGTACATACTATTCTTGAGCGTGGGTTGAAACGTTTAGCGGGAGTGGAGGAAAGTACTTCTGGTACTAGGGGGTTTAAATCTTAGCGATTTTTGTGTATAATATACGGTATGGTGGATAACAATGAGGAACAAAAATCAGTCGAAACGTTTAAGACCGACCCCAACGTCAATTTTTTTGGTTTAACAAATTTTAGAAACCAATATCGGAAGTTTGGAATTAAGCTTGATGATCGTCGTCGGCATGTATATATTGTTGGTAAAACCGGCATGGGTAAAACTACCATGCTGGAAAACATGGTCTTAAACGATATCTACGCCGGGCATGGTGTCGGGTACATTGACCCCCATGGGGATACGGCGGAAAAGATTATTGACTTTATCCCGTCTTGGCGCATGAACGATGTTGTGTATTTCAACCCCGCGGATTTGGATTATCCAATTGGTTTTAATATTCTAGAAACCATTAATGCTTCGCAGAAACACCTGGTGGCGTCAGGCCTCATGGGTGTATTTAAAAAAATCTGGCCAGATGTCTGGAGTTCGAGAATGGAATACATTTTAAACAATACGATTCTTGCTCTATTAGATTTTCCGGGGACGACGCTACTTGGCATTAACCGCATGTTAGCTGATGAAGATTATCGCCGACGAGTAGTTCGTAATTCCAAAGATCCGGTCGTTAAATCTTTTTGGCAAACGGAATTCGCGTCATACAGTGAAAAGTATCAACAGGAAGCGGTGGCCCCGATCCAAAATAAAATTGGTCAGTTTTTGTCAGCTTCAGTTATCCGTAACATTGTGGCCCAAGTAAAATCCCGGATTAATATCCGAGAGATTATGGATAACAAAAAGATTTTCATCATGAACTTGTCCAAGGGTCGGATTGGTGAAGACAACTCTCGCCTTTTGGGTGGTATGCTTATCACCAAACTTCAATTGTCAGCCATGGAGCGTGTAGATATCCCCGAACCAGACCGTAAAGATTTCTTTTTGTATGTGGACGAGTTTCAGAATTTTGCGACCGAGAGTTTCGCGAACATTTTATCTGAAGCGCGTAAATACCGCTTGGGTTTAACCTTGGCCCACCAGTATATGGAACAGTTGGATGAGACCGTACTAGCCGCGGTAATTGGTAACGTTGGTACAATGGTAACCTTTAGAGTTGGTTCGTCAGATGCCGAGATTTTGGCCAAAGAGTTTGCCCCGGTTTTTGTCGAAGAGAATTTAGTTAATCTACCCAAATTTAATGTCTATTTAAAATTAATGATTGATGGTGTGGCTTCGCGACCATTCAGTGCCCTCGCCATGCCACCGATTAAATTGACTTCGGCTGGTAGTTCTGACAAAGTCATTAAAGTCTCGCGCGAGAGGTATTCGGTTCAAAGAGATAAAATTGAAGATAAAATTGCTCGCTGGAGTGGTATGGTGGTTTTAGATGAAAACGGTAATCCAACAACGGACGAGGATGATGAGGGGGAGGATGAATTAAAAGATTTAAAACCCGAAGTTAAACCTGTTAAACCAATTGAAGTAGCACCTAAAGCGCCAGTAAAAAGTCAGCCGGTAGTTAAACCTAATGAGATAAAAAAAGAGGAAATACCAAAGACAACACCACCCGTTGAAGCGACAAAAGAAGAGAACGGTGTTACTATTGCGCAAGAAATTTTTAATGTTTTGTTAGCTGAAGATGGGCCACGAACAGTAACACCGGTAAAGCCAGCTTCTCTTCTTCCGCCTTCCGGTCCTCAACCTTCGATGGGTAGCCCCAGACCTATTACATCGTCTAATAACCCGCCCGCTGACCCATTTAAGAAAAAGAAACGTCGAAAAAAGAAAAGAGGCTCCGGAACTAGCCAGGGATTTACTGGCTCGGAGCCAGTGCTCCTTGTGAACCCAGGAGAAAAGGGTTTGTCTTTAAACCAACTTAAGCCTCAAGCTAAAACAGAGGATCGGTCACAAAGGGACAATAATAGTCGCTTTGAACCGGTTAAGTTGGAGCCTCGTCCGGCTCCACCAGCACCCAAGACAGAAGAGAGCCTGGGTTTTATACAATCTAAGCCGATAGCCCCGACTACAGAATCACCCAGCCAGAACGGGCCTAAGATTAGCGGACCACGTACTTTGCCTAAGGGAAAAATTGAAGAAATAGATAAGGGTCGTCAGCCCTAAGGCATTGACAAAATCGGAAAATTCGTGTATAATAACACGCGTAAATTGGGCAACTAAAAAACGTCAAAAAACCCTTTTCCAAAAGGATAAAATTAGATGGTGTTAGTTCCCAGTGGGTCGATTAATTAAGTATTTTCTCAAAAACCATTTTGGGAACAAAAGTATAGGAAAATTTATGCCTTTTGGAAATGATAGGCAAATGTATTCCGTAGACTTGTCTTGTGCGAAGTGTGGTGCTCACATCAGTCAGCTCCCATTTCAACCAAGTGGTGACAGGCCAGTGTATTGCTCAGATTGCAATCGCGCCTTCCGCCAGACTCGTGCTCCAAGAGACGGTGGTGGTCGTTCAAACGGCCCACGTCAAATGTACCAGGTCAACTTGACCTGTGCAGACTGCGGTACTGCCATCAACGAGCTCCCATTCCAACCGGATGGTAGCAAGCCAGTTTACTGCCGCGCCTGCCTGATGGCAAAGCGTGCAGCATAATAGCTACATTGATTAAAACCCCCTTCGACAAATTGTCGGAGGGTTTTTTAATCTTGAATTTTGCTACTAATTAAGGTAAAATAGTCTTTAACCAAGAGTAATAAAATTTGTCCACTTTTGTACTCCCTACAACTCCTATGTCTTCTTGTTTTATGCACTATGATAGGTCTGGTGCATAAAATTAGCTACTTTTGTGCACTGGATATAAAATATATAGTCCAAAAACATGCCAAAAGACACAGTTTTGAAGCAAAAACTAAATTAAAGAAACCCAACGAGTAAACCTTATGCCAGAGGAAATCATTATCAGAAATTTAATATTCGTGGACTGCGAAGGACACGGGCCGGCACCGACATTGAACGATCCAGTGTCATTTGAATTTGGCGCAGTCGCTTATCCTTCAAGACAAACATTCCACGGAGTAGGTGCGACGAAAGAAACATTCGAAAATTTCGATAAATGGATTTTATCCGTAATAGAGAAAGGATTTAGGCCGCTATTTGTGAGCGACAACCCGGCCTATGATTGGCAGTTCATAAATTATTATTTCCATCTGTTTTTTGGTAAAAACCCATTCGGTCATTCCGCAAGAAGGATCGGGGATTTTTATGCCGGGCTTGTTGGCGACTTTACCAATGCCAGTTCGTGGAAGAAACTACGTATTACCGCTCACGATCACAATCCAGTCAATGATGCTATGGGCAATCTTGAGGCATTCGAGAGGATATTAAAGGGTGAAAGATAATAAATTGAGGTTATTCTTTCGGAGTATTCAACGAATTAAAAAATACAAATTTATGGAAGAAAAAACCAACCAAATTATAATTTACAATACAGAAGACGGGCAGACCAAAATTGAGGTAAAAATGAAAGATGATACGGTCTGGCTTTCGCAAAAGCAAATGGCCGAACTTTTTGATAGGGATGTTAGAACAATTAACGAGCATGTTGGAAATGTTTATAAAGAAGCTGAACTTAGCCAAGATTCAACTATCCGGAATTTACGGATAGTTCAAAATGAAGGGGGAAGAGCAGTTGAACGAAATGTAGATCATTATAATTTAGATGTGATTATTTCCGTTGGTTATAGAGTTAGCTCCGTGCGTGGCACGCAATTTCGTATTTGGGCAACTCAAAAATTAAAAGAATATATTGTTAAAGGTTTTGCCATGGACGACGAGCGTTTATCCGAAGGCAGAGTAAAAAAGACGTACTTTGAGGAATGGGAAGAAAGAATTAGAAGGATTAGAACTTCGGAAGCTAATTTTTACCAAAAAGTCAGGGATGTTTTCGCGACTAGTGCTGATTATAATCCAAAATTGGACTATGCCAAACAATTTTTTGCTACGGTGCAAAATAAATTTCATTACGCGATCACCGGTTTAACCGCGGCCGAAATCGTCGCCAGACGAATTGATGGCGGGAAAACAAATCTGGGACTTACAAATTGGAAGGGCGAAATTATTACTCGTGAACAAGCTGAAATCGCCAAAAATTATCTGGAAGAATTGGAATTAAAACGATTGAATTTATTGGTGGAACAATTTTTATCCTTTGCCGAATTGCAAAGTGTTGAACAAAGAGTCATGTATATGAAGGATTGGATTCAAAAATTAGACAATTTTTTAATTTTGAATGACAAGGAAATTTTAGATCATGCCGGCGGCGTATCGCATAAGGAAATGGAACAAAAAGTGCGTCGAGAACTTGAGAGGTTTAACCAAAAGCAGTTAAAATAAATTATTTTATGGCTGATAAACAGGCGCAAAATATCGTTAAAGAAACTCTCCAGAACGACTTTGATAAAGAGCGATTCCTTTATGACATTCAATGAATTGTTTAAAATCATTTTATCAGGTAATGAGAATCAAAGCCACGAAGCGGCACGAAAGGTGCGGAAATTTTTGTATAGCTCGCGAAGTGGCGGCAAAAATGAATACAAGCAAATAAAGAACATTATCAATGCCGCGGCGAATACGTATGCGAAAATCGTCGAGGATTGGCGGCGGGAAAATTTCGTGATGGCCGTTTCCGTCATTTATTACTTGCATGACCGGGAAAGCGAGCCGGATTTTCTCTTCCCTTGGCTTTTCCAACTGCTTCAGAACAAGAACGGAAACATCCGCCAGGCCGCGGTGCGCATGATTCAAAACGAACTTGGACCATTGACATACCATATAAGATTTCCGGGAAGAAAATCCGATTTTCACAAGTTTTCCTCAAAAAAAGCCGATCAAATTCTTATCGGTTTGCGAATTAATCTGGATAGATTGGCAGAGGCTTCATGGAAAGATTCATATAAAAAATATAAATACGTGGTTCAGTTGCCAAGCGGAACGTACAAATCTACTCAATTGATTCTGGGTTTGTTGGATGATTATTACAGTGAAGTAGATTATCCGGCGAGTAGCCAAATAAAAGCGGGATCAAACCAAGAAATTTTAGAACGCCGGAAAGAAATCGAACAAGAACTCGTGGATATGCTCAAGGAAATGAGGAGCGACTTTACTTTGGATCATGTCCATGATGTTATTTATAACGAGGAGGATAACGACGACATGATGAAAGTCGTGGCCATGTTTGACCGCGGCGGAGATGCTTCAGAATTGAGCAATGTTCTTGAGTTGGTCAGCGACGCGTGGAATTATTTTCCGCACAAGGCCCTTGGTGGTATTTCTCCGGCCGAGAAAATTTTGGAATATCAAAATACGCAAGGTAAAAAGAAATGGTCAAACTATTAGTTGATGAAGTGGTGGTCGAAGGCGAGGCCGCAAGATTTTGAGACGAATATGACAAAAATTTTGAATAAGCACAAACAAACGGGCGCCCCTCTCAAAAGAAAGGTTTTCGTGGCGATGTCCGGTGGCGTTGATTCAGCTGTCGCGGCTTTGTTGCTCCTAAAACAGGGCTATGATGTTACTGGCGCCTTTATGGTTAATTACGAGGGGAAGAACGCTCTTGGAGAAACCTGTTGGGTACCGGATTACCACGAAGCGACGAGGGTAGCGGCGAAACTGGGCATTCCTTTAATGCGTTTAGATTTTAAGAAAGAGTATCGCCGGGATGTTTTAGAGTATGTAAAACATGAATACGTTGCCGGTCGAACACCGAATCCAGACGTAATGTGTAACCGATTTGTTAAGTTTGGTGCGTGGTTAAATAAAGCCAAAGCATTAGGTTTTGATTTTTTAGCCACTGGCCATTATGCCAAGGTCAAAGCAGTTAAAGGAAAGTATTTGTTATTAGAAGCAAAGGATAAAAATAAAGACCAGACATATTTTTTACACCAATTGGATCAAAAACAATTAAGTTACACCCTGTTTCCGCTCGGGGATTTAACCAAAGCTGAAGTTAGGAAGTTGGCTAAGAAGAACAAACTGCCTAATGCTGAGCGGGAAGAAAGTATGGGCATTTGTTTTGTGGGCGAAGTTAGCATGAAGGATTTTTTACAAAATGAACTAAAGATAAAAGCTAGACCAGGAAAAATTATTTTAGGGAGCGGGGAAGTAGTAGGACAACATACTGGTTTGCCGTTTTATACCATGGGGCAGAGAGAGCAATTGGGCATAAGTCTTGAAGGTAAGAAAAAGCTAGGAAATCAGGCGCTATATGTGGTAGATAAGATTATTAAGAAGAATGAATTAGTGGTTGGGGGTGAGGACGATCCTCGGTTGTTTAAGGAGGCAGCTAATGTAGCCGAAATAAACTGGATTACTGGACAGGAGCCGGTTTTACCGCTAAAATGTGAAGTGAGGCTTCGCCACCGTCAAACCTTACATAAATGCACGGTTAGAGCGAGCGATAGGCGAGGTTATATCATAAAATTTACTGAACCGGAACGAGCCGTTACCCCCGGCCAGTTTGCGGTATTTTATAAAAAAGGAGTTTGTTTGGGCGGGGGAGTAATACAATAATATATATCTATGAATTTTTTACCTATGGCTGCTACACATCTAGCGGAAAAACGTTTTGGGCGGTTAGTTTTAATCGGCCTGGCCTTTTTGCTGGCCGTGATATATGAAATATTCGCCTTTAAGCACTGGCATGGTATTGGAGCCTTGGCGTTTGTTTTGCTTACGACAATTTTATTTTTGTTGACCGCCAAATATTACCAGTTAGTAAAAAATAAATGGGCCTTGTGGTTTTTATTTTTTCCGGTGGTTTTGGGTGTAGACCTGGCACTTTATAACCATGAATTGATAAATGTTTTCGCCCCTCTTTTCATATTGCTTTCTTATTTATTGTTTATTTTTGTTTTAACAGTAAAACAACCAGAAGGCAAAACGGATTTTCGTTTTAGAAAAATTCCGATTCCTAATTTGTTCCGAGCAATTTGGAAGGCGATCCAAGATTTAACCGAAAGTCCCTCTCAAGAGAAGCAGCGAGTCGTTGTAAAAGTATTGGTGGGTATTATCATTGCCGTTCCTTTGGTATTAATTTTTGGTAGTTTATTTGCTGACGCTGATCGTAATTTTGCTGATTTTATCAACAATATTTTTAATTTTGATATTAATGAAGTTTTGTTGTTCCGGATTTTACGCCTTGCTTTTATTACTCTATTTATGGCGTCGGTTTTTTATGCTGTTATTGATTCTCGTTTTGTTTTGAAAAGTCATGAAAGAAAAGTTTGGAAATTGGATTCGACAATTGTAGTAACGGTGATGGTGATTTTAAACAGCTTGTTTCTTACCTTCGTGGTTATACAGTTTAAAGACTTATTTGTTTCTTACCAATATATCTTAGACAATGATATTGTCTTTGCTCGTTTTGCTCGAAGTGGGTTTTTCCAATTGTTATGGGCCTCTGGTTTAGCTTTGGCCCTGTTTTTAGCAATCTTCCGTTCTTTTGCTGAACATGGTATGGGCTGGTGGATTAAGAGTCTATTAATTTTGTTTTTAGCGCAAACAGGGGTGGTTGCTTATTCGGCTTTGCACAGCATGAATCTGTACCAGGAGGCCTACGGATTTACTGTCGATAGATTTTATGCGGAAATAATTATTTATTTCATAATTATTTCTTTAGGGTTAGGAATTGCTTGGATATTAGCGAATGGTAAGTTCGCTAAGCTATTTTATGCCGGCGGAACTTTAGCGATTGTGGCGTTTTTGATTGGGGTGTCAATGAATGTTGATGCAATTATTGCTCGGAAAAATCTAAATCGAGCTTTGGATGAAGGCAAACCTTTGGATGCAAATTATCTACGTTTTTTATCTGTTGATATCGCCCCGGTAGTTTACGAGGCAATTGATTCGGGTAAGGTTTCGAAATTATCTTATCCTAATCAGGAGGCGCTATTTAGGATCCTTGATACTTTTCAGAAGAATAACCGGAGTAACGCCTATTTAAATTTTAATTTAGGAAGATATCGCGCCAAACAGGCGGCCAAAGAATCTGGTTCTAACTCAACGGCTTTTTATAACCAAAAGCTTCGATTGGATCGGTTTAAGCAAGATCTGAATTATGTTCATAAAAATAGTGTTAATACTTATTGGGGCACGCTAAACAATGCTCGGGGACTAATTTCTTACCAGATTCTGCCTAAATTTTATACTAAACCATGGAAAGACAATGAGAATTTTTGGTCATGGCCACCACACGTCACGTTTTTGCGTTCTAAACCAGTTGAACAGGTCAGAGCGGGTATGCCAAACTTTGAGTACGTGAATGATGTGGTACTTTTTACGGATGCGGAGTATGTAAAAATTCGTAAAGAGTACGGAGGAATCTACCCCTATATATTTTTATTGCAAGATGGAACAATTTGGAAATTGAACCCGGATAATTTGACTAAAGAAGTATATAGAGTACGATTTAATGGGACAAAATTTGAGTTATATAAGTAGGTAATTAAGTTGCCGTTGCTATGTTAACCTCCAAAGAATTACGCCAGAAATATCTAGAGTTTTTTAAGAGCAAGGGACACACGATTATCCCTTCGGCTTCTTTGATTCCGGAAAATGATCCGACAGTCTTGTTTACCACCGCTGGCATGCACCCACTGGTACCGTATTTGCTTGGTGAAAAGCACGCAGGTGGCACTAGAATCGTCAACGTACAAAAATGTGTCCGCACCCAAGATATTGACGAGGTGGGAGATAATCGTCATGATACTTTTTTTGAAATGTTAGGCAATTGGTCCTTGGGGGATTATTTTAAGAAAGAAGCGGTTGAATGGAGTTATGAATTTTTAACCTCTTCTAATTGGTTGGGATTAGATGCAAAAAAGTTAGCTGTCTCGGTATTCGCCGGAGATGATGACGCGCCCCGCGATGAAGAGTCGGCGAGTATCTGGAAATCACTTGGCATGCCAGAAGAACGTATCGCATATTTACCCAAGAAAAATAACTGGTGGGGACCGGCTGGACAAACCGGACCTTGCGGACCGGACACGGAAATGTTTTATTGGAAAGGGGATAGTGAATTCCCGCCAGCGGGTAGTAACCCGGGTAACGATGAAGACCATTGGTTAGAGATTTGGAACGATGTTTTCATGCAATATTTTAAAAAAGAAGACGGTACTTTTGAAATACTGAAACAACAGAATGTGGATACAGGAATGGGTTTAGAAAGAACCCTGATGGTTTTAAATAATTATGTCGATGTATTCCAAATAGATACGTTTTGGCCGATTATTAAAAAATTACAGGAATTAAGTGGAAATGAATATGTGGTTGGCGGGGCAACTACGACCTCTATGCGCATTGTTGCCGATCATTTGCGAACAGCTACGATGATTATGGGTGACGATCGAGGGGTGGCCCCTTCCAATGTTGACCAAGGTTACATTGTCCGCCGGATGATTCGCCGAGCGGTACGCCATGGTCGATTATTGGGTATTAAAGAAAACTTTTGTTCAGAGATTGCCAAGGTAGTTATTGATATTTTTAAAGATGTTTATCCAGAGGTAGAAAGAAATAAAGAATTTGTGTTGCGAGAAATAGCGGCTGAAGAGAGTAAATTTAGAAACACTATCGAACAGGGTCTAAAAGAATTTGAGAAGTTAATCAATGGTTTCCGGATTGCCTTTGAAAAAACTGGACAAAATATTTCTGAAATCTCTGGCAAACAAGCTTTCAAACTTTACGATACTTTTGGTTTCCCCTTGGAAATGACGCAGGAGCTGGCTCGAGAAAATGGTTTGACAGTAGATGTTAATGGTTTTGATGCGGCGTATAAAGCGCACCAAGATTTATCTCGAGCGGGGGCAGAACAAAAGTTTAAAGGTGGTTTAGCCGATACTGGTGAAATGTCGACTAAGTATCATACAGCCACGCATTTATTACATGCGGCGCTACGAAAGGTTTTGGGAACCCATGTCGAACAGCGGGGAAGTAATATTACCTCCGAACGTCTTCGTTTTGACTTCTCTCATCCGGAAAAGATGACTGACGAACAAAAGAAACAAGTTGAAGATTTGGTGAATGTTGCTATCCAAAAAGATTACCCAGTGAGTTTTTCGGAAATGTCAGTGGAAGAAGCAAAAGCTGGTGGTGCGATGGGTTTGTTTGAAGATAAATATGGTAGTAAAGTAAAAGTATATACAGTTGGCGACCCGAAGCAAAAACCTGAAGCCAGCCCAGAGTCTCCTACCTTTAGTAAGGAAATTTGTGGTGGACCACATGTTGAACATACTGGTGTAATTGGGCATTTTAAAATTTCTAAAGAAGAGGCTTGCAGTAGTGGCATAAGGCGAATTAAGGCTATTGTTGTATAATTTTCCATGTTAAACAAACTTATCGTCTATTACCATAGTACTAAAAAACAGTTTTTTCGGTATTTTGTCGTGGGCGTAACTGGTGTTTTTTTGGACCTTGGTTTGCTCATGGTTTTTAAAGAGTATCTTCATTGGACCCCAGTAATGGCAGTGGCTTTGAGTCAAATACTCGTTATTTTGTATAACTTTTTACTAAACAAGTATTGGTCGTTTGGCAACAAAGAAATGCCTCACCGCCAGTTTGTTCGGTTTATGGCGATAGTTGCTTTTAATTATGCCTTGTCTGTGGTAGTTATCTATATTTTTAGCCAAAAAATAGGCTTTGACTATCGCCTGGTGCGCCTGGCTAACATCATTTTATCCGTTAGTTGGAACTTTCTTTTGTACAAGTATTGGGTATACAAGGTGGATAAGGTCTTGGGCAGTGAGTTGCCAATAGAGCAAAAATAGGCTAAAATATGTGTATAAATTGGTGAAGGGGGACTTGACTTATTTTCCAAAATCGTTTATTATATTCACACCTAACAATTATTGAATGGCCACTAAGGAAGACATTATCGAGGTTAGAGGCAAGATCGAAGAACTCTTGCCAGCCGGAACCTTTCGCGTGCTCCTCGAGAGCGGGCAGAACATCATTGCTCATTTGTCGGGCAAGATGCGTCTAAACAAGATCCGTTTGGGGATCGGTGACGAGGTTAAGGTGGAAATGACTCCCTACGATTTAACGCGGGGGAGAATCACTTTCCGCTACTAACAATTTAAAAAAATTACTGAACGATTAGTTCAGGAATAAATATCAACCGGTGCGGTGGAGCCTGAAGAAAGTTTAGGCGTCGATATCGCGGCAGTGGTTGGTATTTTTTCATTAAGAAAAACATTTTATACCTTTGGTATAAACTCATTCGTTCGGAAATGATTAAAAACATTTAATCATTTCACTCACTCAAATTGTTTATGAAGGTTAAAGCATCAGTTAAGAAAGTTTGCATGAAATGCAAAGTTTTAAGGAGAAAAGGGCGAGTAGTTGTGATTTGCAGTAATCCAAAGCATAAACAACGCCAAGGATAATTTTGTTATATATTTTTAACACAGTCTATGCGTATCTCTGGTATTAACATTCCAAACGACAAAAAGATCGGCATCTCCCTGCGCTATTTATATGGCGTTGGGCCGACTTTAGCCAAGAAGATTTTGGTAGCAGCTAAAATTGACGAAAATATTCGGACAAAAGATTTGACTCCGGATGACGAAGACAAACTCCGCGCCATTGTTGAAAAGAGTTATAAAACTGAAGGCGACCTTCGCCGTGAAGTGGCCGCGAACATTAAGCGTTTGAAAGATATCAAGTCTTTCCGTGGTATCCGTCACATGCGCCATTTGCCAGTGCGCGGTCAGAGAACCAAAACCAATTCTCGCACCGTTCGGGGCAATGTTCGTAAGACCGCTGTTTCTGGCAAGAAACTTACTGGTCAAAAGACCTAATTTTTAATCACTCCCTCCAAATATAAAATATGTCTGAAGAACAAATTGTAAAAACTACCGGGAGCGAACCCGCTGTAAAAGAAGAGAAGGCCGCCAGTAAGGCGACTGGTAAGGTTAAGAAGCGTAAGATAGTTCGCCAGGTACCAAAGGGCAATGCCTATGTTCAGGCCTCCTACAATAACACTATCGTAACGATCACTGATCCAAACGGAAACGTTTTGGGTTGGTCTTCGGCTGGTGTTAATGGTTTTAAGGGGCCAAAAAAAGCCACTCCTTATGCGGCGAGTATGGTGATTAAAGACGTTTTAACTAAGATTGGTGAGGTTGGTTTAAAAGAAGTTAATGTGTTTGTTAAAGGTATTGGCGGCGGTCGTGAAAGTGCCATTCGTGCTTTACACGCCAATGGATTGGTGGTACTCGCGATTAGCGATGTCACACCTTTGCCACACAATGGTTGCCGACCACCGAAACGCCGACGCGTCTAATCCCACTATAATATATTGAATTATGTCTACTAATCCTATTGTAAAAACTAAGAGTAGCAAACCAGCCCCAGCGGCTAAAGGTTCTGGCCAGGGACGTAACCGTAAGACCTCAAGCTACGGCAAGCAGTTGGCAGAAAAGCAAAAAGCTAAGGAAGTCTATGGTTTACGCGAACGACAGTTTTCTAACTATGTCGCTGAAGCCTCTAAGAAAACTGGTGATACCAGTAAACTTTTGTTGGCCGCTCTTGAATCTCGTTTAGACAATGTTGTTTTTCGAGCGGGGTTGGCTGCGACTCGCGCTGCCGCTCGCCAGATGGTTGGTCATGGGCACATTCTTTTAAATGGCCGTAAGTTGTCTGTTCCATCTTCTCACATTAAAGCTGGTGATGAAATTAAATTAACCAACCGCGCCAAAGGCCGCAAGGGTTTTGAAACCTTGTCAGAAACTTTGGCTAAAATGGAAGCCCCGGCTTGGCTCACGGTTAACGCCAAGGAGTTGAGTGCTAAAGTGTTAAACGAACCAGCGATAGAAATGCCCGCCTTTGACACTAAATTAATTATTGAGTTCTATTCTCGTTAATTTTAACCACATTATTATGGAGAACTTTTTGTTACCTTCCAAGGTAGAGTTCGCCCCTTTGAAGGAGGCCAATACAGCGAGCGTTATCATTACCCCTTGCTACCATGGTTATGGTACAACTTTAGGTAATGCTTTACGACGCGTATTGTTATCTTCTTTGCCAGGTGCGGCGGTTGAATCTTTTAAAATTAAAAGTGTAAACCACGAGTTCAGCACTGTCGAAGGCGTTAAGGAAGATGTGGTGGAAATGATGTTAAATCTTAAACAATTGGTGGTTAAGGTCCATTCCGATGATCCGGTTGTTTTGACTTTAACTAAAAAAGGACCAGGCCCAGTTAGAGCTTCCGACATTACACCAAACAGCACCGTCGATGTTATTAATACTGATTTGGTTATCGCTAATTTAACTAGCAACAAAACTCTCGACATGGAGATCACTGTTAGCCGCGGTCGTGGTTATAAACCAGCGGAAGAAAAAGATCGCGGGTCCCAAGATTTGGGTACGATTGTAATTGATTCGGTTTACACCCCAGTTCGCGATGTCGGTTATGTTGTTGACTTTACTCGCGTCGGAGATATTACTAACTACGAAAAATTAACTTTGAACATTGAAACCAATGGCACGATCACTCCGGAAGAAGCCATGCAACAAGCCACAAAAATTTTAATGGACCACTTTACTATTATCTCTGGCGCCGTCGCTAATGGTGGCACTGGTAAAGAAGAAGTTTTAACCGAAGAAGAAGTTGCACCGGTTGAGACTAGAGAAGTGGTGACGGAAACCGAAGAAGAAGTTGAAGCCCCGAAGAAGGCCAAAAAAGCCAAAAAGAAAGCTTAACCCTGTATTTATTTTATTTAACGGTATGCGACATCAAAAGAAAAAAGTTACCCTCGATCGAAAAACCGCACCCCGCCGCGCGTTACTTTCAAATTTAGCTGAGAGTTTAGTTTTGTTTGAAAAAATTAAAACTACCAAGGCTAAAGCGAAGGTTACCCGATCGGTAGTAGAAAAATTAATTACCAAAGCAAAACAAAATACCCTGGCGGCTCGTCGAGCGATTGCCAAGGATCTTTACACTGACAATGCTGTAAAAAAGTTAATGGAAGTCTTAGGTCCACGCTATGCTGAACGTAAAGGTGGATTTACGAGAATTGTTTTGGTAAAGAATCGCAAGGGCGACGGAGCGGAAGAAGCGATTGTGGAATTTGTCTAAAAAGAAATATATTTAAAGAATACTATGGCTATTAAAAGACATACTGTCGAATTGGATGCCGCGGGAGTTGCTCCCGGTAGATTGGCGACCCAAATTGCGACGATCCTCATGGGTAAACACAAACCAGATTACACCCCGCACATTGATTCTGGTGACAAAGTAGAGGTGGCGAATGCTAAGGATTTGGTTTTCACTGGCAAGAAACTTGACCAGAAAGTTTATCGCCATCACACTCTTAATCCGGGTGGTTTGAAAGAAGTGGGAGCCAAAATCATGGTTAAAGAAAAACCAGAAGAGGTAATCCGTTTAGCGGTAATTAAAATGTTGCCAAAAAACAAACTCCGCACTGCTCGGATGAAAAGACTTAAATTTAAGAAGTAATTCTTATGACTAAAATTACTACTAAGAAGGAAGACCAAAATCGGGCGGTGGGAAGACGCAAATGCGCTTCCGCTCGCGTTCGAATCGACAAAGGATCGGGAAAGATCGTTGTGAATGGTAAGAGTTTGGATGAATACTTTCCATTCTTTCAATGGCAAGAAATCGTCCAAGCTCCTTTGAAAGCTTTGTCTAAAATGAAAGATTACGACATTTCCGTAAAAGTGGTTGGTGGCGGTCCAATGGGCCAGGCCACAGCCGTTCAACTTGGTATTGCGAGAAGCCTTGTCGTTTGGAATGAAGATTTCAAGAAAACTTTAAAGACCCTCGGCTTTTTGACTCGTGATGCTAGAGTAAAGGAACGAAAGAAACCTGGTTTAAAGCGAGCCCGTCGTGCACCACAGTGGAGCAAACGTTAATCAATCGCTCCAGTGGTCGAAGAGGTAGGGTACCGCCACGCACAATTTAACAAGATTTTACAACACCTGTTGAAAGACAGGTGTTTTTTTATAACCAAAAGGTCGCCACCTGTAAAACTAAAATGGAGGAAATATGCAAGCAACGCATTCAACATTCAAAAGCAGGCGTACAGCGTATGAACGTTGGTGGTACGGTCAACAGTTGGCCGAAATACGATTCCGTAATAAGCACCGCAAGGAAGTTATGGGCTGGATCTGGACGGTAGTATTTACGGTGGGGTTTCTAACATACATGTACGGACTGCGGTTACTACAAGATTATGTCGCTCTACATGGAATATAACAAAATCGCCCTGGCTAAATTTAAAGAAGTTTACCCGAACATCCAGACGGCATTTCAGACAGACCCGACCGATGCCATCAGTTACCTAAGAACAATTTGTGGGTTTAGATGCGCCGGGTGCGGTGAAAATAAAATAACAATATCGATCCTTAAATTTTACTTATTTCAGCCTGACGCAAAATGTTACGACTGCCAAAGGTTGAAATAAAAAAAGTCCCAAGACAGGCAAGAGTACAAGGGACTTTTAAAACATACATAACTCACTAACGGATATATTATGACACAGGTTATTCAACTGCGCAAGGCCGAAAGAAAAAAAGCCAAACTGCGCATAGGTTTAGGAGGCCCAAGCGGATCGGGCAAAACATACTCAGCACTATTAATGGCTAACGGTATGGCGCCGTGGGAGAAGATTGCTTTGATAGATACCGAAAACGGATCAGGTGAGCTCTACTCCGACCTTGGACCATACAACGTGGTGACGCTGATTGATGACTTTGCACCGGAAAATTACGTCGAGGCGATACACGCCTGCGAGAACGCGGGGATGGAAGTGATCATTATCGACAGCATCACCCATGAGTGGGACGGCAAAGGCGGGTGTCTGGAACTAGTCGATCGCTTAGGTGGAAAGTTCCAAGATTGGGGGAAAGTTACGCCACGCCACAAGAGATTTGTGGAAGCGATTATCCAGAGTAAGTGTCACATGATTACCTCGGTCAGGAAGAAACAAGACTACGACATGACCAAGGATCAAAACGGAAAAGTTAAAGTGGAAAAGGTCGGCATGAAAGAGATTACCCGCGAAGGGTTCGAATACGAATTAACGCTGAGCTTTGAACTTGACCTACGCCACAACGCCAAGGCGAGCAAAGACAGAACTGGATTATTTATGGATCGGCCGGAGATGGTGATTGATCAAAAGGTCGGCAAAGAACTCTTGAACTGGGCAAATAGTGGAGCCGACTTGAGCAAAGAAGACACGGTAACTAACCAGAAAAAAGAGATCGCCAGCATGCTGAAAGAAATGGAGCCAAATATTAATTGGAAAGTCGCCGGAGCCGAGATTTATGCCACCAAAATTAAAGAGTTGTGCGGACTGGAACTAGTCGAAATAAACTACAGCGCGATACTGACCAAGCTCCAAGAGGTAAGACAAGCACGCACGGACGCGACGTTGGCCGAAATTGAGGCGATCGAGGCAAAGAAAGAGAATCAGCCAGCCCCAGCACCTGCAACGCCAGTAGAGGCCAACGTTGACCCCGTAGCCAACGCGCTAGGGCTAGACGAGAAAGATATCCCGCAAAAAGAAGAATCGGCTGCTGCCAAGCTGATGCGCCAGGGAATGGAGAAGAATAAAAAAGACCCTAATAAATTTTAAATATG
>DATDYA010000025.1:0-4815 GCA_035289165.1 Patescibacteria group bacterium
ACGAAGTAGTTCTATAGCCCGGCCACGGACACCTTGGGCACTGACAAAACTATCTACTTCGCGTCCACCATATCTTTCGCCAATTTTTGTTAAAGGCAAAAATGTTGCTACCCCCAACTTTTCTCGCCGCAGGTATTCGATCGCCCGACTGGCGGTACTTTCATCTTCCACTACCAAGGATGTCATATGTGACCCGGCCGCTACTTCTAGCGCCAGACGATATTCCTCATCCACTTCTGCTAATTCGGCGACCAAACCAAATAATTTACCAAAATTTTCTCGGGCTTCTTTGACAGCTTTTACAGCTGTCAAACCACTCCACTGCCAATAGTTCTTTTCACTCTCGCCAGTCATCCGCCGATTTTGCAATTCGGAAATTTGCAATATTAATCGCGCCCGTTCTTCGCCTAATTGTTGGATCTTTTTCTTTTCGGTCGTTAATTCTTCTTCACTCAAAAATTTGACCTTTTCCGCCTCACGGTAAGTGGCGTCCATTTCATCCGTTTTCAATTTTAGTTCTTCAATTTTGTTATTCAACCAGTTTAAATTTTGTTTACCCGCTTCGCGATACTCGGATTGCATCTGACCTTGCAAAATAGCCAGCTGGCGTTCCAATTCGTTCTTTGCTCGGACCGCTTCTTGATGTTTACTTTGTAATTCATCGAATAGTTCATCACGACTAGAGGAACGAGCAAGTGTTGCTAATTCCGACTGAGTTTCTTGTAGTAATTTAAATGTTTCTTGGTAACGACCGTCAACAATTTTTAATTTGTCATCTACGTTTTTGCAATCGGTGTTGTTACTCGCGGCAAGCGTCGCGTAATATTTTTCTTGGGCCTCGCGCAAAGCCACTTCTAATTCTTGACGCTTTTCCAATTTTTTAACTTGGCGGGCGAGAAGTTTCAAGCGTGGTTCAACCTCAGTCATTAGAGTTTGTGCTTGGTTCATGTTTTCTTCGGTCCGGGCTAATTTCAAAACAGCTTGGTGATGACGAATCTGGTATTCTTTAATACCCGATGCTTCATCCAAAAAGTCTTTGCGCTCTTGGATACTTACGGTTAAGAGTTTGTCGATAGTTCCTTGTCCGACCAAAGTATACCCGTGTTGGGCAAACTGGGCTTTAGCTAAAAGCAAATGGACATCTAACAAACGAACAGTGTTGTTGTTAATTAAATATTCCGTTTCTCCAGAGCGGTATAACCGGCGAGTAATGACAATTTCTGGATAATCCAAACCAACTGTATTATCTGCGTTATCTAAGACCATCGTTACTTCCGCCGCCCCCAATTGCCCTTTGGTTTCTGAACCAGAGAATATAACGTCCTCGCTTTTTTTACCACGCAGGCTCTTCATGCTAGTTTCCCCCATGACCCAGCGGATGGCGTCAGTCACATTGGACTTTCCCGAACCGTTCGGACCAACAACCGCGGTAATACTAAAACGACCGTCTTTCGGCGGTAGGAAATCTAGGCTGGTCTTATTAGCAAAGGATTTAAACCCTTGAATTTCCAATCTCTTCAGGTACATAGCGAAGTCTATGCTCCACATTATACCATACCTTGACAACCAGTAACAAGAGAGCTATAATGGGTAGCTTTGATTATATGAAATCCATTGCTAACCAAATCCACCACCATCTGCAAAGAGCAGAACGAGTGATTGTTATCCCCCACAAAAATCCGGACGGGGATGCTTTAGGTTCAGTTAGCGCTATCTGCGATTATCTCGTCGAACACAATGTTATTCCAGAGATCTTTTGTGCCACCCCGGTCGAAGAAAAATATACCTTTCTGAATTACATTTTAAGCGTTACGAACGATCCGGGTATATTTTCCGACGAAGGTATTACAACCATTGTGGTCGTCGATTCGGGCGACCTTGGCTACGCTGGTGTGGCCCAATATTTAAAAAACCGACCGTTCCGGATTGTGAATATTGATCACCACCCAACCAATGAACAATATGGTGAATGGAATCTCGTTATCCCGACCGCCTCTTCTACCACCGAGATTATCTACCATTATTTTAAAATGAATAGCATTGCGATTACCCCTAATCGCGCAACAGCACTACTCACCGGTCTTATTACTGATACTGACAATTTCTCCAATCCTGCGACCACGATTCATTCTTTAAACATCGCGAGCGAACTAATGCTTCGGGGTGGAAGTTTGAAATCGATCAAACCCCTAACCGCTCAAAACAAAACTCTCCGCTCTTTAAAACTCTGGGGGGTAGTTTTATCTCGTCTTACCCGTGATGAAAATACTGGCATCACCTACACCTATCTTAAACTCTCTGACTTAGAAAAAGCGGGCGTTGGTGAAAGTGAAAGCGAAGGTATCGCGAACTTTTTGAGCAACCTTGGTCAAGACGCTGTCTCTTTAATTTTAAAAGAAACCGAGGATGGAAAAATTAAAGGCAGTTTTAGAACCACAAGCGATGCTACCGACGTCTCTCTTCTGGCCAAAAAATTAGGTGGGGGCGGACATAAAAAAGCAGCCGGGTTTACCATTAATGGAACGATCGAAGAGGCCCTAAAGAAAATTTTGACTAAAGAATAAAGACCAGGTAAAATACCTTTTTAACGATTAAGAAAATTAAAAACTATGGAAAACAACGAAGTAAGATCACAAATCCTTATCCCAACTGTTATTGAAAAGTCTACCTTTGGTGAGCGAGCTTATGACATCTACTCACGTCTTTTAATTGATCGGATTATCTTCCTGGGCACACCAATAGACGATCATGTCGCGAACATTGTTATCGCCCAATTGTTATTCCTGGATAACCAAGACCCAGACAAGGATATTAAATTATATATTAACTCTCCCGGTGGATCCGTCACAGCTGGGTTAGCTATCTACGACACCATGCAATACATAAAATCCGATGTTTCAACTATCTGTATCGGCATGGCCGCTTCAATGGCCGCCGTACTTTTAGCCTCGGGCGCCAAGGGAAAACGCCTGGCTCTACCGAATGCGGAAATAATGATCCACCAGGTCATGGGCGGTATGGAAGGGCAAGCTAGTGATATTAAAATCCGTTCTGAAAGAATTCTAAAAATTAAAGACCGTCTTAACCGGATCCTTTCCAAACATACTGGTCAAGAACTAGACAAAATTGAAAAAGATTCAGACCGTGATTATTTCTTGGATGCCACGGAAGCAAAAGACTACGGTTTGGTAGATAAAGTAATAGAATAAACCATTATTTAGAAGAAAAGCCATCAGGCTTTTCTTTTATTTCAGCCAAATTTCCTCACTTATCCACCCACTCCCTTGACAAAAACCAGTTTTTAAGGTATAATGCTCTGTTGCTTAAAATTTTAGATAAGTGGTTGTGGGCTTGTGCCAAGTATCAGATTTTGAAGCGTAAAGTAATTGTCACTAGCCCGTATCCACGACAAGCATGGAGATGTGTTGACGGACAGCTCAGGCTTATAGCTCGACTTCTCCCTTAACACATCTTCTTGGATGCGGTTATGGTCGCTTTCATGCGACCGCAAAAAAAATCCCCCCTGATCTCACATCAGGGGGGTTTTATTTTTGTCTTTTTTGTTATGTTAATTGGTGGTTGTGGTATTAGGCACATCGGTTACTGGTTCAACTGGCACAACCGGTTCACACACTTCGCCTTCTGGGCATTCGACGGGTGGTGGTACTACCACTTCGTTTGGATCAACACCAACTAAACAAATCTGAGGTAATGGGCGGTAATAACTGTCAAAAACGCGCTCAATCTTTTCGCCGGTTGGTGTAATGCGGGTGTAAGTAAAACTAGCGACTGCACCACGAAAAGCGGCCTGGCAATCTTTTTTACCCGGAGCTAGTTTTTCTGATTTAATTACTTGCGGCGCGCCAGCAGGAATCCACTTTGATACTAGTGGATGAGTATAAGAACCAGTACGCCCATCTGGCTTACCCCATAAAGTAAATGTTAACTGTTGTTTTTTGTAATCAATATCTGTTTGAAGCAAAAGATAATTGCCAGTATCATTCTTAAATTTAAGATCTAAAATTGGTTCGTACAATGTTGCATCAGTACCAGGATTGCCGTTCACTGGATCGGCATAATAACTAACCACCAAAGAATGATTGCGTCTCTGGGTAATATCCATACCTGAATTCATGGCCATCCGGAAAAGTGTCGTACCAATTTGGCACATTCCGCCACCAATCTCATCTTTAATCTCATTACCTTTAATTACCGCCTCCGGCAGATATCCATTTTCCGCTGTATATGGGCCGGCATAATGGTTAGCGGAAAATTCTTCATCTGGTTTAATTAAAACACCATTTAATCTCTGAACAGCATGGGCAATATTTTTAATACGGTTATTATGGCTATCTCGGAAAGTCGAATACCCTACGCCAATTATATCCGTAATTCCTAAATCATTAGCATCACCCAACTTCACTTCTGGTTCAACGATTTCTGTCACCAAAGCAACGGTCTTAATTGTATCCCCCGGTTCATAATTCCTAGCCTTAAACGCCCTGTTTAATTCTTCATAGGTTTTTAGAACATCCAAAGTAATACCCGTTTGACTACCCTTAAATTCCTTAACCTTGTCGTTCTCCATCACAAAGCGACCGCTCTCAGCCGGCTGGTCAACATACATGCGAAGATCTTCCAGATATTTGATAGCTTTTTCCTGGTTTAACCCGAAAATTAAATCATTGTTTTCATCTTTTACAACTTCCAGCCAAGCAGAATAATCTTCTGGTTTTAAAGTCCAATCTTTTCGAAGTTTAGTTTGTGGGTTGATGTAATTCAAACCAATTTCTCCATAGGCAAAAAGCTTGGGTA
>DATDYA010000026.1:0-2600 GCA_035289165.1 Patescibacteria group bacterium
TGCTATCATATATGCGTTGTCCGGTTTGTAATAACCGCGAAACAAGCGTTTTGGATACACGAACAACAACCGATGGGTTGTCGGTTCGGCGTCGTCGTGATTGTGATAAATGTCATTATCGTTTCTCAACCGTTGAAGAAACGGAATTATTAGATATAATCGTGATTAAAGAAGATGGGCGACGGGAGTCTTACATGAGAGACAAGTTAGAAAATGGGATTGTCCGATCACTGACCAAGCGTCCGTATACCCAAGAAAATTTTAATCGTTTGATCCACATGATCGAACGAGATATCCAGCGAAAGAAGTCTCGAGAAATTGGGAGTAAAGAAATCGGAGAAATCGTCATGAAAAATTTGCGTACTTTTGATAAAGTGGCGTATATCCGGTTTGCGAGCGTTTATCGAGATTTTAAAGATGTTAAGACTTTTGAAAAAGAGGTAAAAAAATTGGCTAAATAATTTTAACTATGTTTAGACACAAAGAGGGCGGGGAGGAAAAAGAAGAAAAAAAATCTTTACCCCCGGATAAGGAAGAAAAGGCGGAGGAAGTAGAAGAACCAAAGCCGGTAAAAACTGTCCATCACTCGGTCGCGAAGAACGAAGGGGATTTTGACATTAAAGAACTCCTAGAAAAAAACTTGAAATGGTCGCAGATAATTTACGAACAAAATCGTAAAATTAATCGTAAATTGGTTTGGGCGGCCGTCGCGAGCTGGTTCCGTCTTTTTTTGATTCTAATTCCTTTGCTCCTAGCGCTGTGGTTTTTACCACCTTACATTCGACAAGTAATGGATAGTTATGGTAGTTTGTTTAATAATTTTGTCCCCCAGCAAAACAGTACGAATAGTACGTCTGCTCCCAGTCCAGAGTCGGTGGAGTCGCTTTTGCGAGTCTTGCCAATAAGTGAGACCCAAAAAGAGCAAATTAGAGCCATGATGAAGTAATTTAACATTGTTTTTGTTTACGTTATGTTTAAACACACAAAGATTGTCGCGACCATTGGCCCAGCTTGTCAGGATGTAGATACCTTGGCAGAAATGGTTCGAGAAGGTATGAATGTTACAAGACTTAACTTTTCGCATGGTTCTTACGAGAACCATGCGCTTTTAATTAAAAATATTCGGAAAGTGGAGAGGATTACCGGCGAACCGATCGCGGTTATGCAAGACTTGCAGGGTCCGAAAATTCGTTTAGGGAAAATGCCGGAGGAAGGATTAGAGATTAAGACTAATGCTAACGTAGTCTTAGATACTAGTTTAAAAGAATACAAAGGGGAAGATATTCCGGTTAATTTTCCGGGCTTGGAAAAATTTCTAGAATTAGGAGAGCGGCTTTTGATTGATGACGGACACATGGAAGTTAAAATAAAAGAAATTAAGAAATCAAAGATTTATTGCAAGGTGATTGAGGGTGGCATTGTTAAATCTAACAAAGGCTTAAATTTTCCCGAAAGCAATCTGGATATCCCGGCCATGAGTGAGAAAGATAAAGACGATTTGAAGTTTGGTTTGGAAATGGGCGTCGATGCGGTTGCTTTGTCTTTTGTCCACACAGCGGAGGATGTTTTAAACTTGCGTAAGTTAATAACAAAATATGAGGGTGAGCTGAAAGTTAAACATCGTCATTCAGTATTATTGATCGCTAAAATTGAGCGCCATGAGGGAGTAGAAAATCTAGACGAGATTTTGGAAGCAGCGGATGGAATAATGGTGGCTCGGGGAGATCTAGGTCTCGAAATGGCCGCCGCCGAGGTGCCGTTAGTCCAAAAGAATATCGTGGCTAAGGCCAATTCAATGGCTAAGCCAGTGATTGTTGCGACCCAAATGTTGGACTCAATGCAGTTAAACCGTCGTCCGACAAGAGCCGAAGTATCTGACGTGGCCAATGCGGTTATTGATCATGCTGACGCAGTGATGCTTTCCAATGAAACCGCAACCGGTAAATACCCGGTGTTGGTGGTAAAAACCATGGCCGAGATTGTTAGAGCTACGGAAAAGTCGGTTTATGATGACGTGGACATGCCAGATTATACCAATAGCAGTGTGGAAGGATCAGTGACTGAATTATCTCGGAATCTGGCTGAACAAGTGGGGGCAAAATTAATTTTAGCCGCTTCTTTAAGTGGGGAAACCGGCCGGCTTTTAAGCCGGGTAAGGCCGCCTTCAGCGCCAATACTCGTGGCTACTAATAGCGAAAGGGTACAGCGACAGTTGAATTTTTCTTGGGGGGTTAAGCCTTTTGTTTTGCCAACTTGTAAGTCAATTGAAGAATTAGCAAAAAGCGCGATTGATTATATTAAAAAAGAAAAGATTGCCAAACCAGGGGACAAGATGGTCATAGTAGCTGGAGAGCCAGTAGGACAAGCTGGGAAGGTGAATTTGTTGGAAGTGAGAGAGGTGTAAAGAATAAGTAAATAAAATCCCCAAGAATAATTCTTGGGGATTTTATTTTGGTAATTTAGTTAGATTTATTGACTAAATAGAAAAAAATAGGACCTAAAAATAAAGATTTGTGGCATAATACAGCTAAAAGATTAACTAAAGATAATATGCCCAATAAAAAACTGTCCGGAATGTGGTTCAAACCAGGTCGTTAAGA
>DATDYA010000027.1:0-2670 GCA_035289165.1 Patescibacteria group bacterium
AATTATTATCGCCGGTATCCTCGTTTTGCTTTTTGGCTCAAAGAAGATCGCGGATCTTGCTGGCGGTGTCGCCGAGGCTGTTAAAATCCTCCGAGGTGCCTTTAAAGATCAAGGTAATCAAGATAATCAAGATAATAAAAAGTAGATAAGAAAAATTAAAAAGGTCGATATATTATTAAGTAATAAAAAGTATTATTAAATAATAAAAAAATTATGTTTGGCATAGGAACTACAGAAATAATTATTATCGCCGGTATCCTCGTTTTGCTTTTTGGCTCAAAGAAGATCGCGGATCTTGCTGGCGGTGTCGCCGAGGCTGTTAAAATCCTCCGAGGTGCCTTTAAAGATCAAGGTAATCAAGATAATCAAGATAATAAAATAGAAGATAAAAAGAATTAAATCGACTAACCATTCCCTGGTCAAGATATGAAAAGTTGGTTGCATATTCTTTTAGTATGTTTTGTTTTGCTAGGAGGCACGGCATTTTTTAGTTATTGGTATATAAATCAATTTAATCAAGTTTTTAATGATATAGTTGCCTATAATCTAACAAATACTCACATAATTTATCAACCTTCTAATAAGCCAACTCCAGAGGTAGCAGGGGTGGCTACATCAACTGATGAAACCATGATTGATGAAGAAATAACTGAAGAGCCAGAAGAGCCAGTTGTGCTGGTGTTAATCAAAGAAACTAGACTTGGTTATTTAAATGCACGTACTGGCCCAGGCACAGGTTTTGAAAAAATCTTAGAGCTTGAGCCTGGAAATGAATATGAATTAATCGAGAAAGAAAACGGTTGGTATCATTTGAAAATCGATGAAGATACAGATGCTTGGGTTATTTCAACTTTTGCAGAATTACTACAAAGCCGGTGATGTTGTTTCCATAAAAACCATTGAGCTGTTTTAAGGTGGTTTAGTAAGAAAAACAAAGTAGAATCAAATTCGCAAAGTTTAGATTGGCAAGTGGGAGTAGTTTGGCCGGTGTGAATGGTGTGGCCACAGATGAAAGAAGCCATAAATTTATAATAAACCGGATACCTAATGGATTGGATAAACAAGAACAAAAAAACTTATGTGAAGAAACGGGCGGTAATTTACTTTGATTAACATTTACCCCAGTAGAAACAGAGTGCCTCACAGGCACTTTTTTGTTATTCTTTTGCGCTGTCACACTGAAAGGCAATCACTTCAAGAATTCTGATTACCTACCCGGAACCAGCCGCGTTAAATAAATCCATGATGATGCCGTTTGAAGTCATCGCTCTGTCTGTTGAGAACATGGTGTAAGTGGCTTCTGGGGTCGGACTGCCTCTGCCACCCCGGTCTGGTCGGTCCCGCAGGAGAAAGTATTGGTAGTACTGCCATAGAGCAATTTAGCCGTTTATCCAGCACAGTTTGTCGGCAGGGCGCGAGCGGTAACCGCAGAGGCGAAATCCCCAACCCACACAGCGTCGCGGTGGTTGACGCGCTTGACGCGGCGGCGGGGTGGCTGGCCGGCAACCAGCGCGCTATCGAGCACTCTCGAGGTGATAATTGCCTGGCGCTGCTCTGAAACGTACTGGAGACTCTCTTCTATCCCCTTACTGATCGGCGCGGTTTGTTTATCGATTGAAAAAGTGGCCCAACGATTTATCAATTGACTGGAAAATCCCAACAAAACGGTAAAAACAAACAAGCTTACCCCCAAGACAATAATTTCTCGCTGATACCGAAAAACATTTTTTTTAGCTGCCTGCAAGCTTTTTTTCCTTATCATTTTTTAAGTATACCACGATGATACTGCTTCAAACAATTTTTGAACTAAAGATCGAACAGCTGTATATCCGCTTCCAGTATGACCCACGCGACGCGACGTTTGTCGAACTTAAAAGGGTGCTGAAAAAGCTGATGTCCGGCGCAATTCGCAGCCCAAGCGACTAGTACCAGCGGACATTTGGTCCCGTGCCGGCGACTCGGGTATGGCTTAACCAATTCTGGAAAGCCTACGGGTCGAATCGTTGGAACCTGATCAAACCGTGGTACTGGCACTGGCATGTTGCGATGCTGCCGCACGCCGCCACCGAAGTGGTTTTTACCGTCCGCTGGTTCGGCGCACTGATCAGAAAATTGGGTACGATGCGCAGCTAGTTCATCCCTGTTCCTTAGTACAACACCAAGACCCGAAAGGATAAACCTTTCGGGTCTCTTTATTTATATGTATCTAAAAAAATTTACCCGACGCCGAGCTTCTCTTTAACTTTTTTGACTACCGCTTCAAGTTGCCAACTGGATTTCACTAGGTAATCGTATACCGTCTGCTCGGCGATTTCGGCAATGGTTGCTGCGTCACTCAAGTTGGTTAAAATAATCACCGATACTTCTCTACCCCACTGATTAGCCCGCAGTTTCTTAAGCATGCTGAGTCCATCGAGTAGCGGCATCACAATATCAAGCAGAATCAAATCCGGATGCTTATCAAGCACGAGCTTCACGAGCTTCTACAGAGCCTCTGTTTTTAACAAAAAAATCTATGCATTTTTTTTATTATACCATTTTTTTAGAAAATAGTTAAATTGGTAAAATATATGCATACAAAAAATTTACTTTACTATATCAAGTATATTTTTCGCTTATTTTGGGGAAATTTTTCAATCGCGTAGCGCAATGTTGTCCGGGGCATTTTAG
>DATDYA010000028.1:0-8168 GCA_035289165.1 Patescibacteria group bacterium
AGCCGAAGAAGAATAGGACAGCCAAGATCCCGATTGGTGCTTGCCATCCTGGCCACGGGCTTATGGCCAGCACGAAGCTAACCAAAATTGCCAAGATGTATTCTCCTGGCCCCACGAGACCCCCTTCCCTGTTTCTCGGCCCGTAGAAGCTTATATCATTCCTTTCTTTTTAGCAAGTAGTTAGAGTGTGTAAAGTTAGTCTTAATTACAAAAACACAAGCCCCCACTGAAGTGGGGGCGTGGGGTGGGGGCGCCTGCGGTGGCCGTGACTAGCCACCACAGGCACCACGGACGATGAGGAGGAAGATCGCGATAAAAATGAGAAAGCCGATGAATTTACCGAGGATCGTCCACAGGATAAACAGGACGATCCCGATCGCAAAAAAGGTGAGTACGCTCATTTTCACCTCCCTTCCTTACCTTACTTTAATTGGTTTTTATCTAAAGTGCAATAAACTTGCTAAAACTAGCGAAAAATGGTATTCTAGAAAGACTTTAAATTTAGAAAACATATGCGTTGTTTAATAAAAGATTTAAGTAAGCATGTTGGTGAAGAAGTGGAAATCAAAGGCTGGTTATATAACAAGCGCTCCTCTGGCCCAATCGCTTTTTTAGAACTTCGGGACGGTTATGGTTGGGTTCAGGGTGTAGTGGTTAAAAATGACGTGGCAGAAGAGGTTTGGCAGAACGCCGAGAAACTCACTCAAGAGTCGTCTCTTGAAGTGTGGGGCGTTGTTACGAAACATCCGAAGAAAGATAATGTTTTTGAATTACAAGTAAAAGGTATTAAAATATTCCAGATTTCGGCCGAGTACCCGATTGCTTTAAAAGATCACGGCCCAGATTTTCTAATGGATAATCGCCACCTTTGGTTGCGTAGTAAAAAACAGTGGGCGATCTTACGGCTTCGCGATGCGATCATTACCGCGATGAATGAATATCTTCATCAAGAGAATTTTATTAAAGTCGATTCGCCGATTTTTACCCCGAACGCTTGTGAGGGGACAACCACCCTTTTCCCCGTACCCTACTTTGATCTTGGCACCGCCTATTTATCTCAATCCGGCCAGTTATATATTGAAGCCGCGATCGCTTCAGTCGGTCGTTGTTATGACTTTGGTCCAGTTTTTCGAGCCGAGAAAAGTAAAACCAAACGTCATCTAACCGAATTTTGGATGATGGATGCCGAAGGGGCTTTTGTGGAGCACGATGACAATTTAAAAACCCAAGAAGGTTTAGTAAGGCACATCGTTCGTTATGTTCTTGAGCATTGTGACGAGGAATTAACGATTATGGAGCGAGATAAAGAAAGATTGCGCCAGGCGGACGCGCCGTTTACCAGGTTGACCTATGATCAGGCGATTGAAAAATTACACGAATTAGGTTCAGACATTAAGTACGGCGAAGATCTCGGTAACGATGACGAGGGACTTCTAACTAAAGACAGCGCCGTGCCAGTTTTTATTGAAAAATGGCCAAAGAGCATTAAGCCGTTTTACATGAAGCGCGATCCTAACAACGCCGACCTGGTTTTGAACGATGACTTAATCGCGACCGATGGTGGGGGAGAATTAATTGGCGGAAGCCAACGTGAAGATGATTTTGATCTTCTTCTCGAGCGTATTAAACACGAGGGCTTACCACTCGAAGATTATGAGTGGTACCTAGATCTCCGTCGTTATGGCGCTGTACCACATTCCGGGTTTGGCATTGGCCTCGAACGCACCGTACGTTGGATCTCTGGTACCGAGCACATCCGAGAGTGCATTCCATTCCCAAGAACAATTGGGAGATTGAAGCCGTAATTTTATGGCACTCGAAGAATCTGTTTATAGGCATGTTAAACGTTTAGAAGGGGTAAATAATAGCGCTGATATTTATGATAACCCGAGTTGGGAAGATATTAGACGTGATCTAGACGCTAATATCGTAGAAAAAGTTGATCCAAAAATTAACAGAAAAGAACACGAATTATTGGAGCAAATAAGAGATTTCTGTTTAGAAATAAACGAATTGACAATCGATGGCATGGATAATTTTTTTCGTAAATACTCTAAAAGTAATCCAGTTTTAAGTGGTCGTATAGTAGAGTATTTAAAGAAAGTAAAGTGGGATCGTCCCTTGTTTACAATTGCTAGCGGTAAAGAAAGTGGAGAAGTATTAAGTAAGATATTTGGTGAGGGAGCAACAGATCTCGATAGAAATTCTTTCTTAGTGGTCTACCAGTTGCCAGTCCCAGTGGCTCAATTTTGGGATAAGGGTGGTGTATATGATACCGAAGGATATAGATATTGGGGACAAAAAGGACGAGACATAGGTCCTGACATAATAGAGTGGGGTTCAATATATAGAGAAATAGCCCCCATTGTTTGGGAAGCTCAAGAAATGAAGAAATTTGGTGATTTAAAATTTGAACGCTTAAACGAGGAATACCAACACAACCCGAAACATTATTATTATATTTGGCAAGTTACAAAACGCCCGCCTTATCGGCCCAGTCAACCTGTGCCAGGAGACAGCCGTTCTTACGATTTTTAATAAATTGTTATACCAACCGTGGGAACAGAAAGCCGTTAGATCTCGAGGAGAGGTGTCACTTTTTAGCCTTAAGGCGTTAATTAAAAAAATTTACAAGCCAAAACTTGAATTAATAGAATCCGAGGCCTCATAGCCTCGGTATTTTATTTTAGGTAAAGCAAAACCACCTCTGGCACAGCCATAAATCGGAGTGGTCCGCCAGATTCACCACTGCCAACAGAAGTATACACCGGTACGTCTTGGTAGAAGTTTAATCCACGATAGAAGTTGTCTGGAAGGTCTATCTCCGCATCTCCGCCTGGACCAATAAACGGCAACCAGACCTGTCCTCCGTGGGTGTGGCCAGCCAGTGTTAAATCTGACTTTTTCATATTTTCTGGCCAATAAAGAATTCCATCTGGGTTGTGTACTAGGAATAAAACTGGAAGACTTTGGTCCCATTCTTCGAGTTCATCAAAATTTGGTTGTCCACCCCACAAATCGTCAAGACCAAAGACACATATTTTTTGGGATTTAATTTCTGGGCAAACTAAGTTATTTTTTAAAAGGGGAATACCAATTTTTTCCATTTTTTTAATAACTTCAGCCGAGCGGTTGCCGGTTCTTCGCTGTTCCTCGGTTATTGTTTTACGGCTTAAGCCATATTCATGGTTGCCAAGTACGTAATACATTGAGTATTTGCCAACCAGTTTCTGTAATGGGCCTAAATATTTAGCCTCATCTGGTGGTGTTCCTTCGTTATCTATCATATCCCCGCCAAATAACACCAGGTCAGGTTTAAGCTCATCAATTCTTTTTACAATTTGTTCCATCCACTTATCTTTTTTGTGGTTGCCAACCTGTGGGTCGGTGATAAGGGCAACCTTTAGATCTGTTATTTCTCTAATATCCAAAGTGGTTACTGTTGTGACTAGTCGCCAAGGTTCAATAAACCGAGCGTAGACAGCGGTTAAAACACTTAGGGAGAAAAGCGAGATAAGAATCCAGGCCATGGTGCGGTGTCGACCAAGATAATATTCTTTTTTTCTCTGGTCGCGAAAAAAAATAGCGATGAGGATCAGGGCTATTGTGATGTATCCAATGGATAAGACAGAAAGTAGGTTCATGGTTTAAATATTGTAATAGTTATTGTACGGCCTATTAAACGAACGGTCAAGCTAAAAAGGATCGTTATGATCCTTTTGTGCCGATGGTGGGAATCGAACCCACAGGCCTTGCGGCACACGATTTTGAGTCGTGCATGTTTACCAATTTCATCACATCGGCATTTTTATGCCTAGGATTATACCTGAATTTTGCTTGGTTGTCAATTCTATGATATAATTATACCACTGTAAGCTATAGTTATGTCCGTTATTATTTCTATCGTTAACCAAAAGGGTGGGGTGGGTAAAACCACGACTGCCGTGAACCTGGCCGCGGCTTTGGCGGAAGCCGGCAAGTTTGTTTTGCTGGTAGATTTAGATCCGCAGGCCAATGCCACGTCTGGTTTGGGTATAAAACACAAAGAATTGGATAAAGGGCTGTACCACTCCCTCATGGGTCTACAACGTCTCCATGATGTCGTCCACAATAGTGCCCACGCCGGTCTCCGGGTGGTGCCATCGACTTCAGATTTGGCTGGTGCCAATGTTGAGCTGGTTAGTGTTGAAGGCCGTGAATCAAAATTGTCAGATATTTTGAGCGAGGCTCGTCACGCCTATGATTATATCATTATCGACTCGCCACCTTCACTCGGACTATTAACTTTAAATGGTCTGGTCGCCGCCGATCATATTCTTATTCCTGTTCAGGCTGAATATTATGCCCTAGAAGGTTTGGGACAGCTTTTGAAGACCATTGAATTAGTTCGAGACAATATTAAACCCAACCTCCAAGTATTAGGCGCGGTCTTAACCATGTTCGACGGACGTAATCGTTTGAGTGAAGAAGTTTTGCATGAACTATATAAATATTTCCCGAATAATATTTTCCGTACGGTTATCCCTCGCACCGTTCGTTTGGCCGAAGCCCCGAGTTTCGGAAAAAGTATTTTCCATTATGAGCCGCACGGTAAAGCCGCTAAGGCCTATGAAAGACTGGGCCGGGAAATAATGGACATTTTTGAAACTAAAGAATAATTTTTCTAAATTGTAATCTAAAACCATATGGCTCTAGGGAGAGGACTGGGTGCCTTGATCTCTTCAACTGGCCCCAAAAATTCCAACAATTCTTCAAATGACCTCCATCGGGTTTGGCAGGTTCCGGTTGAAAAAATCGTTCCCAATCGGAAACAACCTCGGAAGGAGTTTGAGCCCGAGGCCTTGAAAGAATTGTCAGATTCGATTCGTATTCACGGGATTATCCAACCACTCGTGGTCGTCGAAGATTCAAACGGCGGCTACGAGCTCGTCGCTGGGGAACGTCGTTTGCGTGCTTCCAAAATGGCGGGCTTAAAAGAAGTGCCAGTGATTGTTAAAAATCATCTCGAAGATCAAGCGAAACTCGAGATTGCTCTTATTGAAAACATTCAACGTGCTGATTTAAATTCTATCGAAGAAGCCCATGCTTACCGCGAATTGGCGGATGTCTTTGGGCTTACCCAACAAGCGATCGCGGATAAAGTCGGCCGCAGCCGACCGGCGGTGGCGAATATTATGCGTCTTTTGGATTTGCCAATCGAAATCCAGGAAGCTTTGATGGCAGGTAAAATTAATACTGGACAAGCTCGCGCCCTCCTGACCCTCGACAATCGCGAAAAGCAGCTAGACATGATGAAATCCATGTTGGGGCAAAAGATGAGCATCCGGGATTTAGAGCGAGAAACTGTTAGACAAAATCCCACTCGTGGTAGAAGGGATCCAAATATTATGTTTTTGGAAGAAAAATTACGTTTATCTTTAGGTACCAAGGTAACCATTTCAGAGAAGAACGGAAAGGGGCATGTGCAGGTAAGCTTTTACTCAAAAGACGAACTAAAAAATCTTATTACTAAGCTAACCGGCGAAGTTTAACGTTCACGGTTGGGTAAGATAATCTTCAGCCAGTTTTTGACCGCCGAATTTAAGTTGTTTTTAATGTGGTTTCGCGCCACATGAGTCTTCACAAATTTTAACCAATTAGGACTTGGTCCTTTTCGGTTTTTGTCGACTATAATTTCAATAACATCGCCGCTCTTTAGCGCGGTATCTAAACTGACGATCTGGTCGTTGATTTTCGCCCCACCGCATTTATTACCAATGTCGGTGTGAATGTGGTAGGCGAAGTCAATCGGGGTAGCATTTTCTGGCAGATCAATAACATCGCCCTTAGGGGTAAAGACAAAAATACGATTTTGGAAAAAGTCGATTTTAATTTCTTCCAAGTCGGACAAGTTATTTAAAACTTCTTTTTGTAGCCGGGCCAATTCTTTTGCCCACTGAATGTCATGGGCGGCAATCCTTACCCCTTTTTCGTCATAATGCCAATGCGCGGCAATGCCATATTCAGCCTCATTATGCATGTCGACGGTTCTAATTTGGAATTCTACCATCTTCCCGTCATCACAGAAGACGGTCGTGTGGAGTGATTGGTAGCCATTGGGTTTAGGTTGGGCGATGTAGTCCTTAATTCGGCCTTTAATTGGCCGCCAAATCTTATGGATTATCCCGAGAGCCGCATAACAGTCCCCAACGTCTTGGACCAGAACGCGTAAAGCAAAGATATCGTAAATGTTTTCCGTATCCCAGCCTTTTTGCATTAATTTTTGGTAGAGACTGTATAATTGTTTTTGTCGCCCCTGCACTTCGACGGTTTTAAAACCAGCTTTATACAGTTCGGATTTTATGTTTTTTATTATTTTACTGATATAGGCTTCTTGGCCAGTGACAATGCGCTCTCGCAAGGCCTTTACTTTTTCGTATTCTTTGGGGTAAACGTGTTTGAAAGATAAATCCTCCAGCATGCCCTTAATTTCGTTCATACCCAAACGATTGGCAATGGGAGCGTAAATTTCTAAACTCTCGAGCGCGATCCGGTAACGCTTTTTTTCCGGCAAAGATTCAATCGTGCTTAAATTATGGATGCGATCAGCGAATTTAATAATCATGACGCGCACGTCTTCAGCCATGGCGACGAACATCTTCCTAAGATTTTCGATGTATCTTTCGACACCACGGTATTTTAGTTTTCCAAGTTTAGTAATGCCTTTGATCAAAGAAGCGATGTCTTCGCCGAAGTTTTTCTCTACGTCATCAATCGTTACTGGCGTGTCTTCTGGCACATCATGTAGAATTCCGGCGGTAACAATATTTAGATCAAAGCGCATGTAAGCAAGAATGTAGGCGGTCATGAGCGGGTGCTGGATGTAGGGCTCGCCGGATTTCCGGGTCTGGCCAGCGTGGGCTTGTTCCGCGTAATCATAAGCTAAACGAACCAATTCAATTTCTTTGGCTGTATTGTATTTCTTGAGGCAAGTAATAAGATCATCAATCGTTACTTGCTTGGTTGTGTTCAGCAGTTTTTCTAGGTCCATATAGAGGTATTAAACCGTAAAAAACACTATTTGGCAAGCCCAAAAAACACCACTTTCGTTTAGAAAGTGGTGTTCGTAATATTTTTTATTCCTCCGCCTGCTTACTAAAATCACATTCCTTGCTACTGCACTTTATTTGGCCCTTGGCAGCGAAGACCAGTAAGGATTGACACTTGGGGCACTTTTCACCATTGGGTTTTTCCCAAAGGGCGAAGTCGCATTTTGGATATTGATTGCAGGCATAAAATGTTCTCCCTCGCTTACTACGTTTTTCGATGATGTCGCCTTTTTCACAGACCGGACATTTCACATTGGTTTTTTTCTCAATGCTTTTTATAGTTTTACATTTTGGGTAATCTGAACAGCTAAGGAACGGTCCAAATCGTCCGACTTTTCGAACCATTGGTTCGCCGCAGGTTTCGCATTTTTCGTCAGTTGGTATGGCTTCAGGACGTGCGTCGCCATTTTCCCCAGGCAATGGTTTGGTATTTTTACAGTCCGGATAACCGGTACAGGCGAGAAATTTTCCAAATCGCCCCATTTTAATTACCATGGGCTTGCCACATTTATCACAAACTTCCTCGGTGGCTGTTTCAGTCAGTTCTTTTTTATTTAATTCGTGATCCTTAGCCTTTAAATTTTCCTTAAAAGGGACATAAAAGTTTTTAATGATCGGTTGCCACTCTTTAGTGCCTTCGGCAATCGCATCTAAATCATTTTCCATTTCCGCTGTAAAGTTAAAGTCCACAATTTGTGGGAAGTGTAGAACTAAAAGGTCGTTCACCACATAGGCGATCTCCTTTGGCTTTAGACGTTTCTTCTCATCACGCTCGATGTAGCCACGGTCTTCAATGGTGGCAATTGTTGGTGCATAGGTGGACGGTCGGCCAATACCAAATTCTTCCAAGGTCTTAACCAAAGTAGCGTCCGAATAACGAGCTGGTGGTTCAGTAAAGTGTTGTTCGGGTTTAAGCTCACGACAATCTAATTTTTCACCAACTGTAACTACCGGCAAAATATTTTCTTTGGCTCGGTCGGGGTAAAGTTTAAGGAAGCCATCAAAAACAATCGTTTGTCCAGTCGCTCGGAAAGTGTAGTCACCACTCTTAATGTCAATATTTTTTGCCGATAACTCTGC
>DATDYA010000029.1:0-14660 GCA_035289165.1 Patescibacteria group bacterium
TCTTTAGATGGCTACTTTAACCGGCTGAAAGGTTTACTGAATGTCCACCGGGGATTAAGTCCTAAAAGACGGTACCGAATGATTGTGGAAATATTTAAGGGGAAGGGTGATTCTAGGTCCTAATATTTTCTATTTAACCTATTAAAACTAATATTGTAAGCCGGCGAGCACGAGGCATATGGGTGTGTTTTAGTTTTTAAAATAAGTTATTCGCCCCAAATGAAGCGAATAACTTACCCCTCCCTGCGCATCATTATAGCACAGCGGGGTGAACTATAAAAATTTGCTTGTGGATAACTTTTTAATTAGAGCATTGTGGACAACAAGTTTGACTTTTCTGGTATATTATGTTACTCTCTAAACAGAGTGACAATCTGTGTGCGACGTTAAAAGCGCTCAGAATCTCAGAGCTCCCTTCGGGGAGTTTCTTTTTTATTTAATAAATTTGTGTTACACTTATTCCGCTGTTGCCGACAGGAGAAGGGCCGAGCGCAACTGGTGTTGCATGCAGAATTGTCACTCTAGCATCTGGGGTTCAATTCCCCCTCGGTCCACAGCCTAACACTCACCTGCTCACTACAGTGTGAGTGTTTTGTTTACTGCGCAATCTTCCAAACACTGTGCACAGTGATCCAAACAAAAACCAGAATGATTGGAATGGACATGAGCGAGGCGTACTTCACACCATAACGCCTGGCGTCCAAATCCCCCAACTTTTTCGCCCGCCAGTAGATCAAAACCATGAGGACTGCCTCGACCCCGATAAACAACCCACCGACGGTGTCAAGAATAGCAACAAAACTTCGGAAGCCCGCCACAAACAAAGCCAGGGGTGCCCCAATAACAAACATGGTCGAAAGAAATGGTGAAATCTTATGATCCCAGATCAAAGTCTGGCGAAGGGCCGTGCCCAATCCAAGAAAACCCGTACCCATAGCAAAAATCGCAAACAGATTAGCAAAAAACAAAATACCTTTGCCATAGGTTTGACCTAACCCCAATGTTGCAATACCGGTCGTACCGGTACCAGACACGCCAACCACTGCCAAAGCAAAAAGCATGTATACTACGATCGGGATCAAAGTGCCCAGTAAAAGCGCCTTTCGAAAATGTTTCTGGCTACCTGGTAAAAGGGCATGCACTTCAGCCACCGCTGGCGAAGCATGCAGGGCAAAGAGAATCACACCATACGGCAAAAATATTTTAGCGTAATCGTGATAAAACAAATTCTCAGCTTGAAAATCTCGGAGGAGATAAAAAGATAAACCAACAATAATCGCAATAACAAGAGAAGCAAATATTTTATCCACCTTTTTTACTGCATCCAAGCCGCGCCAGACAAAAAAACTACCAACCGTCCAAAACAAAACACTCCACCAGGCCGGGTTGCCACCAAACAAAGCCGCGAGTGTTTGTCCTTCGCCAACGACATAGGCGAGAAGAGCGCCCGTCGCGCTAAGAATGGTTGTTACGGATAAAAGTTCCTTGGCCCAGGTGCCAAGATATTTTCCGGCAAATCCCGGGGTCTGCAAACTTTTCTTGGTACGGACCGCCACCTCACCCACCATTAAATTCAATGACAGCATTACAATACCCAAAACCACAATGTATGCTAGACCAATCAATAACCCAACCTGACTGACTACGTACGGTATACCCAAAACACCCGCACCGATCGTCATGCCGGTAATCATAAAGACCGCCTCGGCCATGGTGGCCTGTGGCTTGTACACGCCCTGGTGCATTTTCATTGGTCGATCGCTAACACGATGACGGAGGAAGAGCATAAAAAACAATTTGTTGTGATTATTATACCACAAACAGAGAGAACAAAGAAGATAAACAAAATACGAACATTTTGATGTCCGTATTACTTACGTGCACGCCAAGGGATTCGAACCCCTGACCCTCTCGGTGTAAACGAGATGCTCTAACCAACTGAGCTAGGCGTGCGGTAAAGTGGTATAAGTATAAATAAATGTTGTTAAAATGTCAAGCCGAAAGGCTACTCTTTCCGCAAAGTTTTAACCAACTCGCTAAACTCTTTGGCACCTTTCTCTTCCAACCACACCCACCATTCAGCTCCCCACAGATAGGCTCTCTTCATACCCAAACGAGCGGTAAAATCCAGATTTTTATTTAACTGCTTAACGCTCATTGATTTATACTGCTCCTCTAAAGGCATCCCGACGAGAGGGGTGTTGGGTATCCAGGGCTCGGCCTGAAGCTCCATAACATAAGACTCGCTGGCTGAGCGACCATTCAAAAGAAAACGCAAATGAAAATATGTTGGTGGTAGCCAGTTGTAAGTAGTGTAGCCTAACCATTTACTCCACACCACCCGGTAAATAGTGGTACCAAAAAGATTACCCACTTTAGCGGTTTTACGCCAGGTACTTAGTTCACCGCTATCGGTTATGATGATAGGTCGAACGGGATCCAGATTTTTTACAATCGTTATTTCTTCTTGTAAATTTTCGCTAGTGATATTTTCGCATTTATGTCCAAATGGTAAAAATGGTTCATTTTCTACTTGCCAGTACTCAATAACCTGGCTATCCTTATATCTTTTCACAACGGTTTGCAAATAGTTCTTGAGTCGCGCTCGGTAGGCCGCCTCTTCTAGCCCCCTCGCCCACTCCGGCACATGGCACTCGGGCCAGCGAGGAGTTTTTTGCCCCAAAGCTAAGACCACTTTAGCCTGACGTTTTTCCGCTTCTTTTATGAGCCAATCTAATTCCGCAAAATTAAATTTGTCTTTTTCCGCTTCGACCTCACTCCAGTGGGCAGACAAACGTAAATAACGAAAACCCCATTCATCTAAAATCTTAGTGTAGGTTTTTTGCCAATCCAAACCTAGATAACCGGCAAATTCTCGGTCAAAAGATACACCATAAATTACATTGGTCTTCTTGTACGGCCAGAAAAAAAACAACCCGGCCAAGACGGCTAGAATGAGTAAGATAATTAAAGACATTTTACGCATGCGGAGATTTAAAAGTTCGAATATATTTTAACACAAAAACCTCCCGGGGTAAATCGGGAGGTTTATTTTGATTTTAACCAGTTTTTTTCTCTGCCGAATCTCCTTTGTCGCTTATTCTATCCATCTTTACCATTCTTCCAACTGGTTTATCCGATCCTGAACCTAACTTAAGGTCTACTTCTCCCGGCGATATTTCTTCTCTTGGCAACTCTTCAACCACCAATTCCGTTCTTGCTTCCAAAGAAAATTTATCCACTCTAGCCGCCAGGTCATCTAGCATTTTCCCAATATTCTTCCTGGCATCTTCGAGTACACCCTCTGATCTCTCTCTGGCGCCTTGAACTTGTAATAGGCCCTGATTAAGATCCGATTCTATTTGCAATTCCGTGCCTCGATAATTTTCTATTTCTGTACTAATTCTACTAATTTCTTTATTAATAGCTTGTTTCTCTGGATTGAGCGGAGCATCCTGTATTTTAGCAACCAACTGGCCTAATCTTCTTTCAGCCTTCATAAAAAAGTGGACGCTTTCTTGTTCTTCTGGTGTCATAGGTCTCCTCGCCCCAAATCTTTCTTTATTTCTTTCCTTTAGTTCTTCAATCGTGGGGCCACCTGGTGGTTTTTCTATTGGAACGGCCACGTTAGTTCTTTCGGTTCCGTCTCCCTTGCCTCTACCGCCAAATATTGACGCTAAACCTTCTCTAAATCCCATAATATTAATCTTAAATAAATAAATAAATTGTTTCGGGACGAGGCTGACTCTCGCCTGTCCCGGTTACGAAGCTCGCCCACCATGGTCAGTCTACCGTTGTCCACGAGTCGATAGACAACGTGCCGCGCGACCAGGCTAATGCGTTTGTCCCCTCCTAGGGCTACGCAATTTTAAGGGCTTGCTTGTAAATATTTTGCACTGGTTAGATATTTTTGTCAAAATAGTTGTCCACTTTATACAAAGAGACTGAGCCCGATGCCAATTAAAACCACTGCCGCTATTTCCTGCCACAATTCCCCTCGTTCGTATTTTTCTTTAAACACTTTCGGAAAAAACCAACTTAAGAGCGCAACCAAAATAATAAGGAGCCCGTATTGAAAACCATTTAAAGCATTAACCACAGTGACGCTTCCCACGGCGATCGCGAATTGAACAGCTAACACCCCCAGTAAACCAAGAACCTTATCTACTGTAACCAAAGTTAAATTGCCCAAATTGTATTTATCTCGCCAGGGGATAAGTTTCCGGATAGAAAACCCTGGCCGGAGCCCCGCACGGACAGCGGGGATAAAAAGCATTAAAGCACCAAAAAAACCAATTGCCGCTCGGCTCCACACTAGGCCACTGTAAAACCCGAGACTATCATATAAATATTTAGAAGCGAGATGAGAGACCGCAAAAAAGAAACTCGCCAGAATCGCGAATCCGGCACCGCGACTTAAAGAGTGATGCTTACGAACTGGTTGAAAAGAGATTAAAAGCGAACCGAGAACTAGCAAAAAGACACCGAGGAGCACAATAGTGCTAAGTTGCTCATTTAAAAAAATCCGACTTAAGAGCAAAACAAACAACGGAGTCACGCCACCGATTAATGGCCCGACATGGCTAATCTCGCTCTCTCGGAAAGCAATGTACATGGTCCAAAGAGCCAGAAGAAAAGTTAAACCAGATAAGGTAATGATGATATATGACAAAATACCAGGCGGAAAAATAACACCAAAGGGTAATAATAAAAATAGCGGTAATAAAAATATTGTCGAATAAAAAGTAAACATCACGGGTTTAATCGTGGTTTTACTAACGATAAATTTATCCAAGATGGCGACTATGGCGAGTAGTCCATAGCCTAAGAGCGAAAAGAGTAACCACATACATAAGAATATTTTACCACAAAAAAACAACCCTGGACAGTTTGGGTTGTTTGGAGAACCCCCTCGCCAGAATGTATTTAACCCAATACACACTAACGAGGGGGTAGCGCAACCGAAGGAGATACGTAGAGAAAGAGCGGCGGTGCCCCCAGAGCTCCCCTCAGGCCATGAGGCGGCCTAGAAGGGAGACCCCCACCCCGTCGCCTTCCTTCTCCGGGAAAGGCGCGGGGGAACCCGATAGCCGGGAGGCGGTGCGGTCTGCACCGGGGCCGGCTGGTTCGGGTAGGGGGTGGTCACGACCGGGGGCATCGTTGCCCCCGCGAAGGCGGGCTGCGTCGGCTGGTCGGCCATCGGCAGACCCTCTCCTCGCGGTTCTTACGAACCGCATGTCTCCCCGCTCGACGGGGAGATGTTATCTCGCCCAGAACCACCTTGGTCCGGGCGGGCAGTCTAGAGATAAACATTATCTCCAGGCTGCCCACCCGAACATCAAGCTGGTTTACTTCAATTACGCTGCAAATTATTTTGGCTTATGAGGCCAATGGCACTCGCAAATATTATTACGGCTACCATTTGCCTCACAAACCAATTGTAAAGAACAAACTATTTTTTCCACTTCACAAAAGAAAAACTCCGCTTTTACACGGAGTGTTTATTATGTGGGATTATCTTACTTTTTTACACACATATTTTCACTCCGCGGGAGAGTAACAAAAACTTGACGTAGAAATCTACATTCTTCAAGGCCACAAATTTAGAGTGAATATTATTAGCCATATTTTTTACCTTTTTATCCTACCAAAACATTAAAGCGCGGTCAAGTAAAGTTATCCCCAGATTTTAGCTTGGTAGAGATCAAATTTGACAGGTGGACTGGCAACCCCTAAGGTACCTAAAGAGCGGCCTTAACGCTATTGACAAAACCGCTAAAATCTGGTATAATGATCTGTTTAGTGTCTACTTAATAAATAAGCATTAATTAGCCAAAACTTGAACCATTTCAGTATGAAAATTGCCATGATTGGACAAAAAGGAATGCCAGCAATTTACGGCGGCGTGGAAACGCACGTCGAGAATTTGGCGACCAACTTGGTTAAACAGGGCCACGAGGTTTTGGTATACACGCGTAAATGGTATTCTCCAATGCGCCCCCGTAAGATTAATGGGGTTAAAATTATTTACACCCCAACCATTCACACCAAACACCTGGACGCGATCGTCCATACTTTTACTTCAACTATTCACGCGGTCTTGGAAAAAGCCGACGTCATTCACTACCATGGCGTTGGCCCAGCCCTTTTAAGCTGGTTACCTAAATTGCTTCGTCCGAAAACTAAGGTTATCGCGACCTTCCACTGTATTGATCGCTACCACCAGAAGTGGGGTCCTTTCTCTCGATTAATGTTAGCCTTGGGAGAACGGGCGACCTGCCACTTTCCTGATGAGACAATTGCGGTTTCGAAAACCATTCAGGATTATTGTATTAAAGAATTCGGGAAAGTTTTAACTTATGTTCCGAACGGCGTATCCATCGAAACCGTTCCCACTAACCCGGAATTACTTCGCGAATGGGATCTTCTACCAAACAAGTATTTTCTCATGGTCTCCCGCCTCGTCCGCCACAAAGGCGCACACTATCTTATTGAGGCCTGGCAATTTGCCCGCCAACAGCATCCGGAATTATTTAAAGACTTTAAATTAGTCTTGGTTGGTGGCAGTGCCTTTACGGATAAGTACATTGAAGAATTAAAACAAATCGCTGGTGGTGATCAAAGCATCGTCTTTACCGGCTGGCAAAATGGCAAAAGCCTGGAAGCTTTGTATGCAAATACTTTATTACTTATCCACCCGTCGGAAAATGAAGGTTTGCCGATGTCAGTTTTGCAGGCCATGAGTTACGCTAAACCGGTTCTCGTCTCGGACATCCCGGAACACAAAGAAGTTGTGATCGACAGCCGCTTCTGGTTTGAAAATACCCGTATCCATTCTTTGGCCAACAAAATTATTGAGCTCGCGAAGAATCCTGACTTACTAAAAGAAGCCGGGGTGAAAAACCAAGTACGGGTAAAACAATTTTACAACTGGAAAAATATTGTTGGAGAAACGATTAGAATCTACGAACGCCCAAAGAATGAACACCTTGAGTGGCAAACTGCCGAGATCTAAAATCCGCCTCTAATCGGCGGATTTTACTTTTTAAAAGTTACAACCAGTTCTTCACCATTGACGGTCTTTTCCCCGGCCCGGTTAAAATACTCGGCCCGGACATTTTTTAACCCAGCCTTTTTAGCGAGAAGCATAATCTCGCTTTTTTTAAACTGGTAAAGATAGCGGCTGAACACCTTTCCTTTGGTAGCTTTCCAAGGGACTCGGACATCCCCCTGATCTTGTTTACCTAGTTGCTCCTGTGTCTTAAAACGTTTATTGGTCCAATCATTTAAAAGATTCCAAACAATCACCGTGCCTCTTCCGTCTGATTTTAAAACCCGGGCAACCTCTTTAAAAAACTTCTGGCGCAAAGTTGTGGATGGAATGTGATGCAAAACCGCAAAACTAATTACCGCCTCAAAAGATTCATCGGCATAAGGCAATTTCGTCGCTGTACCAACCTTAAAATTAACTAATTTTCTTTTGATCTCTGCCTGGTGTTTTTTCTTGGCGATCTTGATAAGATTCTTCGAGATGTCCAACCCTTCATAAAGTGCTCCACGTTCTAAAATATAGGGGGCCATAAACCCGTTGCCACAACCCAAATCTAACACCCGGTTCCCCTGTTTAATAAGACTTAATGATTTCATTTTCACCCCACTCGGCCGTTCGCGTGAGGTGTCCCACTCCTCGGCAATACTATTGTAAATATCTCGGGTTTCTCGTATAATGCGAGAAGCTTTTATATTATTCATACATGGAATTGTTAGCAAAAAAAATCATCCAGGCGGCGGGAAAAATTGGTCCCAAAAATGCCGAAGAGTTAAACGCCATCAAGCGTAATTTTTTGCGTGAAAGTAAAGACAAAACGTCACCATCTTCGGCTCAACTCCTTAGAGTTTACCACAAATTAGTTAAGAGCGGCAAATTAAAAGCCAATGCCGGACTAGAAAGGGTTTTGGTCAAACGAGGGGTTCGAACATTGTCTGGTGTCACAGTTATAACTGTTTTAACTAAACCCTTCCCCTGCCCTGGACAATGTATTTATTGTCCACTAGACGAACGCATGCCCAAAAGTTACCTATCTGATGAGCCAGCGGCCGCCCGGGCCTTGGCCTTACGTTTTGATCCCTACCAACAAGTCAAAAAACGTATTGAGGCGCTCAAAGCCAACGGTCACCCGACTGACAAAATTGAACTGATCGTCAAAGGCGGTACCTGGAATGTTTATCCGTTGGATTACCAGTACAATTTTATCTTAAAATGTTTTGAAGCGTGTAACAGAAAAAAACAAGGAGGAAAAACAACAAAAGATTTAACGCGGCTGAAGAAAGAATTAGAAGTATCCCAGGTTAAAAACGAATCGGCCAAACACCGCATCATTGGTTTAACACTGGAAACCAGACCAGACTATATTTCCGAAAAAAATATTCTCGCCATGCGGGAACAAGGTTGTACCAGAATTGAGTTGGGTGTTCAAACAACCAATGAAAAGACTTTAAAACAAATTAAACGCGGTCATGACACAAAAGAAGTAAAACGAGCAACAGCGCTTTTAAAAAACTACGGCTGCAAAGTGGATTACCACCTCATGCCACAACTTCCCGGCGCGACCCCAGCCAAAGATTTAAAAATGTTGAAAGAAATTTTTTCTGATCCCGATTACCGCCCGGACATGATTAAAATCTATCCTTGTACGGTAATTGAAAATTCGGAATTATATGACTGGTTTAAAGCCGGGCGCTACAAAACTTATTCGGAAAAACAATTGGTAAAAATGCTAATGGAGTTCAAGGCTACTGTCCCCCGCTATGTCCGCATCTCACGCCTGATCCGAGATATCCCGAGCCACCATGTCCACGCCGGTAATACTGTCACCAACTTGCGCCAGGTCATCCAAGAAGAGATGAAAAAACAAGGGTTGAAATGCCAATGCTTACGTTGCCGAGAAATTGGGCACCAAATAAATGATGCTAAATTAAAATTGGAGAAAATAACACCAAAACTGTTTGTTGAAAAGTATGAAGCGAGCGGTGGCAAAGAATATTTTTTAAGTTTTGAAGATCAAAAACGCACGGCGGTTTTTGCCTTTTGTCGCTTGCGTTTAAACAACCAGCCACAACCTTATTCGGCTTTTATTCGTGAGCTACATACCTATGGCCAGCAACTAGAAATATCTGTGAAAGAGAAACTAGCCAGCCAACATAAAGGACTGGGACGGAAGCTTGTAGAAGAGGCAGAAAAAATTTGTCAAAAAAATAAGATACAAAAACTAGCGGTTATTTCTGGCGTGGGAGTGCGCGGTTATTACCGAAAATGGGGCTACAAAAAGGAAGGAACCTATATGGTCAAAAAAATAGTTTGGGGATATAATAGCCATACTATGATCTAGCGATATTAAAAATTAGCCTCTTTTACTCATCCCCTAATTTTTATTATGCACACACAAAATATTGCTAATTTTGACCCCGCGCTTAAAGCGGCCTTGAACCGCGAATTAACTCGCCAGGAAGAAGGGCTGGAAATGATTCCCTCGGAAAACTTTGTCTCTTTGGCTGTCTTGGAGGCCTTGGGCTCGATACTGACCAATAAATATTCCGAAGGTTACATCGGAAAACGTTACTATGGTGGTTGTGAGTTTATCGACGAAGTTGAAGGACTGGCGATTGAACGGACTAAGCAACTCTTTGGCGCTGAACACGTCAACGTGCAACCATTGTCTGGCGCACCCGCTAACATCGCGGTCTACTTTGCTCTCCTAAAACCAGGCGACACCGTGCTCGGAATGGACCTCGCTCATGGCGGACATTTGACCCATGGACACCCGGTCACTTACATGGCCAAGATTTTCAACTTTGTTCGCTACCAGACTAACCACGAAGGAAAGATTGATCTAGACAACCTACGCCAGATGGCTTTGGAACATAAACCAAAGATTATTCTCGTTGGTTACTCGGCCTACTCCCGTGAAATTGAATACGAAAAAATTAAAGCGATTGCCGACGAAGTGGGTGCTTACACCATGGCCGACATCGCCCATATCGCCGGGTTAATTGCTGGCGGACAAATGAACAATCCCGTTCCCCTCTTTGACGTCGTTACCACCACTACGCACAAGACCTTGCGCGGTCCACGCGGGGGTATGATCATGTGCAAAGAAAAAATTGCCAAAGAAATAGACAAGTCGGTGTTCCCTGGTTTCCAGGGCGGTCCGCATGAAAATAACATTGCCGCTAAAGCGGTTGCTTTTAAAGAAGCCCTAGAACCGGAGTTTAAAGACTACGCCAGACAAATAAAAGTTAATGCCAAGATTTTGGAAGAAGAATTTTTAAAGCGTGGATATACATTATGCTTTGGCGGAACCGACAACCATTTGTTACTGATTGATCTAACCAACAAGGGTATCACCGGCAAAGAAGCCCAGATCGCTCTCGATAAAGCTGGCATTACCTTAAACAAAAACATGGTGCCCAATGATCCCAGAAGTCCAATGGATCCATCTGGTATCCGGCTAGGCACACCAGCTTTGACGACGCGAGGGATGAAGGAAGAGGAAATGCGAACCATCGCTAATTGGATTGACGAGGTGGTTATGAACTATACAGATGAAAATAAACTAGCAAGCCTAAAAGGACAAGTAACTGAGCTAACTAAAAAATTTCCGCTTTATCCAAATCTGAAATAATTTCTAAAAATAAAACAGCTTTATAATCTAAGCTGTTTTATCTTCTACTTTTTCCTTGTTATTAAAAATCTCCAAACAAATGCCGCTTACTCCGGTACACCCAAAGTCCAGCGAGAAGAACGCCAGCGATAAAACCAACCAAGATGTTCATTAATAAATTTGGTCGAGCCGGAAAATTAGAAACCAAGGGACTATTGACGCTTTTAATCGCCACATCGCCACCAACATACTCCCAGCCACGGCTGGCAACCATTTGGGTTACAGCATCGCTCAAAGCTTTGGCATCATCTTTGCTTTCACTGTAAGTTGTAATCTTTAACAAACTACTGCCATAGATCATTCCGCCGACCACATCTTTCTGCCAGAGCTTGCGCTGTTTGCGCTCGCTTAAACTAGTCCAACGATTACGATCAAAAGTCGCCGTGGATTCCATGACCTTTTGGTAGAAGTCAGTTGTGCGCATAACTTGTGCCAAGTTTTCACCGATGCGCTCCGCAGACTTAACTTGGGTATAAGGATCGACACCGGTCCGATCACGGGAAATAATTAAGACTTGACTTTCCGCGCTGTACTTCATTGGAAACAACAGACTAATTCCACCCGAAAGAATGCCGACGATTAAACCCCAGACAATTATTAATCGTAAATGTTTAACAAAGACCTTAAGCATAATTTTTTAATTAAAAAGAAATTTTGGTAACCAGGACGCTTAAATCTAAGACCTTCCCTTGCCGCCAAATCTTGAGGTTCACATTATCTCGTCCATTAACATTATACCAGAAATTAGCCGGGTCGACAATTTGCCCATTGATTTCCATAATTAAATCACTGCGGCGTAGTAAACTGTTACGTCCCACAACCTTGGTAACCAAGAAACCCTTTTTTACATCTCGGTCAATAACGACCGGTTGCTCTTCGCTAAACCAGCCCTCGACCCCGAGGGAAGGATAGGTGGCTTGGCCGCTAACCAAAACAGAAGAAAGGGTGCGTTCTATCTCTTGAGCCGGTAGGATTGTTCCATTGGTTTCCACAAAACCCGCAAATTTTCCTTGATTGTTTATAACTATCGAGGCGGGTTTTTTGTCGCCAAACAAGTTATAAACAACTAACGGAGCAGTGTCTAAGTGGGCGTTGGCATAACCCCGGTAGGTAACCCCCGCCACCGATAAACTAGACCAATTATTTTCAGCGTGAGTAAACAAACTATCGCCATAGGCCAATTCACCCACAAAGCTAATTACTTTAAATTGGCTAGTAACATCGTCAACGGAATTTAAAACTTTTAGATAAGCTACTTTAGCCTCGGAGTCGTAGACAATCTTTTCTAAGCCAAAAACACGGCCGTTCGCAAATACTACTTGGTAATTTTTGTTATGGGTGATTGCTTCGGGCGCAGACATTGCGAGCCAACCATCTGAACCCACAACAATCGCCTCCCCTAGTTTGTTCTCCTCGGGCAAATATTTTAAACCGCTCTCGGTTAAACCGGCGGAATAAACGCTCGCGATACGTTCAGAGATTTCACTACGCACCTTTTCTTCCAACTGACGGTCACTAGCGACAACGCTACCGCGGGCGATCATGAGTGTCTCTCCCCCGCCATAGCCCGGCCAGATCCAACCCAATACTATTGAGGCGCCGGTCATACCACCGGCTAAACCAAAAACCGCGGCCGCAATAATTAGTTTAATCCGCTGCCAACGATGGTGTTCCTTAATATTGCAAGACGGGGCGGGTAAATGGGGAGGAAACATAGGCTTTTAATTCCAACGTACTACTAATAATAAATAAGCACAAATTAAAATGGTGTTTATCGCGATAAACCAGCGTTGCTTTTGCCAGACCACATCTTCTTTGGTCAGGTGGAATCGAATGATCAGCCAAAAAATATACCAAACCCAGGCGATAAACACTCCGTTCGCCAGGTACCCGAGCGGCCACCAATAAATAACCCAAGAAAGTTCGAAAATGAATAAACAACTTATTAACGACCAAACCCAAAATTTTCTTTCCACCGTAATTTCATAATTTTTCCACCACCAAGCAGTCAGGGCGGCCGTAATAAACGAACCGAGGGCCAGCCAAACCCAGTTACCAATCCAATATACTACTTGAAAAGCGATAATCGCGCTGACGCCACTCCACAAACCAGACAGACCAAGGACAGCCAACAACATTTTCCAACGGCGGTAAGATTTGTAAGTGAAGGAAAGAGCATCACCTTTTGGTGGAATTAACCAAAAAGAGATGGCGGGGAAAAGTATAAACCCAAATCCAACTACATACCACGACCAATTCCACTCGATAAACAAAAACAGGAACAGACAACCGATGAGAAAAATTGCCAGAGATAATACGTGGTCAATCCGGCTGGCTTTTTTGGGAAAGTAGACCAAAAAAGTCAAAACACCCCAAAATAATATCCGCGCAAAAAACCACAAGGCCACGAGCCACCAGTTTTCCAACTGAAAAAAACCCCACAAAAAAACAGCGTTAATAACGAGGTCGCCGACCGCGGCGAGCTTGGGATGAAAGGAAACTGGCATGACCATAGTATTTAAGGAGATTATATCTTATTTAGCGTAAAAATTCAATCCCTGATAAATATAGCCTACCATTTTGCTTTTTTCTCTTTCCTATGCTAAAATCCATCCAATGTTAAAATATGCCAGATTTAGCTACCAACAAAAAAGCCCTCTTTGACTATGATATCCTCGAAAAGTTTGAGGCCGGTTTAGTGTTGACTGGACCGGAGGTAAAATCTGTAAAAGAGGGCCAAATTAACCTAAAAGGAGCTTATGTAACCTTTCACAATAATGAGGGCTACCTTTTAAACGCTTATATCGCTCCCTACAAGCCAGCTGGGCCGCGCCCGGACTACGACCCCTACATGAGCCGTAAAGTTTTACTACGTGGTAAAGAACTGCGTTATCTACAGGGGAAATCCGAGGAAAAAGCCTTGACAATTGTGCCAATTCGGGTGTATACTAAGAACCGTCTCGTAAAGGTAGAAATTGCCGTCGGGCGAGGGCGTAAATCTTACGATAAACGCGACGTAATTAAGAAGCGTGATCTTGACAAAGAGCTAAGGAGGGACCTTAAGATTTAGCTCGCTACTAAATTTTTTTAAACCAAAAATTATCCGGCTTACTTTTCCCTTTAGGCCGGAGAACCATTGGTTTAAGGGGGTGACCGGCATCGATAGAGATCGGTCATTATACTGGCATACCGAGGCGGCTTTCAGCCTCGTAAATCTCCGGAAGCAACTAAATAAGTGCCAACTTATTTTCAAAAGTAAAGTCCGCTGTTGCTAACGCATTCAGCACCAACTTTGCTCCTGCCATGGCTTAAAAGCCTAGGCAGCATCACTAACGCCACATTCCGTAACGTTAGTCGGTGTAAAACACGGAAAGTAGGTTAACGCCCACTACCAGTTGGGTGGTAACCGAAAGTTACACTGGTTAGTTGGATAAATTTTTGCCTCTTCCCTATTTATCCGGCGAAATACCAAAGAGGCTACGTATGTAGAAGGTATGGTGAAGATTTACTAGACGCGAGTTCAACTCTCGCCACCTCCACCAAGGAAATAGACAAAATTATGCGCATATCCCATCGCAAAAAAAAGGAAGAACCGAAGAAGTTATATTACTTCAACGAAGGTATAACCGTACCAGAAGTTTTTGTTTTAGGTACCGAGGGCGAAAGTCTCGGTGTCCAAAAAACTGGTGAAGCGATTAGGATGGCCCGTGCCCAAGAACTGGATTTGGTGGAGATCAACCCCAAGGCCAGTCCCCCGGTGGCCCGTATTATGGACTACGGCCAATTCCGTTACCAACAAGAAAAAGAAATGCGCATCCGGAAAGCTCACCAACATGTGGTGAAGACCAAAGGCGTAAGATTATCTTTACGCATTGGTATCAACGACCGGGAGATCAGAAAAAACCAAACTTTAAAATTTTTAGACGAGGGACAAAAAGT
>DATDYA010000030.1:0-5087 GCA_035289165.1 Patescibacteria group bacterium
CCCCCCGCCGAATTCGACGCCCCACTTGATCCAGCCCTCGCTCCTAATCTTGAAATCTACCGCCCCCAACCAAACGAGTCTTACAATACCCGCCAACTTAATTTTGAAATTAAAGCCGAATCACCTCGGGGTATTCACCAAGTAACCTATTATTTAGACGGCGCCCAAATTGGTTTGGTCACTAGTTTTCCTTTCAACTTAAGTTACCACGCCGACACCCTGACCCAAGGCGAACACACTTTAATAATCCTGGCTGAAGACGATTTGGGAAACTATTCCGAAAAAGAAGTTAAATTTAATTTGAATGCCGGATTAGAACCCGCCAACATTTCCTGGATGGACGGAGAAAAAATCGAATTAACTAATAGCGACTTTCCCCGCGGCATGTATTTAATACCTTTCCGGTGGGAAGATATTCAGGATGTAAAAATATATTTATCTGGCAATGGTGGCCGCCGCTTAATTTACACTTTCACCCACGACGAGGCTCTTCAAAACAACAAGCTCTTCTTTGCCTGGAAAACTTTCCCTGGTCCAGGTGAACACACCTTGACCGCCGAGATGACTGACAAAACCGGACGAACAGTAAGTAGAGAATTACGCGTGGTGGGGAAATAACAAAATAAAAAACACCCACAAATTAGGTGTTTTTTATTTTTGTTTTTACTGTCTTATCGGCATCACAATATACAAATATCCGTCTTCTTTTGGTGTTAGTTCACACGGGCTATCCGCATTAATCACCTTCAGTTTTACCTTGTCGGATTCAATATTGTTTAAACCATCCAAAAGATAACGGTGGTTCAGTAAAACCCCCACCGTTTCCCCACTTACTTCGCCCTCTAATTCCGACCGGTAATCTCCGGTCTGGGTTGAGGTGGAAACAATTTCTAATCCCTCACTTGGTTTAATCGTTAAATGTACGGCATTGACTCCGCTCGTTGAAAAAAGACTGGCTGCCTTTATCTCCTTGATTAATTTGTCGGTTTCAATTTCAATACTGGCTTTAAATTCTTTGGGAATAATTTGTCTATAATCTGGATATTGTCCTTCAATCAGACGGGACACCATTTGCACATTTCCGTAGTGCAAAGCAATTTGTCCTTCGCCCACCAACACTCGCGCATTCTTTTCGTTTTCCAAATTATCTTCTAAAGATAGAATACGAGAAATTTCTAGAGCGGTTCTGCCCGGCACAATAATTTTCTTTTCTTCATCGCCCTGAACTAAAGAAATTTTCTTTTCCGCCAAACGATAACTGTCGGTCGCGGCCATGATCAATTTCTTTGGTTCAACATTAAAACCCATGTAAACCCCAGATAGTTCTGGACGAATGTCGTTTTTAGCGGTAGCGGGTATCACATGGCTCAAACCGCGTTTTAATTCTGTGGCCGTCGCCACATAACCAATTCCTTCGTCTACCGCCGGAATGATTGGGAAATCTTCCGCTGGCGTTCCTTTTATTTTAGTCGAGGATTTTCCACATTCAACCACTAGTTCATTTTCTTTTAATTCAAAACTAATTTTTTCTTCTCCTAATAAATTAACAAAATCCGCTAAAGTTTTAGCGGGAACTGTAAAAGACCCCGGCATTTCGGTAATCGCCCGGATGTTTACCACTGTCGCCATCTCCAAATTTGTTGCTACCACCTCTACTTTTTGTTGATCAGCTTTGATCAAGACATTGTTTAGTATGGGTAGATTAATATTTTTCCCAGCTACCCCACTTACCAACATTAAAGCTTTCGCTATGTTCTCCTTAGTGCATGAAAACCTCATATTACCTTTTATTAAATGTTTGTATATTAATTATTTAAGTATATATATAATGTAATAATAGTAATAATAATGCTGTGGACAGTGGGGATAATTACGTTTTTACGCTTATTTCAGGTTAAATATTGTTAGAAAGAACTGTGAATAACTTTTTGTTTTTAATTTTATTCTGTGGAGGAAAAAGTTAAAATGTGTACAACTTTTTTAAACCACACTCGAAATGTGTATAACCCACCAAGTTATCCCAGGCTTGTTCTACCACCACCCACAGGTTATACACACCTCTTCGCTTGGTTAAAACAAAATTAAACATTATTAATATATAGTCTTTGTTTTATTAATTCCATTTCTTGTTTTAATCTAGGATCGTTTTCAATTTCTTTGGCAATTTTTAAGTAAGCATGCATGGCGGTCGTGTGATCACGACCGCCCAGCTCATCACCAATGGCTGGATAGGACATGTTTAATTCGTGGCGAAGCAAATACATAATGATCTGTCTTGGGAAAGACAGTTTCTTTTCGCGACTCTTGCCTCTTAGGTCTTCCAAGGTGATATTGTAAAATTCAGCCACCGAAGCAATGAGTTGAACCGAACTAACCGAGCGCTTTAAAGAACCGGTACCCATTGTGGAAATTAGGTTTTTGACAGAATCCAGCGTTGGTTCGGAGGCTTTCAGTTGGTGGTAAACAATAATTTTGTTTAAAGCCCCCTCTAATTCACGGATATTGCTTTGAACATTGGTGGCAATGTACTGCAAAATCTCTTGGGATAAAGGAAAATTCTTCTCCAAACTCTTTTTTTCTAAGATGGCAGCCCGGGTTTCAAAGTCTGGGGCGGCAACGTCGGCGATCATGCCCCACTCAAAACGACTTTTTAGGCGGTCTTCTAGTGCTGGAATGGCCTTGGGTGGTCGGTCAGAGGTAATTAATACCTGACGGTTTTGTTGGTGTAGTTCGTTAAAGGTGTGGAAAAAAGACTCCTGGGTTCGATCCTTTCCGGCGATGAACTGGATGTCGTCAATAAGCAGCAGGTCGATGTGACGGTAAAGGTTTTGAAACTCTTTCGCCGTGCCTTCTTTTACGGATGAGATAAAGTCATTAGAAAATTTTTCCGCGCTACAATACATAATATTTAAACCAGGATTTTTTTCTAACAAAGAATTTCCAACCGCCTGTAAGAGGTGGGTTTTCCCCAAACCCACACCACCGTAGATGAACAGGGGGTTGTAGGCCTCCCCAGGGCGTGCCACAACGGCCTGGGCCGCGGCATAGGCCAATTCACTACCCTTACCAACAACAAAGCTGTCAAAGGTGTATTTTGGGTTTAAAGGTAAACTACCACTAACAGAAATTTGTGGTTTCGTCTGAACGGGGGTTCCGCTTGGAATTGATTCTACCCCCTCGGCAAGCGGAGACTGGGTTGGGAAAATTGGCTCACTAAGGTTTTTAATGTTTTCAATCTTGTAATCCAGCTTTTTAATTGGTTTTCCAGTAATACGCTCCAGGGATTTAATAATAAGTACGTGGTATTTCTTCTCAATCCAGGCCTTAGTAAACATGTTCGGCACACAAATCATTACTTGCCCGTCTTGAATTGAGACAATGCCGGTACTTTTAAACCAAGTTACAAAATTGGCTTTAGACATGGATAATTCCACTTCAGCTAAAACCCCCTGCCAAATTTCTTGATTGGTCATAATTAAAAAAGTTGGTTGTTATTTGCTTAAGTCGTGTGAAACTAATTTTAGCATACTTGTGAGGAAAAACAAACCTTTAAACCCAGAAAAGTGTATAATTTGTGGACAACCTGTGGATGATTGTGGATAAAGTCTAAACACTGTTGACTAAAGGCAAAAAGTAGTGTACAATATTTTTACTTTAATAAACAAATACTATGGCAACCAAGAGAACCTACCAACCCAAAAAGCGAAAAAGAGCCAAAGCTCACGGTTTTCGCTCGAAAATGAAGACCCGCCAAGGCCGCGCCGTCTTAAAAAGACGCCGCGACAAAGGCCGCAAGAAACTCACTGTTTCTGACGAAAAAAAGGGTAAACGAACCAGAAAGTCACGCTAAACCAGATTATTAACACCTTGTTTCGACAGGGTGTTTTTTAATCTCGTTTGTGATATAATCAGTCTGTTATATGTTACACAAAGACAATCGCCTAACCAAGGTTCGAGACTTTAATCTCCTAATGAAACACGGCCGGTGGATAAACGGCCAACTTTTTAATATTAAAGTTTTAGAATTAGCCAAATTTGTAAGTTATTTTCCTAAAAAAGAAGATCCAGATAACTTTAAAAAACAACTAAGAATAGCAGTAAATGTCAGTATTAAGGTGTCAAAGAGTGCTGTAAAGAGAAATCGTGTGAAAAGACAGACCAGTGAGGTTATTCGACTATTACTTAAGGCTAATACAATAAAGTCCGGCTATTATCTTTTGGTTAATGCTAAGAACGAGGCCCTAGAAAAAAATTATGCCGAGATAAGCGAAGAAATACAATTATTATTTAAAAAAGCCGGGGTTATTTAAAATGAAAGTCAGAGAAATTATACAAAAAATAGTCTATTTACCCAGAGTCCCCGTACTCTGGTTAATTCGTTTGTACCAAAAAACCCTTTCTCCGGACCATGGTCCAATGAAAGAAATTTTTCCTTACGGCTATTGTCGGTATCATCCCACTTGTAGCCAGTATGGTTATGAGGTGATAAAAAAAAGAGGCCTCATTATTGGTCTCCCGAAAACTATTTGGCGCATTCTGCGCTGTAATCCTTGGAGCAAGGGTGGGGTGGATTTACCGAGATAGCAAAGATGGACACGGGCGCAGCACTAGTAGAAACAGCCTAAAAGTTGTTTTCTTTTATATGTCCGTGTTGTAAGTGGTTGTGTTTGACAGGCCCGCTTAAAAGTTGTATGATTATTTGTTATTTTAGGTGGGGTTTGAGGCCTGTCGTTTGAGAGGGGCTTGCGCTGGACACCGAGTAAACAACAATTGTTTCTTCGGTGGCCAGTGGCGTAAGCAAACGCTACTATCAACCAACGACGTTGGCCACGTCCGAAGAGGAGGATCGCCATGGTGCACCGCGAGTACGGGAGAGTATTGGTCCGAGTGGACGACCTGACGAACGACGGCCAGCAGATGGTGGAGGCCGCGACCAAACTGATCACGGACATCAAGAGGCGCATCGGAAGTGCCGCTGGCAACAGCATCTTCTTCGCCACGATGGTGCTGGTCGGCGCCATCATCTGGATGTTCTTCCACGGCGCGGAGGTCGCCTGGTCGTGGACGTACTTCTGGACGAGCCTCGT
>DATDYA010000031.1:0-29747 GCA_035289165.1 Patescibacteria group bacterium
CGCTCCGCTCTTTTGCATAATGGGTCGCGGTCCCCGCTGTTATACGAGTCGCTACGCGACATCGCATAACAGCGGTTATCCAAAATGTCTGTCGCCCCGCAAGCGGGTCGCCAGCCACTTCGGATAACCGCGACCCATTAGCTGAAATACACTTTTTCTTTTGGTTTCTAACGTCGCCCGTTTTTCTATAATAATCAAATTGATTTTTCATTAAATATGATGTTTTCTCCGCTACTCTACGAAAACAATTTTTTATGAGGGAAAACATGGTGTATTCGCTTGCTGCGTACCTCCGCATGCAAATACGATTTATTTAAATTCACAACGAGATCCCTTGAAAAAAAACGTAAATTATAGTACATTATTATTAATTTTAACTCATAATAAACACTTATGAAGAATACAAAATTCATTTGGATTATCGCAATCATCATTGTTGTTATAGGAGCGAGTATTTGGGCATTTAGCAAAAACCAGCAACCTACTGCACAAAATCAAGAAACCATCAAAATTGGTTATCTTCCTCTCACCGACCACTTACCTCTTATGGTGACTTCGGGTAATGATATGTTTGAGGGATTAAATGTAGAACCTGTCAAATTTACCGACTGGCCATCTTTGGTTGAAGCACTTAAAGCAGGCAAAATTGATGGTGCACACATCATCAATACACTTGCTGTAAAAATGGTATCAGAAGGATTTGAGGGTCAAGCAGTTGCTTTATCTCACAGAGGTGATATCGGCCTATCAGTAACCTCACGCAATCCTATTACCGATGTACAAGAATTAAAAGGAAAAACCATTGCTGTCCCTACTCGTTTTTCCCCTCATTTCATGATGTTGCATAATTATCTAACAAGCAACGGCATTGATGTTGATAAAGATGTAACTATTCTTGATGTTGCCCCACCAGATTTTATCTCAACCATGGCTTCTGGAAAAGTTGATGCGTTTATAGGCTCAGAACCTTTTCCAACATTGGCAGAATCTAAAGAAATCGGCACAACATTCAAATTATGGGACGAAATGCAAATTGAAGGAACTAATGGTTTGGATTGTGTCATAGTCTTTTCCACAGACTTCATAGACAATAGTCAAAACCTTGTACAATCCTATGTTGATAGTATTATTAAAGCGGGATTATATATAGAAAACAATCCGCTTGGCGCAGCTACTGTGGCGTCTCCTTTCATGCTCAATATAGCACCAGAGCTTTTGGTCAAGGCAATTGATGAACCAAAAAACCGAAGTAGCTATGATAGCCTTACTCCAGTGTACAGTGAATTTGAAAAGTTCCAGGATTACATGATCAAAGTTGGCTTGATTAAGGAACCTATAGATCTAAAAACATTTGTAAATGATTCCTTCGCTAAAAAAGCATACAGAGGACTTTAATCTAAAACAGAATGAACAAAACAAAACGCCCAGTATTGAAAATTGGTTATTTACAAATCACCGATCACTTAATACTGGGTATTAGCCAAGCTCGCGACGCTCAACGATTTAGTTTTTTTGATTTAAAAACTGTTCGTTTTGATTCTTGGCCTGAGCTAATAGTTTCATTGCAAAATGGTGCAATTGATGGTGCTTTCATCATCAATACACTAGCAATGGAACTTTATGCTAAAGGCACACAATTACAGTGTATTTTACTTAGCCACCGAGAAGGGCTTGGTTTGATAACACAAAAAAATATTAAAAAAGCGAGAGATCTTAATGGAAAAACAATTGGTGTTCCTCACATAGATTCTGTTCACAACATTTTATTGAAGCAATTCATTGTAGACAGTGGATTAAAACCAGATGATGTAAATGTAAAACAAGTTGATCCACCAAATTTTGTTAGTCAATTGTCACGTGGAGAAATTGACGGTTACTTTGGTTCAGAGCCGTTTGGTGCGCAGGCTGAAGATCAATATATTGGAAATGTTTTAACATTGTCTGGCATGATTAAAAAAAATCATATTGATTGTGTGTTAGTTTTGCAACAGGCTTGGGTCGAAAGTAGCCAGGATGCTGTAAATGAATTTACAGAAAGTTTGATTAATTCTGGAAGATTTATCCACGAAAAAACACAAAAAGCCAGTGAAATAGGCGCCGCATTTCTCAATCAATCACAAAAAGTCATACACAATGTAATAGAACCCAAAAAAGGCCGTGTTAGTTCATGGGATCTCGTACCTATTACGGACGAGTTTAAGGAAATGTTTGATCTTGGAAAAAAATACGGCGTACTCAAGTATTCATTAAAAAATGTAAATGATTTTGTTCAATCACAATATGCAATATTTGCATACAAAAAAATAGCAGAACAAAAAACAAGACGACACAAGACACTCGATACGTGGAAAAAATTTATTTACCCCTTACTAACTTTTTCGTTTCTGTTTGCTGCGTGGGAACTATTAAGTAAAATTGGCATTTTGAACTCAAGTCTTTTGCCTGCTCCAAGTGAAGTATGGGTGGCGACAAAAGAAATTTGGAAATCTGGGGATTTAATTGACAATGCGTCAGCAAGCCTTTATAGAGTCTTTTCTGGATTTATTTTGGCAGCGCTGACTGCAATACCATTGGGATTACTCATTGGCACGAAAAAATATGTCCACTTTGCTTTTGATCCACTCATTCAAATTGTTAGAACTATCTCACCAATTTCATGGATACCATTGGCGATTTTATGGTTTGGTATTGGCAATCAGCCAGCAATATTTATTATATTTATAACCGCTTTTTTCCCAATACTTTTATCAACAGCTCTCTCTATAAAAAATGTAGATCCAATTCTTCTAAAAGTAGGAAGAAATTTTGGAGCAACAAATGCTCAAATCCTAAGAAAAATTATACTTCCAGCAATTTTCCCATATCTCATTATTGGTCTTCGTATTGCCCTTGGAATCTCGTGGGTTATTGTTGTAGCCGCTGAAATGGTCGGTATGAGCTCTGGGCTTGGCTTTATGATTCTAGATGCAAGAAACTTCTTACGCCTAGATCTTATTATTTCAGGTATGCTTATTATTGGTATTATTGGATTTATCCTAGACATAGGGCTCGGTGCGATAGAGAAAAAAGTAAAATCCAACTGGGGTATAATAACATAACATTATGACTTTCATCAACGTAGAAAACGTCAATAAATTATTTCGTGGAAAAAACAAAAATTCTGACGAATATGCTCTTGATTATGTCAATTTTTCAATAAAAAAAGGAGAATTTTTTTGTATTTTGGGGCCCTCTGGATGTGGAAAATCCACTTTACTAAACATGATGGCGGGTTTTGAATTACCAACAAACGGAAAAATAGTAATAGACAATAATGAAATGAAAGAACCAAGCCCAAAATACATTTCGGTATTTCAAGAATATGGGCTGTTCCCATGGCGCAGTGTTTCAACAAATATAGGTTTTGGTCTAGAATTTTCTGACAAAAAAGAAACTACGAAAAACAAAACACTGGAAGAGTATACTAAGCTGGTTGGACTTGATGCTTTCAAACACAAATCACCAGTAGAACTATCTGGAGGAATGAAGCAGAGAGTTGCGCTAGCAAGAGCATTGGCAGTACACCCGGAAGTCCTTTTTATGGATGAGCCATTCGGTGCGTTGGATGAAATTACCCGAATTACACTTCAAAAAGAGTTGTTACGAATTTGGGAAGAAAAGCAAATAACGATCATCTTTGTAACCCACAACATTGAAAGCGCAATTGCACTCGGTGATAGAATAGCAGTTATGACTCCGCACCCTGGTAAAATTAAAAAAATAATTAATTTACAAATCGACAGACCAAGAGACATTGCATCACAAGAATTTGAAAATATAAAAAAAGATATTCTATTAGAATTCGGTATATCTTAATGCCACACGCAATCTTAGAGTGTTGGCGGGGGGCACAATTCACCCTTTTGATTTCCCTCTTGTGCCCCCGCCAAATGAAAAATCAATTTGACCATTATAGAAAAATAACCCTATCGGGTTAAAAGAAAAAGCGTACATCAGCTAACAGCGTGTATGCGGTTCCGCTTCGCTCCACCCATATGCTGACGCACATCGCATACACGCGTACATTATGTGTAATAAATTTTTGATTATTTGTTTTTTTGTGAGTGACGAACGACGGGGAGAGGGCAACGAAGGAGTGAATTGAGGGGGGTATTAGGTGTTTTCGCCCATTGCGAAATTGGCTCAAACGGATTTAATTTATAAGGGAAAACACAGACACAAATATTGTTTTTGCAGATAAAATCTGCTACTATAATAACTGTTTATCATTAAAATAATAAAATATGCCAGATGAAACTAACGAGGGTAACGTACCTATTACTGCGGAACAAGAGCCTGCTAAATCAAAACAGCAGGAATCAATAAAATCGCCAGAAGAAGAATTGGCAGAATTACAGATTGCTGTTGAAAATGCAAAGACAAAAAATGAAGAACTGTCAACAAGTTTAAGGGCAAGGTATGTTGATCTTATTAAAAAAATAGACAAGAGCACGCCGTTATTTGTCGAAATTTTAAAAGCAAAAAAAACTTTTGACACAAAATTTCCCCAAAAAAAGAAGGAATCTGGACCGGTATATAAAGATAAAACCCCAGAAGAAATTTTGTCTATTCGCACTGATCTGCCGGAACAGGAACGACAGATTTTTATTGATTATTTTAATAAATTACCAGTTGAAGTCAGAAAAAAATACCATAAACGTTTGGTTGAAACATTGAAAAACCCCGATTTGATTAGTACAATTACAGCTTTGCGCGGAGCTACATTTGAAATGTCGCGTTGGGTTGTAATTCAAAGTCAAGGTTTGGAAAAACTTGACCCTACTCATAGTGGCACGACCATTAAAGTTGATTTTGTCGGCTATGGTCAGCCACAAAAAGGTCATAAACTAGACGATGAATTGGGACCAATACACCCTCACAAAAGCTCACCGATTGAAATTGATGTGCCAGTTATGCGTGACGGTAAAATGTTGGTTTACGAAACAAAAAAATATACTCGCATGGCTTACGGGTCAGAAAGTGGGTCAAGAAATCAAATATTGAAATACCAAGCAGCAATAGAACAGGGCAAAATAGCAGCCGCGACCGTTGAAATAAGTGGACGGGTTGACCGTAATTTTTTACAATGGGCAATGGGTGAACGTGTAGGTGACTTTGGAGCTGTACCACAAGTAGAAATGATTTATTCATACCAACTACCAAGCGGAAAAGAATACCGCTTCGTGCTTAAACGTACGCGGGGTAAAGATGGTTTGAAATTCACTAATGAAGAACGTTACGACGAAACTGATCTTAAAATTGTTCGTGCTATTCAACAGTCCATAGCAGACAAAAGAATTATTGGTCTGATTTGCGATGTCAACATTAGTCCTGATGAGGCTTCGGAAGACCTAAAACCTTTTTTGGATAATCCAAGAGGTATTACTGATTTAGAGGTATTCGATGAATACGATGAATTACAAAGACTTGTAACAACTCGCAAGTTAAATGAAATTCACGAAAAAAGTTTGGTAAATAAAGACAATCGTAGGGGAGCACTAAACCCTGAATTTGCCAATCCCGCTTTTATTCGCAAACTTGTTGAGGAATTTCAAGACTTTTTAGCACAAAATCCTGCTATTGCCGCTGCTAAAGGTGCATATGTGCTTAAACCAGAACAAATAGAATTAGCAGTAGAGAGAACTATGGCGGCTCTGGAAAAGGTGGCTACGTTTGAAAGTACACGCCTATCGGGCGAAGACGAAGTGCCAAAAAAAGAAGAGCGGGTAAGAATGGGCTACACAGGACGAGTTGAAGGAGTAACTTTAGACGTTGATCATGTCATGATGGACGCAATTTACAGTATTGTTAAAGAAGGTTTTGAGGAACCTTTGGCAAAAAAAGCAGTCGGTGACCAAAATTTACCCTTATTTTTTACGCCTCATCCAACTAGAGAAGGTATTTGGGTTTTTAAATTCAAATCACAAAAAGAGTTTGAGGCACAATTAGTAACTGATCCTGTTTTAAAACAGGCTTATGACAAAATGCCACGTAATAAAAAAGATAGTTTAGCAAAAACATTTAAAGAATCAGAGTTTGTTCGCTCTTATGATTGGCCAGAACGTTTTCAAGAAGCAGAACAATTACCAAAAATGTTAGAAGGTCAAGATAGGCGTTATCAAGAAATACAAATTAGCGACCCAAAAAATTCCGATAATCAAATTATACGTCAGGCAGATACTAATGATACCGCAATAAGAAAAACGGAATATTTAATTTTAAAAGAAAATATTAAACGTGCACGGGAATATGTGAAAGGTGGAAAACGAGAAAGTCAAGAAAAAAGAAACATCAGCAAGATTGAGGCAGAACTCGTGGTGCTAGAGGCAGAAAGTGATTCCAAAACTAAAGCTATGCAAAAAGTAGCGGAGGAACAGGGTCGCGAAATTCAAGCTAAAGTTGGGCCACTTTTAGGAGAACGTAAAAGATTAGAAAAAGCAAACGCTCCAGCGGCAGAAATTGCGGCTGTTGTTACACAAATTGATGAATTTAATAGACAACGTTCCGCTCTATTTAACGAACTGCGTGTTCTTTCTACTGAAAATCAAATCAAAGAACAAGCTTTGTATGAGCAGCTCGAAAGTTTGTATAAAAAAATTATACCTACAGCGGAATGGAATACATTCGCACAAAGTATAATTAAACGTATTGACCAAAATATTATTAAATTTATTTATGCTGTAACAGCCGACGGCAAAGTTGTTGTACAAGAAGAAGTAATAAGAGGTGATGTGAGTGGCCGCGCTGCCCACTCGGAGTTAGCACAAGGACGTAATACTTATGGTGCTGGTGAGTTAGCTTTTGAAAAAATAGGAAACAATTGGGTCTTAGTAGAAATAAATAATGGATCCGGACACTATCGTCCAGACGCGGTGGCTACCTTACCATATGTAAAAAGTTTATTAGCGCAAAAAGGGCTGGATGTTTCCCAGGTTGAGTTGGTAAATAGTATTTTACGTGGCGCACCACTTAAAGATGCGTCTGTATTTTAAAAATATTTTTTATGGTCACTATTTCATCAGGCAATCGTCTCATTAAGACAAAAATCGCTTGCTTAAAAAATGAGTTAAACAAAGAACAGGAAAGGCGCAATGCTTTGTTAAAAGAATTAAAACAGATACAAAAAATGGAAAAATCTGTTGTGGCTCAAAATGATAAACAAAGCATTGCTAAAATAAAACAACAAATCCTCGATAATTAATTCTAATTTATTTTTAATTTTATCATATGTCAACAGAAACACATTTGACTAATAGCTGTGCTGTGTGTGGCACACCAGTACATATAGGATGTGAACATACAAAACAAGGTACAAAAGAATCTCAAGACAAATCGGAACTTACCCATGAGAGGCTAACTAACATGCAAAATTTAGAAATAGAAGTAAAAGCAGATTTTGGCACTGCATTAGAAACTTTGAGACAAGAAACCGGCGCAGACTTACAGCCTCGACCAGACGGTTACCATTTAACTATTGTCGGACCTACCGAAAGCAAAATTTTAAGTACGCTTGATGACACCACTCTTGCCGAATTACAACAAATAAACGCCCAAATCCAAAAAGGCGAGGGTATAGTCGTGAGGGGGATCGGCTTTATTGATGGGGCTTCATCACAATACAAAATGCGTGAAGTAGACAAAGTCAAAAAAACTGCTTTTGTCGCACTTGATATACCGGCCTTACAAGACTTTCGTGCCAAAGTTGGTTTACCTAAAAAAGATTTTCACGTTACGCTTGGGTTCGTGGGTGGTGATGTTCACATGCAAATAGTTGGCCAAGAGCAAATAAAGCCAGGTAGTCCAAAAATGAAAGACATTACCGCCCCTATACCAAAACAGGCAGACCAACGCTTTGCGTCGATTGCCTTGCCGGAAATGACATACGGTGGATTAGACGGTCAAATGAAAGAACGAAAATAATCTTTTTAATGTCCACAGTCATTCTGTGAAATAATCTAACTCTTAAAAATATGTCAAATTCAACTCGTGATACTAATCTAGTTGATAGCGGTTTTTGTCCGCAGTGTGGCAACAAAATGCCTTGTGCGAAACATTTGCACGGTGACTCAGAGATAAAAGTATGGAAACCCGTGACTTATGAAGGCTGTTCGCCTAGTTTGCCAAAAGGCGGAGCAGTTGTCAATTTAGAGCAAAAATTAGCGGCACACACTTTGGTTTTGGATACGGGTGCCCATACTAAATTTTTAGACCAGTATAAAGGAAGGGATTTGACGCCGGTTGTTGTTGATGAGATATATAAAGCAACGATTAAAGATGGCGTTATAGACCACCATTCTGTTGATATGTTTTTAGCAGCTCAAGGTATACATGTTGAGAAATGTGCTACTCAGATGGTAGCTGATTATCCGGGTGAAGTTTTAGCCATGACTGAAGAAAACCAGATAATTAATGTGGAAACACACTTTGATGGCGACATAGATTCTGTTTGTTCTTCTTATCTTACAAAATCATTAATGGAAAATGGTCGTTTGCCTGATATCGGTCCAGCCTTAGCGGCTTTTGCCAACAAGATAGACTACGGTCGTTCTCAGGAGATACACCCAGATTTTATGAAGCCGGAGTTTTTTGTTAATACTTTATTGGGTCTTTTTGAATCAATTAAATTACAATGTAAAAAACGTGCCGGTCAAGAAATAAGAGAAAAAGGATTCTCCCCTGCCATTTTAGCAAAACATGAAAAAATGATAGGGGAATCGATGTTTGAATTATTAAATGTTGCCAATGTCATGGCTGTCGAATTAAATATTTCAGGCGATGTGAGTGCTTTGATAGAAAAAGTTGGTACACAGACAAGAGAGTTGATTGACGCTGGCCGACCTTTGATTGAAGAATCGTATAGACAGTTTACTGAGGATTTTGAACAAGCACAAAGAATGCAAGCGGTAGTCAAGGACAGAGAGGGAAATGATGTTGAGGCCAATTTGATTATCTCGCAGAGTAAAGATCCATTAATGTTTACCAACTTGAGTTATGCTCGTACCAGTCCTAATACGATTGTGGCCGTATTCGCGGGATCAGATCGTAAGAGTGGTGACATGTACGATATTGGCATAACTCCTGATCAGGCCAAGGTATTTGATTTGCGCAGTGTGTGTTTGGCCTTAAATAAAGCGGAGAGAGAAAAGAGGGACGCTGTTTATGCCAAACCGGCCAGTGAAAGGACGGAGGGCGAACAAAAGATGGTGGAGGATTGGGATGCTCAAAGAGCAGAAGGCAAATTTCGTGATGCTTTCGCCAATCTTAAAGAAATGATTGCTCGTGGCGAGGTAGACGTAGCTAACGTGTTAGATGTTGATCCTACACCACTTGTAGCTGGCGACTCACTTATACCAGCATCTCGGACTTCTTTGCTGTCTTTTAAAGAATTTGACGAGGTGTTAAAACGATTTGTAAAATAATTTTATAATGCTGGCATCATAGATAAAAAAATTTTAAATCAAATAGTTAGACACCACCGGCAAAGCCGGTGGCTTGATGAGTAGGATCGCCCCAAGGGCGATCGGTCACGGACCGACGTTAGTGAATAAAATTAAAATGTACCTTCGTTTCGCTGGTCATTGCCTTCCTGTTCGCGAATATATTGTTTGATCTCTACGACGTCATAACCGACGGTCGAAACGTTGTAACCTCGTGCCCAAAAGTTCTCTCCCGTAAAGTTTCTTTGTTTACCGGAGAACTGTCTCGCGATCGCAATGGCGCTTTTGCCTTTCAGAAATCCGATGATTGAGGAAACCGCATGTTTAGGTGGAATTGAAAAGAACATATGGATGTGGTCGGATATTGCCCCAGAGCACTTTTCGTCGATACTTAGGGATAAATACCACATGGTATTTACAATCCCAATGTGAATGAGCTAGACTGGTGTAAAGGTTCGTAGACATAATATGCCTTTCTGCCGGTGGTGTGGTTTTTTCATCAAGCCACCGGAGGAAAGTATACTATGCTATTTGTTCTTAAGGAACGGTCAAACCTTTTCGAGTCGCACCGCTCGAAGCGGTGGATTACCGTTGGGGGTAACTAGTATTTAAAAAGCCGTGGAGTTGTTATGAAAAAAGACAAAAAATTACTGATGAGCAAAAAAAGAAATGGTACCTAGGATTCTGGAAAATGTAGTAAACTAAATTTAACCATATGTTAAAAGAGTTCAAAGAATTCGCCGTAAAAGGAAACGTCATCGACATGGCGGTCGGCATAATTATTGGCGGAGCCTTCGGCAAAATCGTAAGTTCACTAGTCACTGATATTATAATGCCGCCCATTGGGCTACTAATTGGAGGAATAAATTTTTCTAATTTTTCTATTACTCTTAAAAAGGCATCTGAAACCGGTGGGGCGATCACCTTAAACTATGGTTTATTTATTAATACTGTGGTAGACTTTCTAATTATCGCCGCCGCCATATTTATAATAATTAAACAACTAAACAAACTAAAGAAAAAAGAAGAAGCCAAGCCGGTTGGACCCACCGAAGAAGTACTACTACTCCGAGAAATTAGAGACCAATTAAAAAATAAATAATAATTATAAGTAATATGACCGAACCAAATTATAGCCAAAAAGAACTTCTTTATAACCCCAAAAACTGGGTATTTTTTGCCCTACTGCTAAGCCCTATTTTACCAGCCATATTTTATTATCGAAACAGTAAACTACTTAATACCGTTCAAAAAGGCCGACGGGTTTTGATCGGATCTATCCTCTATGTTTTGGTGATTGTTATAATCATCTCTATTTTTGACTATTATGCCAGCCTAATCACCGTATTGGGAGCGGTCATATCGGCCGTTGTTTTTAGCCAATTAGCCAAGACACAAAATGACGCCTATGAAGAAATGAAAAAGACAAAAAATCTTAAAGGCGGCCGAAACGACGTTCCGCTCGCTTTATTATTTTTGCTTATTGGGATTATGTTTGGCTTCGTCGTTCCTTATGTCGTTAATAAATATACCGAGAAAAACGTTAACGCAAATTATATTTATCAGCCCCTCAACCGAGTACAATAAAAAGGACTAAACTATGAAAACCGTCGGCATAATCGGCGGGCTAGGCCCAGAAACAACCGCAGAATTTTATCTAGATATTGTTTTTTCATGTTACAAAAAAACAAAATCTGCCCGGCCAGGTATAATTATTGCCAGTGTTCCTTTACCTTATCAGATCGAAGAAGATCTCATTACCAAAAATATCGGCTCGGAAAGGTATATCCCCTTTCTAATCGACGAAGCAAAGAAATTAGAAACAGCGGGTGCGGATTTCTTAGTTATACCTTGTAATTCTCTTCATGTTTTTATCAAAGAAATCAGAGAAACGGTTAATATCCCGGTTTTAAGCATTATCGAAGAAACAATAAAGTTCTTCAAAAAAAACAACCTGCATAAAGTTGGCATAGTTTCTACTTCCGCGACCATCCAAAACAAATTATACGAAACCGCTTTCGAAGAAAACGGCATTACTCATGTAACGCCCAACGATTACCAACAAGCAAAAATGGGAAAATTTATTCTTAACCTGGTTACGGGACAACAAAAAAACCAAGACCGTGAGGAGCTTATCGAGATAATCAATGACTTTGAAAAGAAAAACGTTGACTGTGTCGCGCTCGCTTGCACCGACCTTCAACTACTCATCCCGAAACACCCCCGATTAAAAATTTTCGACACCATGAAAATATTTGCCGATGCAACTGTCGAAGAAATCTTAAGGTAAACACCGCCTTTATGAGAAAAGTAATCGTGGCCTCAAAAAATCCAGTAAAAATACAGGCGATTAAAAATGGCTTTGCAAAAATGTTATCAAACGATAAATTTGAATTTATCAGTGTTACTGTCCCCTCTAATGTTGGTGAACAGCCTTCTACTGACGCCGAAACACTTACTGGAGCCACCAACCGGGTGAATAACGCTTTCCAAGAAATCAAAGGCGCCGATTTCTATGTTGGGATCGAGGGTGGCGTAGAAACAGCCGGAGAAGAAATGACGGCCTTTGCCTGGGTAGTAATAAAATCTCAAGAAAAATACGGCAAAGCAAAAACTGGTACCTTTTTTCTCCCGAAAGAAATAATAAAACTAATTAAACAAGGCAAGGAGCTAGGCGAGGCCGATGACATTGTTTTTAAACGCTATAATTCTAAGCAACAAAATGGGGCGGTGGGAATTTTGACTGGCGACGCAACGGACCGAACTACCTATTATACTGAAGCAGTAGTATTAGCGCTTATTCCATTCAAAAATCCAAACTTGTATTAAACAAACTTTCCAGTTAAAGCAACCACATGAAAAAAAAATTAATTTTAATAACTATCCTAGGCGCACTGTTGCTCGGTGGCTGTACGCTACGATCAGAACAAACAGCAACAATAAATAACAAACTAGATTTAAGTAACCGAGGTTTAAAATCCGTTCCTGAATACGTTTTTAAACAGACCAACCTTGAAGAGTTAAACATTTCCAACAACCAACTTACTGGGGCAATCCAAGCGGAAATTAGACAACTAAAGAATCTTAAATACCTAACCGCCAGTAATAATAACCTGACTGGCGTCCCGACGGAGATAGGACAATTAATAAATTTACAGGTCCTTGACCTGTCTAACAACCAACTCACTGGGTTACCCTACGAACTTGGTAATTTACAAAATTTAAAAACTCTTAACCTGTCTGGTAATAACTATTCAAAAGCTGATTTGGCAGTGATAAAAAAGAAGCTACCGACCAACGTGAATATTATCCAATAAAAACATGCGCAACAACATCATCCACCCTGGGGCCGATGAACTGAAGTATGAGATAAGAGAAATCGTTGAAGTGGGAAATAAAATTCAAAAAACTGGTTTACCGATCATCTGGGAAAACATCGGTGATCCAATCGCCCAAGGCGAATATCCCCCGCAATGGATTAAAGACATCATTTCCGACACTACCAAAAACGATAACTCCAGCTTTGGTTATTCCCCAACCAAAGGACTTTTAGCTACCCGTGAATATATCGCCTATGAAAGAAACATCGAGGGTGGGGCACAAATTACACCGGACGATATTCTTTTCTTTAACGGTCTGGGCGATGCGATCGCTACTATCTACAATTATCTAAATAAGAATGCCCGGGTTATCGGGCCAAACCCCGCTTATTCGACGCATTCATCGGCCGAGGCCGCCCATGCCAACTCTCCACACCTGACCTATCGCCTGGATCCCGACAATAACTGGTATCCAGATTTACAAAATTTGGAAAATAAAATTAATCAATATCCCGAGATATCTGGCATTCTTATCGTTAATCCGGATAACCCCACCGGCATGGTTTATTCCCAGGAAGTAATCGGCAGAATCGTCGCTCTGGCTAAAAAATATAATCTTTTCATGATTTCCGACGAGATTTACTCCAATCTTTTTTACGGCGGCGTTAATCATAAAAAATTAGCTTCAGTAATTGGCCAAGTACCAGGCATCGCCATGCGCGGCATTTCCAAAGAGTTCCCTTGGCCCGGATCACGTTGTGGCTGGATTGAATTTTATAACCGTGACCAAGACAGCGACTTTGCTCGCTACACCAAAACTATCCTAGACGCCAAGATGCTGGAAGTCTGTTCGACTACCCTCCCCCAAAAAGTATTACCAAAAATAATGGGTGACCCGAGATATTATCCTTATCTGGCGGAGCGTAATGCTAAATTTTGGGAAAAATCCCAACTGGCTTACCAAATTTTTTCCCAAGTTCCTGGTTTAAAAATCAACAAAGCTTACGGGGCATTTTACATGACCATACTCTTTGAGCCCGGCGTGCTAAACAACAAACAAACCTTGGCCCTATCTAACCCAGATGTTGAAAAAATCATCAAGCCTTTTATTGACTCCCCCAACCTAGATAAACGGTTTGTTTATTATTTGCTAGCTTCAAAAGGAATTTGCGTTGTGCCGTTATCCAGTGGTTTTAATTCCAACCTGTATGGATTCCGAGTTACCCTACTTCAACCTGATCTAAAAAAATTTACGAAAATTATGGAAACGATCGCGGAAGCGGTCAACGAATACTTGAATTAATTCCGGCTTTTTAAAAACACCGGCTTGCCGGTGTTTTTAACTTACAGTATACCCTTCAAATATTTTCCAGTATAACTCGTAGTTGAACGCCTTGCTATTTCTTCTGGCGTACCAGTTGCCACCAGCTCTCCGCCTTTGTCACCGCCTTCCGGACCCAAGTCAATAATCCAATCAACACACTTAATAACATCAAGATTATGTTCAATGATCATAACCGTATTACCCTGGGCAACTAACCTCTGCAGAACATACAACAGCTTTCGCACATCATCATAATGTAGGCCGGTCGTCGGTTCGTCTAATAAATAAAGTGTCTTATTGGTACCGCGCTTGGCTAATTCACGAGATAATTTAATTCTTTGTGCTTCTCCACCGGACAAAGTCGTCGCTGATTGCCCGAGGGTCAAGTAATCCAACCCTACTTCGTTCAACATCTTTAATTTGTCATTAATGAGTGGGATGTCTTTAAAAAAGTCTTCCGCTTCTTCAACCGTCATTTCCAATATCTCGGCGATATTTTTGTCTTTATAATGTACTTGCAAAGTTTCTTGGTTGAAACGTTTACCCTTACAAACATCGCAAACAATTTCTACGCTTGGTAAAAAATGCATCTCAATTTCTAACATACCCTTGCCTTCACAATTTTCACAACGACCGCCCATCCCTCGATGCGAATCCTCATGCGGTGGGTTAGATGGGACATTAAAGCTAAACCGTCCCGGGCCATAACCGCGCAATTTGGCTTCCGTGGTCGAAGCAAACAACTCGCGGATCTGATCAAACGCCTTAGTGTAAGTTGCCGGGTTAGACCGAGAAGTCCGGCCGATCGGGTTTTGATCAATCGTAACAATATGATCAATGTATTCTGTCCCCACGACTTCTTTGCATTTGACCGGTTTATTATCTATACGAAACAACCGGTTAACAACCGACTGACGCAAAACACTATGCATAAAAGTCGATTTACCCGATCCGGAGACACCGGTCAAACAAACAAACCGACGCAATGGTATCTCCACTGATAAATTTTTTAGATTATTTTCATACGCCCCTTTAATCTTTAGTTTGGGTGTCGCGGCATCAACTTTTCTTCTTTCTTCCGGCACTGGGATACTGACCTCGCGTCTTAAATATTTACCGGTTAAAGATAATACCGCACTCCCGATCACCAAACTACCAAAATTGTCAGTCTTTTTGGACGGGGCAAGCATTTGTTTTAAAGGCCCCGAATACACCACTTCCCCACCATGTTTACCTGCCCCTGGCCCAAAATCTACAATCCAATCACTGGTTTTAATCGTGTCCTCATCGTGCTCAACGACAATAATGGTATTGCCAATGTCGCAAAGATTGCGAAGAGTATTTACTAACTGCTCATTATCTTTTTGGTGCAAACCAATCGTCGGCTCATCCAATACATATAAAGCTCCGACTAGCTTTGTCCCGACCTGCGAAGCCAAACGAATACGCTGGGCTTCACCACCAGACAATGTTCCCGCCCGCCGATTCAAAGTTAAGTAGTGCAAACCGACATTATACATAAACTGTAAACGACTGTTGATCTCATTTAAAACCGCGCCAGATATCTCTCGTTCCTGTTCGTTTAACTCCATATCTATCTCGGCAAAAAACTCTCGGGCCTCACCAATTGGCAAATTGGTAGTCTCCCAAATATTCCGGTTGGCCACTTTAACCGCTAGAGCATTTTCATTCAACCTTTTCCCATTACAACGCGGACAAATTTCTTCACTAAATAATTCTTTTGTCCCCAAACCAGTACAAGCCGGGCAATACCCATAAGGACTATTAAAACTAAACAAGCGCGGTTCAATTTCCGGAAAACTATACCCATCTTTAGGGCAAGAATATTCCGTACTAAATATTTGTTCGCTTTTATCCCCGTAAATCACGGTACATAAACCGTTCGACAAGTCCACCGCTGTCTCAATCGCTTCCCCCAATCGCCTAGTTTCTTCTTTACTAATAAGCTTTCCCTGTAAAGGAATTTTATCTACCACAACCTCAATCGTATGCTTGTTATTTTTTTGTAAAATAATCCGCTCACGTAAACTTTTTAGTTTTCCATCCACCCTAACTTCGAGGTAACCAGAGTTATACAGATCATACAACATTTGGTAGTACTCACCCTTACGACCCCGAACAACAGGAGACAAGATAACTGTCTCCCCTTTCTTATCTTGTAGATTATTTTTAAATTTTGTCTGCATTTCGTCGGTCGTCATCTTTTCAATTTTTGTTCCGCAAATCGGACAATGCGGCTCACCAATCCGCGCATACAAAACACGGAGATAATCATAAATCTCGGTAATAGTCGCAACGATAGAACGCGGGTTAGCACTGTGAGCTTTTTGGTCAATCGAAATAGCCGGAGATAAGCCTTCAATCTCTTCGACATCTGGCTTCTGCATGCCGCCCAAAAATTGTCGCGCATAAGCCGACAAACTTTCAATGTAACGACGCTGTCCTTCGGCAAAAATAGTATCAAAAGCTAAAGACGACTTGCCGGAACCAGACAAACCAGTGAACACGATCATCTTGTTGCGCGGTAATTCTAAAGAAATATTCTTTAAGTTGTGCTCCCGCGCCCCCTTAATAATTATTTTCTCTTGCATAAATACGCCAAAAACGGCCCTAAATGGGTCGCTACCCTTAATATACCTGGTTTAAAGAACTACTTCCTAGCTTACCCGTAAAAACTTAGGCTGTCAAACACTTACTTCCTCACTTTTACTCGCATCCGCAATTCCCTAAGTTCGTCGCGCAAAATTGCCGCCAGTTCAAATTCTAGATCTTGGGCCGCCTCTTTCATCTGTCGTTCCTTATCTTTAATAATCTCTTCTAATGGACGAGCGTCGCCTAAAGTATCCAGGTCAGTCAGACCTAATCTATCTGTCTTCCGTCCCGTTTTCTTATCTTTAGTTTTGTCTCTAATGCCAAATTCTTCTAAAATGTTTCGAATAGTTTTCTCAATTGTCTTCGGGGTAATTCCATGGTCTTTGTTATATTTTAACTGTATCACCCGACGACGACTGGTTTCCTCAATCGCTTTTTTAATTGAACCGGTTAAAACATCCGCATACAGAATAACCTGCCCGTTGACATTACGAGCCGCCCGGCCAATAGTCTGGATAAGACTGGTGGCACTGCGTAAAAATCCTTCCTTATCGGCATCCAAAATTCCCACCAAAGATACTTCGGGCATGTCCAACCCTTCACGCAACAAGTTGACACCAACTATTACATCAATTTTCCCTAGCCGTAGATCGGTAATAACCTCGATTCTTTCTAGGGTGTCTATGTCGCTATGCAAGTAGCGCACCTTCATCTTCTTTTCTTTCAAGTATTCACTCAAGTCTTCCGCCATTTTTTTGGTAAGGGTTGTCACTAACGCCCGTTCGTTTTGTCCGACTCTTTGTACAATTCGCTCCATTAAATCTTCCACTTGAGATTTATTGTTTTTACCACCGGTCACCGGCTGAATAATAATTTCTGGATCGATCAACCCAGTGGGGCGCACAATCTGCTCGACCACCTGTTCACTTTCCGACAATTCATATTGGTCGGGCGTAGCAGAAACATAAATGACCTGATCAACCCTTTGACCAAACTCCGTATACTGAAGCGGTCGGTTGTCTCGTGCACTTGGTAATCTAAAACCGTGTTCTATAAGCACATCCTTACGAGATTTATCCCCCGCATACATACCGCGTAACTGGGGAATGGTGACGTGAGATTCATCAATCACCGTTAAAAATTTGCCGCTCCCCTGTTTTTTCGCACCATGCGTAAAATAATCTAACAGAGTAAACGGCGGCTCGCCGGGGGATCGCCCATCAAAATGTCGAGAATAGTTTTCAATGCCATTACAATAACCAAGGTTTTTAATCATCTCCAAATCATAACGCACGCGACGTTTTAATCTTTCATGCTCCAAAACTTTGCCTTCTTTTTCTAATTCTGCTAAGCGAACTTCTAATTCTTCCTGGATGCTAGAAAACGCGGTATTTTTCAAATCTTCACTGACGACATAATGTCGCGCTGGAAAAAACCAAGCGTCTTCAATTTCTCGTTTTACTTTCCGGGTGACTGGATCAACCCACTCGATTCGTTCAATCTTGTCACTGACTTCAAAACGATAAATCATTTCTTCGTTAATCGGCATTATTTCAAAAACCTGGCCGCGCATTAAAAATGTCCCGCGTTTTAATTCCGCGTTAGTGCGAGTAAACTGCATGCTGATTAATTGCTCCATCATACCCCGACGATCTAAAGCTTGACCTCGACGCAGGTGTAAAACAATTCGTTCATACTCTTTCGGTGAACCAAGTCCATAGATGGCAGACACCGAAGCAACGATAATCACATCCGGCCGTGATAACAAAGCTTGTGTGCAAGCATGACGTAGGCGATCAATTTCTTCATTGATCTGAGCTTCTTTTTCGATATAAGTATCGCTGTGAGGAATGTATGCCTCTGGTTGGTAATAATCATAATAACTAACAAAATATTCCACGGCATTATCTGGAAAAAAATCCCGGAACTCATTGCAAAGCTGGGCGGCTAAAGTTTTATTATGAGCAATAACCAAAGTCGGCATCTGGACTTTCTCGATAACATTGGCAATCGTAAAAGTATTATGTACAAAAAGCCCCCCACTACCAGCAAGAAAAGTCTCATTATCCTCAACAGCAAAATCATAAACATAATCAACCCCCGGAGTTTCCTTTACTGAGCATATTTTTGACCAAAAAAGTTCACTATTACTCCCGACTAATTCAATTTCATTAATATCAAAAAACTTTAAATTTTTTCGCGATTCTTTCTTTATAACCCTGAACAAACCGTCAAACACCTCCCTTGAAGGAGGTCGGCTTCCGGTTTCAATCATGGAAATATAGCTTCTGTTTACTGAAGCCCCCAAGGCTAGTGTTTTTTGAGATATATTATACGCCATCCTAACTTTACGAAACCACCGGTTTACCGGCAGAATGTCAACATTAGTATTTGTCCTATCTCTAAAACAGCCCCCTAAGCTTATATTCTTTCTCTTAATAGTAAAACCAATATTATTGCTAAAAGCATGTATAAATTCTTGCCCAGAAATTTGCACTTCCCATACATCACTTTTTCGTTGAGTATTAGGAATACGGACCAAACGTTTTTTTATCCTACCTACAATCCCAAAACGTAATAATGCGTAGGCTATCTCTGCCGCTAGTTGGCCACTTACAGTAGCACAAGATACGGTTATCATTGTGTTTACACAACCATCAGCCGAAAAATATGCACTTAATAATTGGGATAGCTGACGGTTAGATAACTGGGGCCAAAAACTTGGCAGGTGTTTATTTTTAGATTTATCACCACACCATTCCTTAAGTAAATCAGTAAATACAGAAGAGGATATTTGGTAATCAAAAGTACCAGGACGGTGGTGGAAATGAAGACCAAAACGTTTACACCATAAAAAAATCCCCTTCATCACCTCTTTATCACCAGTAGATAAAATAATATAATTTTTTTCTGCGTGTCCTTCTCCTATATAATACCCAATTAAACGTAGTAGTACATCATCAAGCGTAAAAGATGTGGGAAATTGGTAACGAGAAATCTTTGAGCCAATTGTCGCATTTTTTATTAAATCAGGGAAGCGAAAAAATAACTCTTGAAATTCGCTCAATTTAATGCGCTCATTTTTATGTACTATACTCCAGCATTTACTTTTACCCAAAATGTCATTAATTTCTTTGCCATGACACTTATAAACATCACTAAATGTTGGAACGTTAAGATAGTATTTCCTCTGTTTCGACAAATATTTTATTAAATCTAAATTAGTTAAACTACAAACGGGTTCATCTAATTTTCTAGGCAAAGGTAGCCGATCTGTAGTAATTATCTCATCGGTTCTAACTAAACACATTTTCTCGTCTCTAAAAACAAAAAAATTATGATCCCCTGTCACAACAACGGTACGTCCACATTGGCTTGTTACTTCATACAGTTTATCTGGAGACAAGTGACGTACAAATTGTAGTATACGCTTCCATTCAGACTTCTTTGTGTTTGGATCAAAACTACACGCAAAAATCTCTTCTTTAACATCATCCGCGGAAAGGATTTCCGTTCTACCATGCGACTCCTTAATATTGTCTTTATATTTTACAAATAATTCTGTAATAAGTGATCCGATTTTTATACACTTGATGATATCGTCAATTTTTATATATACCAATGTATCTGCTACTACACTTTTTCCTGAGCCTGTCACGCCTAATAAGGTTTGCTTTTTAAAATCGCTAACCAGGCCGCGTGTTAGTACTTCAATGGCCTTTGGTTGATCACCAGCTGGTTTATAGTTGGATTTTATTTTAAACCTAGGCATCTTATTAACAATTAAATTCCCTTACTTTAGCCAAAATTACTCTAGATATCCTACCATGACTTTGCTAAAAAGGCAATATTACAGTATCATGACCAGTCACTTAAAAAAGTGAGTTTAACTCTTTGGTCGTGAAAAAACAAAAAACTCGCTTTGAAAACGAGTTTTTGTTTGTTTAAAATTAGTATTTCCTGATCACCATACTCTCCGCAATACCAACCAAGAGAAGGTTGATCATAAGCGATGACCCGCCATAACTAACAAAAGGCAAGGTCACACCGGTTACCGGCAGGATCCCAATATTCGCCCCAATGTTTACAAAAAATTGAGTAAAAAATAAAATAACAATCCCCGAAACTACGACTGCCACAAAATCATCGGCGGTTTCACGCACAATTTTAACTAATCGCCAAATTATAACTCCATACAAACCAAGCAAAACTAAAACTCCAACAAAACCCAACTCTTCACCAATAACCGAAAAAATAAAGTCTGTCTGCGCTTCAGGCAAAAAACGTAATTGACTTTGAGAACCAAAACCTAAACCGCGCCCAAAAAACTGCCCGGCTCCGACCGCGATAATCGACTGGTTAACATTATACCCCGCACTCAATGGATCGCGTCCTGGATCCATAAAAGTAAGCAGTCTTTCTTTTTGGTAAGGCTGTAAAAGGAAAAACCAGGCCAAAATTCCAAAAGTTAAAACCCCGCCCACCAAACTCAATATATGCCATCTGCGGGCGCCGACTAATAACATTATTCCAAACCAGATCATCCCCAACATGACTGCCGAACCTAAATCTGGTTGTAACATAATTAAAGCAATGAGGACAAAAGTCATTACGAGTGTGCCATAAAAAAATAATGACCGCTCAAAACGCCGACCAAAATTTGCAATAACGTAACCCAACATTAAAATTAATCCCACTTTTGCTAACTCAACGGGCTGAAAAGAAAAACCCGCCACCGAAAACCAACCCGTTGTACCACGTATTGTTCGGCCAAAAAATAAAACTGCAACTAATAAAATTAGAGCAAATAAATACCAGAGCTTGGCCGTATAACGAAAAAAAGAATATTGTCTAAGCCCAGCGACTACTAACAAAACAATTCCAATGCCAGCGGCTAGTAATTGTTTTTTAAAATAAACAAGTTCTCCACCACGGGATAAATCAACGCTATAAATTCCCGCTAGTCCCAAAGCGACCAAAAGTAAAACCGAAAGCAAGAGCCACCAATCTATACTTTTGCTATAAAGTTTTGTTAACCAGGGCATAACTATTTTTCCGGCGCCAAATAAACCGTGCGGTTGTATAAATCAATCTGCGGGAAAATTATCGCATCAGTCGCTCGTAGACTTGGTACAAAATGCCTTAAGTCCACTTCCCTCACTTCTAAAGACCGGAGTGAGGTTAACTGCAAAGGGACAATGGCTACCAAACTTTCTCCATTTTGAACCAAGGCAATGTAAAATTTCGGTTCAACATAACCAAAAGGTGTATTATTCCGTAGTTTAAAAGTAATTATATTGGCATTGGCTCCACCCTCCTCCGCGGCCGCAAATTTAAAATCTTCAACCGTAAAATCCAATCGTTCTTTCTGCCAAGCATCTACTTCGGTGACTAAATGGGGAGATATCCTCTTCCAAGCCATATTTTCAATTACCAAAGTGTTGCTACCAAAATTATTTTCAACTCCTAGTTCGGCAATCAAAGTTCGCGATCCGGGCAAAACAAAACCTCGTCTGATTTCAGTTTTGACATCACCGCCTAGCTGATAATAATAATCAAATTCAGCCTTAAGCCTCGGATTAGGGTTGCTAACTTCGGTCACGAGGTCACTCTTATTCACCCCTCCTGGCAAAACTTGCGTACCAAAAATTTGTAAACCCTGTGGTTTTAAATTTTCATTTACTAAAGTATAATCCGGGAATGTTGCTAGTCCTTGTTCAGTACGACGGTCGCTGTCTACTCCAAAAATAACCCAGTCTCCCCACTGCCACAAACTAAACCCCCATAGCCCGAGTATGGCTAAGACGAGCCCCACAACCGCCGAGCGGTACAAAAACACCTTGTGCTTAACATACCAAACACTAAGTTTATATTCTTTGGTGCCAAATTCGCCGGTCGGGTCAACATAGGCATTAATACCAGGCTTCTTTTCCTTCACCACTTCAGCCTTTGGTTCAGCTACCGGGTGTTGGTTGTTCTTTTGTTGATAAATATTTAACATAATGCCCTTATAGTATACCCTATTTCCCGCTTTTTTAAAATATGCCTTACAACCCTTGTGGCAAACACACTTTTATGATAAAATAACTACGGTTTTAACCCTTATTTTTTATTGATTTTTTGATTAATCTTATGCCTATCCGCAAAGTTCATGGCCATGTGGAGGAACCGGCCAAAGCCCCTGCCCCGAAACCAGCTCCTGCCAAAAAAACTGCCTCAAAATCCGATGGTAGCTATAGTGCAAAAAATATTACCGTCCTAGAAGGACTTGAGGCAGTACGCCGTCGTCCCGGTATGTACATCGGTTCAACCGGACCTACCGGCTTACACCATCTAGTGTGGGAGGTCGTAGATAACGCTATTGACGAAGCCATGGCTGGTTATTGTACCCAAATTATCGTTACCTTGCTCCCCGACCACCTGGTTGAGGTCATAGATAACGGCCGCGGTATCCCGGTGGATATTCATCCCCAACAAAAAATTAGCGCCCTTGAATTAGTTTTGACTAAATTACACGCTGGCGGCAAATTCGGTGATGGCGGTTACAAAATTTCTGGTGGTTTGCACGGCGTTGGTGTTTCTGTTGTGAATGCTCTTTCCACATATACCAAAGCCGAAGTACACCGCGATGGCCAAGTCTGGATTCAAGAATACAAAACTGGTAACCCACAAAAAAAGGTACATGCCATCGGTAAATGTAAAGACACTGGCACCACCATTACCTTCCGACCTGATGATAGCATCTTTGAAACCATTGATTTTGAATGGGGTATAATCGTTGATCATTTGCGCCAGTATGCCTATCTCTCTAAAGGCATCCACATTATTATCCGTGACCGACGCTCCGAAGAAGAAAGAGCAGTGGACAAAACTGCTCTTCAGTTTCCTCGCCCCGATTACCAATTTTACTTTGAGGGCGGTGTCGCGTCCTATGTCCGTTACTTAACCCATAATTCACAAATAAAAAACGAGACTATCTTCTATGTAGATAAGGAATATGAAGATGTCAATGTAGAAATCGCCTTGCAATATACAGATGAATATACCGAGTCTTTATTTGCCTTTACCAACAACATTCACAACTTAGATGGTGGCACGCACGTCGCTGGTTTCCGCGGTGCCTTAACTCGTAGTTTAAACACTTATGCCCGTAACAAAAATATTCTGAAAGAAAAAGATGGGAACCTAAGTGGTGAAGACGTACGAGAAGGTCTAAACACTGTTATCTCCATTAAAATACGCGAACCACAATTCGAAGGTCAAACTAAATCTAAGCTTGGCAATACCGAAGCTAAGGTAGCCGTTGAATCTGTGATGGGAGATGCTTTCCTCATATATCTTGAGGAACATCCGAAAGATGCTGAGGCTATCGTTGGTAAATGTTTATTAGCTGCAAGAGCCCGCTCCGCCGCTAAAATTGCTCGTGATACTATTTTACGTAAAGGTGCCCTGGAAGGATTTACTCTCCCCGGTAAGCTGGCTGACTGCTCCAGCCGTAACTCTGAAGAATCTGAATTATTTATTGTGGAGGGAGATAGTGCTGGAGGATGTTGGGATGGAAAAACTAAAGTAGCTTTGGCAGATGGGAGATCTGTTTCATTCGAAGAATTGGTGGAAGAAGAAAAACAAGGGAAAAAGAACTTCTGTTATACCATAAATGATAAAGGTAACGTCGAAACAGCACCAATACTTAATCCAAGAATTACCAAATTTCAAGTTGAAGTTATTAAAATTATTTTAAATAATGGTGAGGAACTAATTTGTACTCCCGACCATCGTTTCATGTTACATGATGGTAATTACAAAGAAGCGAGGGATTTAACCCCAGATGATGAGCTAAAAACTCTAGACAAAATTAATACTACAAAATCTGTCTCCAACAAAATTTCCAAATTAGATTCTGTCGCCGAGCCAACTGACGTCTACGATATCGAAGTACCACATACCCACAACTTTGCCCTCGCCAGCGGAATATTTGTCCACAACAGCGCGAAGCAAGGCCGTAACCGAGAACACCAAGCTATCCTCCCGTTGCGCGGTAAGGTTTTGAATGTTGAACGAGCTCGTTTGGATAAAATTCTAACCAACAATGAACTTAAGTCTTTAATCATCGCCCTCGGCACCAATATCGGTGAACAATTTGATATTTCCAAACTTCGTTATGACCGCGTTATCATCATGACTGATGCGGATGTCGATGGCGCCCACATCCGAACCCTACTATTAACCTTCTTCTACCGCTATTTCCCCGATCTGATTACTGACAATCATATTTACATCGCTCAACCACCGTTATACAGTGTTAAATACGGTAAAGACATGCAATATGCGTTTAACGATGAAGAAAAGGAAAAAATCTTAAGTGGGCTAGGTGCGAGTCGAGACGAAAAAAACAAAAAAGCTCCAAAAACCAAAGGGGCGGCCGACGAAGAAACACCAGCTGAAGAAAATGCTGAAGAAACCGAAAGTCAAGCTATGGTTATAAACGGTATGAAAGTACACATCCAACGTTACAAAGGTTTGGGAGAAATGAACCCGGAACAACTTTGGGAAACTACCATGAACCCCGAGAACCGCGTTATTAAAAATGTTACTGTCGAAGACGCTGGTAAAGCCAACGAAACTTTTGAAATACTCATGGGAGACGACGTTGGAGAACGTAAAAAATTCATCCAAACGCATGCCAAGAGCGTCGAAAATCTAGATATTTAGACCGCGTTCGCCCCTCCTACTCCAGGAGGGGTTTTACTCTGTGGACACTTTCCCTTGACAAAAAGCCGTAAAGGAAGTAGTATTACTTCATCATAAGCGGCCGAAAAGGCTGTTTTTAAAACCAAAATATTATGTCAGTTGTAACTTCAGCAAAAAACTATTTTCTTGGCTCTTACGCTGAGATGAAGAAAGTGACCTGGCCCACCAAGAAACAGACTATAAATTATAGTCTTTTGGTTATCGGAATGAGTATCAGCTTGGCCCTATTCTTTGCCGGCCTGGATTATGTCTTTAACCTCGGACTAGAATTTATTTTAAAGTAAATTCAAAGCCCATTATTTTACTATGGCCAAACAAACCCTCAATTTAGGTAAGCGCTGGTATGTTCTGCATACCTACAGTGGTTACGAAGAAAATGTAAAACACAACCTAGAACAACGCGTTGAATCCTTTGCCATGCAAGACAAAATTTTTAATGTCATGGTTCCAAAAGAAAAGAAAATTAAAATTAAAAATGGGAAACGAACAACTGTCGAAGAAAAAATCTTCCCTGGCTATGTCTTGGTTGAAATGGTGGTAACCGATGACTCCTGGTATGTAGTTCGCAACACCCCCAATGTTACTGGTTTCGTTGGTTCCGGGACCACCCCGACTCCGATTGACCAAAAAGAAGTAGACAACCTGATCAAACGCGTCGCGGCTACTGAACCACAGCACAAGATTGACCTTGGTTTAAATGATGTTATCCGCATTGTCGATGGCCCATTTAAAAACTTTGAAGGTAAGGTTTCCCAGGTTGACGAGGAGCGCGGTAAGATCAAAGTCTTAGTGACCATGTTCGGTCGTGAAACTCCCGTTGAATTAGACGCCCTACAAGTAAAAAAGATTTAAAAGATAAACTATCCCTCACTGCCTAGACAACTAGGGCTTCTCAGTTCGGGAACTGAAATATATTAAAAATATGGCAAAAAAAATCTTAACCCAAATCAAACTACAAATTTCTGGCGGTGCCGCTAACCCAGCGCCTCCCGTTGGCCCAGCGCTTGGTCAGCATGGTGTAAACATCCAAGGGTTCTGTAAAGAATTCAACGATAAAACCGCTGATCGCAAAGGTGAAGTCGTACCGGTAGTTATCAGCGTGTACGAAGATCGAAGCTTTAGTTTTATCATGAAGACTCCGCCAATGGCTGAGTTAATTAAGAAGGCGGCTAATATCCAAAAAGGATCTGCCAAGCCTTTGCAAGATAAGGTCGGCAAGATCTCCAAAGCTAAAGTAAAAGAAATCGCTGAGAAGAAAATGCCGGATCTAAACTGCCACACTGTGGAAGCGGCCATGCGGATGGTTGAAGGGACAGCCAAACAGATGGGTGTAACGGTTGAGTAAAATAAAAATATTTTAAAAGACGATTCTTACTGAATCGTCTTTTTGTTTATTTTATAATCATCGCATCGCCAAAACTATAAAATCGATACCTCTCTTTAATTGCCTCTTCGTAAGCTTTTAAGATATATTCCTTATCCTTAACAAAAGCGGAAACTAGCATCAAAAGGGTAGATTTTGGTAAATGAAAATTGGTAATTAGGGCGTCCACCACTTTAAATTTAAAGCCTGGTAAGATAAACAGATTTAAATCTCCACTATATGGTCGTACTACTTCTTCGTTCGAGTCTTTGCTCTGGAGGGCAGCAATCCCTTCTAGAGTACGAACAGTGGTCGTACCAACTGTTACCACCCTCCGGCCTTCTTTTTTGGCGGCGTTAATAAGTGCCGCATTCTTTTCTGTTAGCTCTACCCATTCACTGTGCATCTTATGGTCTTCGACTTTATCTGTCTTAACCGGTAAAAAAGTACCAAGACCAACATGCAAGGTTACTTCAGCAAATTGTACCCCCTTGGCCTCTAAAGATTCAATAAGAGCTGGTGTAAAATGAAATCCAGCGGTTGGAGCCGCTACTGATCCCTCGTACTTTGCGTAAACCGTTTGATAACTTTCTTCCACACCTTTGCCTTTAATTATATTTTTAACATAAGGTGGGGTTGGTACTTCACCATAAGCATTGGCCTTGGCGCGAACCTCAGCATCGTCTTCCGCAAATTGGATCAAGACTGTTCCATCTGACTCTTTCGTAATTACTTCGGCGCTAAAATCTGGTGCGAATATTACACTCATCCCTAAACGAAGTTTCCGGCCTGGTTTAGCTAGGGCCTTCCAAACACCGGGGTTCTCCATCGGCCGAACCAAAAAAATTTCTACCTCCGGAGTATTTAAAATTTTATCAGACAACATTTCACCTTTCCCCAAACCACTAACTTCTTCGTCCAACACTACTCTACCGCGTAGCCTGGCTTTAAAAACTTTAGAGTTGTTCCATACCACCAGATCCCCCTGGCTTAAATAGTTTGTAATCTCAAAAAATTGTTTATGTTCAATAGTTTTAAGATCTCGATCAAGGACCATGAGGCGCGAACGATCTCTTGGCTCCATCGGTGTTTGGGCGATTAGTTCTTCGGGGAGATTGTAATCAAAATCGGAAGTTAACATAGTCTTTTATCGTAAATATCTATTTACATTGGCATTGTGTTCATCCAAAGTCCGGCCATAATAAATTTTACCAGTCCCATCGGTCATGAAATACCAATAATCATTTTTCTCCGGATAAATGGCGGCTTTGATTGAAGCGAGGCCAGGGTTAGCAATCGGGCCGAGCGGTAACCCGGGGTATTTATAAGTATTCCACGGCGAATCAACCTGCCGCTCTTCCGAAGTAGTGAACAAATCTCCAGTTCGGTCAGCAACATAATGTACACTAGAATCAACCTGGAGCGCCCAGCCCATTTTAATTCTCCGCCACATAATATCTGCCACTTTGGCACGGTCAGTGTCTAATTTTACTTCCTTTTCAATAATGCTCGCCATGGTCAAAATTTCATGCAAATCTTTTCCTTGTTTTTTGATCTCTTGCCGCATCGCGTCGTCAACTGTATCAGCAAAATGGGCAAAAACTTTTTCTAATATCTCTTCCGGTTTAGCACCCTCATAAACCCGATAGGTATCCGGAAAGAGATAGCCTTCGTAAGAAACTCCCGCCGGCTTGTCCTTGAATAATTCAAACCAGCGGGGGTCGCTGGCTAACGGTAAAACTGGCGCCTGCCGACGTACGGCGGGATAATTGTAGGCCGGCTCGCCTAATAGCTCATAAACATACTCTGGTTTAGTAACAATCCCCTTCTTCGCCCAATCTTCAGCCACTTGGCGCAAATTCCAACCCGGGATAATGGTAACATTAATTTCTTTTCGAGCAATTACCGGAGCGACCGGCTCCGGCTCTTTACGATCACGCCAAACCAAAATTAATGGGATAACGACGATAGTGATTAAAGAAAATATTTTTAACTTAGTATTTAGATTCATGGTGACTATAAATATTTCTTACCACCCCTGGATTCTATAACCTCCAGAAGTTTCTTCACATCTTGGGCCCTGTCTTTAGGACAGACCAACAGCGCGTCGGCCGTGTCTACCACCACCACATTTTTCAAGCCAATGACACCCAAAACTTTTTTGCCATGCCCATACAATAAAGAATCTTCCGTATCAAGATGAACCACCTTACCTTTCACAACATTACCTGCTTCATCGCCCCCATCTCTCAACTGGTTGTGTAAAACATCCCAAGCCCCAATGTCACTCCAACCGAACTCGCCTTTGATGATTAGCACCTCTTTTTTATTTATCTTTTCAGTCACGGCGTAATCAAAAGAATCTTTTTCAATTTTGTTATAAATCTCATCGACTTTGCTTTCGTCCTTACCTAAAAACTTTTTCATCTGCATCAAAGTACTATAAATACCCGGACTGTGTTTCTGAACGGCCCCTAAAAACTTTACAGGTGTCCACATGTAATAATTGCCGTGCCACAGATACTCGCCACTCAAAAGATACTTCGTGGCCTTAGTTAAATTTGGTTTTTCAGTATGGCCAGCAAAATTAAACACTTCGACTCCATGGTCTTCTAAATACCGTTTGCCAATTTTGGTATAACCCAAAACCGTGCTTGGGAAAGTCGCGGCAATGCCAATATCTAATAACTTACCAGTTTTTTTGATCATTTTTTCGGCAACCGTAAAACAAGCTAAATATTTTTTAGGGTCAACGATAAAATGATCAGAAGGAATAAAAGCCATCGGTTCATTCGGTTGGCTTAAAGACAAATGCAAGGCAACAAAACCCATTGCCCCGGCAGTATCCCGCCGACTGGGCTCAACAATAAATTTTGAACGCGGTGTCTTTGGGAACATCT
>DATDYA010000032.1:0-9641 GCA_035289165.1 Patescibacteria group bacterium
CTAGTTGGTAACCCTTCTTAACGACCTGGTTTGAACCACATTCCGGACAGTTTTTTATTGGGCATATTATCTTTAGTTAATCTTTTAGCTGTATTATGCCACAAATCTTTATTTTTAGGTCCTATTTTTTTCTATTTAGTCGAAAAGAAGTATTATTTTATACAAATTGGTGATGTAAATTTTTATCGTTTTTTACAAAAAATCGGTTTGTCGCCAAATAAATCCCGTACTATCGGAGAAGTGGAAATACCGGAAGAATATTTTTTAGATTTTTTACGAGGACATTTCGATGGTGATGGGTGTTTTTATTATTATTGGGATCCTCGTTGGCGATCAAGCCTCATGTTTTACACCTCTTTCGTTACCGCAAGTCAAAAACACGTGTTGTGGTTAAGAAAACGCATAACTCAAGCGCTAGGACTAAAAGGGCATATAACTAAGGGGAAAAATGATAAAGATTGCTACCAACTAAAATACGCGAAACGGGAAACCTTGGTTTTACTGCCGAAACTCTATGCCAATCCAGCCTCTTTGTATTTGGGCAGGAAGCACTTGAAATTTAAACGAGTTTTAGATATAATGAAGGAAATTAGCGCGGGTGGTGAAACTGGTAGACACGCCATTTTGAGGTGATGGTGCCTTCGGGCTTGGAGGTTCGAGTCCTCTCCCGCGCACGAGAAGAAAACTAACAGGGATTTTTTACGATTTTCACGAATTATTTAATTTTACAATAATATGTACGACACACAAACATCACTCGAAATACGCAAAGCCAGTGCCGCCATGGAGTTTGGCAAAGCTGTTAAAGAATTTAAATTAGATAAGAGTCGAACATTTACCGTAGCCACAGAAAAGATGAAGGGTATGGATCATGGGCCTAATCACACTGAAGGTGATCCTCTCGAACACTCTCAATTATACGTGGCAGAATTGAATTCGTATTTAAAAATTCACGCCCAAGATTTCTCAGCACAAGAGGCGCGACTGTTACGACTAGGCGGAGCTTTGCACGACATCGGAAAAGCAGGAACGCAAAAATATGATGCAGTATCAGATAGGCAGAACAAGTGGGTTGGGGCGTCGCCTCAAGATATCGTGGATGCTAAACGCCTAATTTACACAATTGCAATAGATTTATCATCCGGCGTCTATAAGGATAGATATCCCGATTTAGAGCCCGAAGTCTTAGCAATTAGAAAAGAAGTTGGTACGTATAGTGAAACAAAACTACAAAAGGAATTTTTAAGATTATCTGCCGACGTAGTATCAGAAATAATTAGACGCGAAGTTGATTTAAGAGACCACCGTGCTTTAGTAGCCAATTTCCGTGATCATGGCAAGAAGAGTGCAGAAATGGCCAGAGGTATTATACAAGAAGCGCAGGTTGAACTTTCTCCCGAAGAACAAAAACTCTTGGACTATTTGATTGAGAACCACATGCAACTTTTGGATCTAGCAGATTTGTCTGTTGAAGATTTGTCTGACCCAAAGAAAAACCAAGGTCCTCTTAAAATATTTGAAAAATTATTTGTTGATGGGGAAAAGGGCATGCGAAGTATGAACGAACAAAAAATTAAAATGCTTCTCGCTCTTACCTATGCGGATAATGCGTCTACCCATCACAAAGGTGAGTCAAATGAGGATCGACAAAAGGCATTTGAACGGATTGTCCATGCGCTAACCGAATTGCGTTCGCGTATGGCTCCTGTCTTAGAAAAGGAAACGCAAGATAAAAAAGTAGAGGATGTATTAAAAGAAGCGTTTAGAGAGCACGGTTCTCTAGCAACTTATCTTATGAAAGAAAAAGGAAAGTCAGGAAAAGAAATTGGTGCAGCCACGCAGGCAGTTAAGAAGTTTGTGCAAGAACATGTAGACGAAGATTTAGAGACACTGTATGAGAAGGTTGTGACATTTGCCCAAACATTTTAGTCACAATATAACAATAAGAATATATGTATGAACATTTTGAAAATTTCTGTTCTGAATGCGGAGCACCCACGATCGCAGGTTGCAAACATGTCTATCGTTTGGAAATAGATCCAGAAAGAAAGGCAGTCGGACCTTTGCATTGTGAAGTAAAGGAATTTACTCCAATTTACTTTTTTAAATAAAATATATGGGAGATATATACCCCCAAGAGGGCGTTGTGGCTACGCAAACAGAGTTAATTAGTTCTCTCGAACTTGGGTATCCAGTAGATATTAATAAAGATTGGGGAGGAAAAAGTGTGAAAGAATGCCGAGTCGGAGAGCTTGAGAGGTTGACAGGTCTAATAGATGAATTTCCACAAGGAGTTTTGGTAAGGACAGTGGCGCGGTCGGGCAATACTAGCTTCGAAAAGGGTTTGGCTCAAATTTTGAAAGCAAAAGGGTATAAAGTTATAGAAGCTGATTTATTAGGGCTAGCAGGCACTCGTCGTCAGTTGGAAACGTTTTTAGAAGTAACAGATGAAAAAGGTGATTTGAGGCAAAGACTTGTTATTTTATTTGACGAAGCCGGACAAGTTGCTACCAAACAAGAGGACGATGAAAATCAAGCAAGCGACAAGGAAGATTTATATGAAATATTGGCAGAGGGCATTGAGAGAGGCCAGTTAACGCCAGTGTTTTTTATACATAATGGAAGTAAAAATTTAGAGGAACCTAATAACGCAGATATCTTGTTAACTTCCATGCAGGAAAAATTAAACATTAGTTCTTTGGCAGATACTAATCTGGAGGTAATGAACAAAGAATCACTTCTTCACTTATTTGATATACATCCTTTGCATGATCATTTCCCAAAGTCTTTAAAGGAGGCAAGAGGAGAAGTGGTAGAATATGTATGGGGCCCGTTGCAACTTAATAAATTTGTCGTGTCTTATGTAAAAAATTGTAGAGAATTATCTCATGAGGAGGCCCTAAAACAAGCTAAAAGAGATATATTATCGGGTTTTGATTTAAACAACCCACTTGATGACGTGATCCGTACCACCGGCGGAGAAGAAATTGTTAGAATTATTAAAAAAGTAGGCACCGGTTTTGATTGGGAACAGCTGTCAGATGAAGAGAAGAGGTGGATTAAAAGGTACGACTTTACTCATATATTTACTATTGAGAACAACCGTGTAAGAGTGGGGGCGGGATGTTTAATTGATTTTGTCAATGGGGCAAATTAGTTGATTTGATTTAAACCCCGCCCTTCAGGGCGGGGAACCATTTGATTATCCACACCCTTTCAGCCTCGCAAGAGGTTACAACTTTTCTGCACAAAATGATTACGAGCCTGGTTGTATAAACGCACGAATAAAAATTATGAGATATTTTGTTGGCATTCTTCTTTTCCTGGCTGGGATAGTAATGGTTTTAAAAACCGAATGGTTTTTGTTGAATTTTGGTTCAATTTCTTGGGCGGAAGAGCATTTGGGAACTAATGGTGGCTCCCGACTCGTGTATAAGTTGTTAGGATTGGTATTGATCTTTTTTGCGATGTTGTTTTTGACTAACATGATGGAAGGGTTTTTAATGGGTACAGTCGGTAAGATTTTTATTAGGCAATAAACTATGTCTCACGCTGGTTTAGCTCTAATTGATCCGCATAGAATTTTTTCCACCATCAATCTCGGAAGTGGCATGCGGGTAGCGGATATGGGGTGCGGACGCACCGGTCATTTTGTTTTTCTCGCTTCTCGGGTGGTAGGAGACAAGGGGATTGTTTACGCCATTGATATCATCAAAGACATTTTGGAAAATATTAAGAGTCGAGTTCGTTCGGAGGGCTATGATAACGTCCAGACTATTTGGTCAGATATCGAATTACCAGGAAAAACACCGATACCAGAGGGTAGCCTAGACGTTTGTTTTTATGTTAATGTCATGTTTCTTCTAAAACATCGGACTGAAGCTTTAGAGGAAGCGCGGCGACTATTAAAGAACGGTGGGTTTTTAAACATTGTGGATTGGGCCAAAAAACTTGGTCCCTTAGGACCTGACTCGACCCAAATGACTGAGCCGAGCCATATGGTTAAAATCGCCGAGGATTTGGGGTTTGAATTAGTTGACAAAACGCCGGCCGGGGAGTACCATTATTCTCTCATCTTTAAAAAGTCTTAGGTTATGAGTATCGCGAATCTTTTTTACTGGAATTACTGGTTTAACCAACCAAGAGTAACTTGGGGGACGATGTTTTTAGTTTGGTTAGGTTTTTTCCTCGTTTTTTTGGTCGCCGCGATTGTATTGCGTATAGTTAGAAATTATAGGCAAGATGGACTGATCAGAGAAGTTTTGCGTCGGTATTCGAATATTGGGGTAGGTATGGGTCTGTTTGGTCTAGTCTGGTTTTTCTTTCGTCAACAAGCGGCACCAATATTAGCTTGGAGATTTTGGCTTATCGTTTGGGTAGTCGGTTTGGCTTATTGGCTTTATCGGGTCATTCGTTATCATGTAAAGAGGTTGCCGGAAATTAGATTGGAAAAAGAACAGAGAGTTAAATTCGCCAAATATTTGCCGCAACGTAAGAGATAACAATTTAGACGACAGGGGAGTTGACTCCCTTGTTTTTTTTAAGTATAATGAGGCCAGTTTAAACCAATTTAATTATTTAGCTTATTTACCAATATGAATTTTAAAGAAGAACGTACTTACGTCATGGTTAAGCCAGATGGTGTTAAAAAAGGTTTAATCGGAGAAATTATTCATCGTTTCGAACAACGAGATTTAAAAATCGTGGCTTTGGAAATGTTTCAGCCAACCCGAGGACAGATTGACGAGCATTATCCAAAAGAAGAAACTTGGATTCGTCGTTTGGGCCAGAAGACCTTGGGGACTTACGAGAAATATGGCATTGATGCCAAAGAAAATCTTGGTACAGCCGATGATTTAGAGATCGGTCAGATGGTTCGGAAGTGGCTAGTAGATTATATGGTTTCGGCGCCACTGGTCCGCATGGTCGTAGAGGGAATTCACGCGGTCGATATGGTCCGGAAGATTTGTGGGGCAACTTTGCCAAGTATGGCTGACATGGGGACTATCCGGGGCGACTATTCTGCTGATTCTCCAGCCGTTGCTAATGCCGAGAAAAGAGCAATTATGAACCTTGTACATGCCTCCGAAACTCCTGAAGAAGCTCAACATGAAATTAAGCATTGGTTTGGTGATCGCGAAGTGATCTTCCCCTACAAGCGTTTTATAGACTAAGAACAACACATTATTTCAAAACCGGCTTTTCAGGCCGGTTTTTTGGTCTTTGACGTTTTAAAGTTCCTCCGGTATAATAAATTATAGGTTTGACTCCGGAGGAGTAAAAAGGTTCTACAATATGTTCCATTGGTAGGCCAATATTTGTCGAGACCCGTGGGTCTTGCGTGAGGCTAACCCCTTACAACCGTGGAACTAACTACTCTTCCTACGGGTTGAACCGAAGATCTGATCTAAGAGGATTTAGATCGAAACAAAAAGACAGGCTTAAATGGCCTGTCTATTTTTTAGTTTTATTATTTACCTTTTTTAACGAGTGTTCGGCGGCAGGTAGAACAGATTTTAATGCTCTGGCCTTCAACTTTTAAAAGTTGAAGATTGGGTTTTTGACGTCTTGGCACTTTGACATTAGAGTGACTAACATGGTTAGCCCGGACAGTCTTTTTAGCGCACAATTCACAATTTCTAGCCATAATTTGCGTATTTAAGGTTTATAAGATAAAATAAGGATACTATATTTTAAGTATTTTGTCAATATGGATGCGACAACTCTCATCTTTTATTTTTTAATTATTATCCCCTCGGCGATCATCCACGAGTATGCCCACGGCTGGATGGCGGATCGGTTGGGGGATCCAACCGCTCGTTATGCTGGCCGTTTAACGGTAAACCCTATCGCTCACATTGACTTGTGGGGGACTATTTTAATGCCGTTATTTCTTTTTATGCTGACCGGTGGTCGGTTTTTGTTCGCCTATGCGAAGCCGGTGCCGTATAATCCATATAACTTGCGCAACCAGCGCTGGGGACCAGCCCTGGTGGGTTTAGCTGGGCCGTTAGCTAATCTATTGTTGGCATTGGTTTTTGCCATACCACTCCGGACGATGCCAGTTAGTTTCTTAACTGAATTATTCGGGATCATCGTTTATGCTAATGTACTACTTATGGTATTTAACTTAGTCCCAATCCCACCGCTCGACGGATCCAAGATTTTGTATGCATTTTTACCAGACTCGGCTCAGGGCGTAAAGAATTTCCTTGATCGTTATGGTTTCATCATCCTTCTTATTTTTATCTTTTTCTTGTTTGAGCTGGTGTCGCCAATCATTAATGGCGTGTACCGTCTGATCGTCGGTATCTAACAGAATATAATGTTACCCATCATTACCGTTTCACAATTCATTGAACAGATTAACGGCATAATTTCCGGTGAATTTATCGTTGAAGGGGAAGTGTCACAATACAAAGTGTCTCAAGGCAAATGGATTTTTTTTGACCTAAAAGATGAAAAGGCGAGCATATCTTGTTTTGCCACTTTATTTGGATTGCGTACCCCGCTTGAAGACGGAATGAAAATACGAGCTTTAGGTTTCCCTAAAATCCATGACAAAAGCGGACGGTTTTCTTTAACAGTACAACAAGTGGAATTGGTGGGGGAGGGCAGTTTAAAAAAGGCCTATTTATTACTAAAAGAAAAATTAACCAAGGAAGGCCTGTTTGCTTTGGAGCGTAAGCGAGAGATCCCCAAAATGCCAAGTCGAATCGGAGTCATCGCTTCCCGAGACAGCGCTGCCTGGGGAGATTTTTGGCGGATTTTAAACAACCGCTGGCAGGGAGTGGAAATCGAGTTGTATCACACTAGTGTGCAGGGAGAATCAGCGGTAGGCGAAATAGTCGAAGCTTTTAAATATTTTAATACCGAGGCCAAGGAAGTGGATGTTTTGGTTATGATCCGTGGCGGTGGGTCGCTCGAAGATTTAGCAGCCTTTAACTCCGAAGAAGTGGTACGAGCAGTGTATGGTAGTAAGACTCCAGTCGTTTGCGGTGTGGGGCATGAACGGGATGAGACGTTGGCAGATTATGCGGCCGATGTCCGAGCTTCGACGCCATCAAACGCGGCCGAACGAGTGGTGCCGTCGCGCCTGGATATTTTAAACGAATTAGATTATTCAGTTGATCACATTAGCGAAAAAATCCAGCACAAGATTACGATGTTGCGTCGCCAAGTAGAACAGCAGTTTTACTTTGTGGTTAGCCGTTGCGAAGCGCCCTTGCAAGCCGGCCGAAATTTAATGGAAAAGTTTAAAAATATTTTGGTTGTTCTTGAAAACAGTGTACGCACTAAACATGAATTTTTACTTTCGAGCGAAAGATTGTTTAGAAACATCGATCCGAAGCGGGTTTTGGAGCGGGGGTATAGCCTCGTCCGGAAGCGTAGCGGGAAACTGGTCCGGCGGTCTAAGGATGTGGACATTGGTGAGGAAATCGTGATAGAATTAGCCGAGGATTCCCTGGTTAGCCGAGTGGTTGAAAACAGAGGGGTAAATCAGGACCAGGGGGTATTATTTAAACCAACGGAGGCGGAAACAGCCTAAAAAAATAATTAATGATTATGACAACAGATAAAAAAACAAATTTTGCTAAGTCTTACGACGATTTAGAGAAGATTGTGAAGTGGTTTGAGAAAGATGATGTCAACCTTGAAGAAGGAATTGAAAAGTTCGAAGAGGGGATGAAAATTGTTAAGGACCTTAAAAAATATCTTGACAGCATGGAGAATAAAGTGAAAGACTTAAAAAAGGAGATGGTTTAATTATAAAAATATGAAACTCATTTTACGTTGGTTAATTAGCGCCTTAGCGCTACTCGCTATCGCCGCCTGGGTGCCGGGTATTGAGGTCAGTAATTTCTACAGTGCGCTCATTGCCGCTTTAATTCTCGGCTTAATTAACGCCCTCATCCGACCATTGGTGTTACTTTTAACCCTGCCGGTGAATATATTAACACTAGGGTTGTTTACCTTGGTCATTAACGCCCTCATGTTTTGGCTAGCGTCGTCCATGGTGAAGGGCTTTGAAGTAACAGGTTTCTGGCCGGCCTTCTTAGGCGCGGTGTTAATGTGGATCGTCAGCTGGATAGTAAACGGTGTTTTGAAAAAAGATAATTAATTTAAAAATGAAAAACTATTCGTCCAATCGAGCGCAAAAAGGCAAGACGGCCTACCGGACGCCTAGTTTGTATCGGGCGAATAAAGCGTATAAAAATACTTTAAACAAGGTTTTGAGTCCTAAAAATAAATTCTCTAATTCACAATTTAAAGTTAAAACTTAAGCTATGGCCAAGTTACCCCCGAAGAAGTTGATCGTATTATCTCTAGGCGGATCGCTCATTGTGCCAAAAGAAGGATTCGATATTCCGTTTCTCAAAGAGTTTAAAAAGTTTATCCTTAAATATCTAGAGAAAAATTATCATTTCGTTATCGTTTGTGGAGGGGGTAATACGGCGAGAATCTATCAAGAAGGGGTGCGGGGAGTCAGTGAATTGGCGGATGAAGATATTGACTGGATTGGTATCCATGCCACGCGTTTAAACGCTCACTTCATGCGTACCATTTTTCGTAAGTGGTCTTATCCAGTGGTAACCAAAGATCCGACTAAAAAAATGAAATGGGAAACTGGAGTTTTGATCGGCGCTGGTTGGAAACCGGGTTGGTCAACAGATTATGTCGCTGTCCGTTTGGCCAAACTGTACGGCGCTAAAACTGTTATTAACCTTTCCAATATAGATTACGCTTACGACAAGGACCCTAAAGTATTCAAGGATGCTAAGAAAATAAAAGATATTAAGTGGAAAGAATTTAGAAAAATTGTTGGTGACAAATGGGTGCCGGGATCGAATTTGCCTTTTGACCCAATCGCTAGTCAAGAAGCCGAAAAAGATAAAATTAAAGTTATTATTTTAAAAGGAAATAATTTAAAACAAGTCGGTAACGCTTTGGAGGGTATTTCTTACCAAGGCACAACCGTTAGCTAAATTAATATGGAAGAAGTCGCCACTAAAATTGAAGACGCCTTGGCGGAAGCTGTCAAGCCTAAAGGTAAAAAATTAAAAACAACCCTGTATTTGGTTGGGGCAGTGGTGGTTTTGGCTTTGGTTGTCCAAGGAGCGGCTTTTGCCTATGCCTGGAGTTTTAACGGCCAGGTATATAGTGGTGTGGCTTTGGGGAATTACGAGCTTGGCGGAATGAACAAAGAAGAAGTTGTAGAATATCTGGAAGGTTTAAATAACCGTTTAGCTAAAGAAGGGGTAATTTTGGAAATTAAAAATAAAGAGGGTTTTAAAGAAACCGTTAAGTTAAATACCTTAGTTGGTGAGGGGGATAATTTTTTTGAAATTGTAAAGTACGACAGCGAAATATTGGGTGAGTGGGCAATTAGTCGGGGGCGGGGTGGTAATTGGTTTGCCGAGACTTGGCAGCCAATTTGGCTAATGTTTAGACCGGTCTCTCGACCAGCGTCGTTAGCAAAAGACGATGCGCGTTGGGAAGAATTAGTTGAAGCTACTTTGCAACCCTATGAAGATCCTTACCAAAATGCCAATGTGGAAGTAGAGAATTGGCGAGAGGGGAAATACAAGGTGGTCGAGGAGAGAATAGGTAACATGTTCGACACAGATGTCGTTAAAACA
>DATDYA010000033.1:0-9822 GCA_035289165.1 Patescibacteria group bacterium
CCGGGGGTTACAATCTCTTCATAGCGGCCAAAATTTTCCAAAAATTTGACCCCGCCGATAATGGCGTTTGAAAATACCGACAGCACGGCGAAAATAACCGCCGAGAGGTACGACGCGAAAAATGCAATCGAGTACGGCCGGATGTATAAAAAGTTTAAAACAAAATGAAAAAACAGTGCCGGTATGAAAGACGCGGCAATGTACAGTACCCGCAGGTAATCAAATGCCTGCTGATCATTTTTGGCTACCGATATTATCAAGACGTACATTGTTGTCCAGAGCGCGACAGCCAGACTTAAAGAAAACCACGTTCGGTTGATCGGTGAACGTGGGTTGCGAAAAATGGTAAATACTCCCAACACCAGCGCGAGCAGCGCCGTTAGCAGGGTTGAGATGGTGACAAAAGTGCTCATCGTTTGAGCTTTGCTCTAAACTTGTTTAATTTAAAATACTGCCGTATGACTGACAACTGTGCTGCCTCTAATTATACTAAAAAATAGGTACTATGTGAAATACGGGCGAACAACCAAAAACTTGGATTAAACGTACTCAAAAACCCACTCTCGCCCCGCTCCAAGCTGTTCGCCAACCTCAACCCTGCTGGGCGGCGAGCCGGTGCGGAAGACCAACTCCGGTCAGGCGATTCCGTGAACCGCGGCTTGAAACATTGACAAACTCCTTTCGAGCTTGGGGCGGGGTACTAAAAAATAGGTACTATGTGAAATATGGGCGAACAACTAAAAACTTGGATTAAACGTACTCAAAAACTCGCCCTCGCCCCGTACCTCCCGGTTTGTCGGGATGGTGCGAGGTTTACTTGAGTCCACTACTCATTCATCTTTCGAAATAGTTCTTTATCGTGGATAGCTATACTCTGAAATTTATACCGTGGGAAGATGGTCTTTAGTTTTGTTTTTGTAAAAAATAAATCAACTACGCCCTCTATCTGTTTATAATTCAATTTTAATTTTTTAACTTTGTTGTAAATTAATAAATGAATTAATTCATGGGCAATCGTTTGATTGGCTTCTTTCATATCTTTAGTATTGTGAACCCGTAAATCAACGACTTTGGGATATTTAAACTGACCGAACGGTCCATACAACGAAATATAACAAATATATTTATTTTTTATTCTTAAATTAAAACTTTTAATAATATTAAAAAAATCTTGCTCAATTTTTTTCCAGTTATCTTTTACTTTCTCGGTTTTTAACTGATAATCGTTCTCATTATAAATTTTATCTAGCTCTGTATTTAATTCTCCAATAAAAAACTTTCTATTACCCTTGTTTCTCCGATAAATTTTGTCATAAAAATTAGGTGTCACAATAGGAAAATCATTTTCAACAAACCATTGATATTCTTCATAAATATTCAATAGCTTTTCTTTTTCTTTGGTTTTGGAATATAAAAATTGTAACTTCATACCTACTTAGTATAACTCAAAATAAACAAAATAAAAAACTGGTAAAAACCCAGCTTTATTTTTTTATATCTTATTTTTTATAAACTTTTTCTAAATCCCCCCAATCAACCCATGCTTCCTTTTTAATATGGTATTTCCCAATCTTAAAATCTTTTCTGGTGCTATCAAATGGCACCCACTTATTTTTCATAAAAACCTCGTTCCAGGCATGTTTCATATTCGGATTATCTTTAATGTAAAAGCCATGAATCAACTTCGTGGGTATCCCTAAATTTCTCAATACTGAAGCAACAACCGTAGCCCTAGACCCGCAGGAACGCTGACGTTTAGCTAAAACATCTTTTACAGAAATAAATCTAGATTTTTTAAAATCATTAGTATAGGTAGTTCTATATTTTTCAGGATTAAATTCTTCTCTGATAGCTTCCAGAATTTTTAAAATATACTCCTTTTGACTATCAGATTTTTTAATGTTTCTGACTTTATCTAATAACCACTGAGGGCAATTTTTTGTGTATTTTCCAAATTGGAGATATTTGTTCATACATTAAGATATTACATCAAAAAAATTGGGGAGTAAAATAATTACTCCCCGAACATATTAATTACCAACGATGAAAAATTGTCTGCGGGTAAGCTCGGTGACTACTCGCTGAAATTCAACATCATTAAACGTGGTACCAAATCTTTGAGCTAAGCCGCTGATAGACATTGCCGGCAAACCACGACTGGCAGTCAGAAAATCATAAGTAGCTTGGTTAACCTGAATAATATTTCGAGGCGAACCGGGAGCTACTAGCCAACCGCCATTTTCTGGTCGCGACTGGAAAGAGCGAACCGGCTTAATCGTAGATGTTGGGCTAAGGTCAACCTGCTTTGGTTTAACCACAGGAGAAGACAGGCTCTTTGTCATGTAAGGATGTTTAGCATTATTAGAGCCCATGCGAACATTGGCATCGATACGACAACCGCCGCCGCAATTGTTGAACATATCACAAGCTAAACAATCTTTGTGAAAATTGCCGCTTGCTTCTCGCCAATTTCGCATTCGATCCCAAATGACACCAATATCATCCTCCAAAACATTGCCAAATATCTGAGGATTGTGACTACAAGGTCGGACATCACCTTGAGTACCGATCGTACCGTTGCGTTTACCAGCATGACAAGAACGGAAAACAAACGGCAGCTCCAATTCAAAGGCTTTCAGCGGCATTAAACACTTAGGGATCGACTCCATAATATCAACACGCAATCCTAGCTCTTCATGGGCCCAGATCAAGTCATCGACAACCTGACAAACTTCCTGAACACTAAGAAGAAGTTTGAAGTTAGGATTACTGGCATTGATACTAGCCGGAGTAGCTGCAAAGCGCTTAACCCCAAGTTCAGCCATTCGTTGAGCAGTCTGACGCACGACATCACGGTTGAGTTTAGTCACCACCATGTTCACTGTCATGTTCTGCCCGGCTTCAATCAGCCAACGTAATCTCTGTTTAAAATGTTCGTACTGGCCATTGCCAGTAGTCTGGCGGTAAAGTCTGTCATCAGCAGATGGACAAGAAATTAACATTCGATCAACTTTAAGCCGGCTGAGAGTCTCTTCGTCAAAAACCGCCAAGCTGGTGTTGAGTGAAACTACCACGCCGTTGCAGCGCAAAAACTTGGCTAATTCAATCAGCAAATCCTTACGCACTAACGGCTCGCCACCGGTAAAAGTGACAAAAAAGAGATGGTTATCGCTGATGATTTTAGCGACTTGCCACACCTGTTCCTCATCCAAACCCAGCGCTGCTGGTGCAGCGCCTTTTAAGCCCTCGTGGTAACAATACGGGCATCGGTATGGACAACGGTCAGTAATTTCCCACTGTACCAATGCTGGAATCATGATTATCACTCCTTTCTTAAAGAAAAAAATTCGGTGGGGAGAAAAAGTCAAAATCTCTCTCCCCACCTTAAAGACTACATGCTCTTCGTCAGTGCACTAGCGAAGATCAGTAGTTATCAATATCGCCAGCATCACAATCACAATCGCAGTCGCAACCGTATTCTGAGCTGGTATCGACAGCCATACCAGAAAATGGGCTCGACTGCTGAACATCTTGTAATCCGTTTTTGGTAATCATGACAGCTCTCTCCTTTCTTTTCAAAGATCAAGCTAGCTGTGACTTGAAACAAGTTTTAATCAGCTAGTCTCAACATCTTTAGAGTGCTAAGATCAACTGATTAAATACAATTAAAGGGTATTGACCGGGCGGTACGGAGTATTAACCCTGTGTTGGCTCCTCGGCTCGGTCACGTCGATCGCGATCGACGTGACACTCGCTCTACGTCGCCAATAAAAACACAGTTTGCGCTGTGTTGATTCTTCCCCCAAATTTGTGGGGTTATTTAGTTGTTAATTTTATTTTAACACTCTGAAAAAATTTGTCAAGCAAAGCGTTGGTGCAGGACAGTGAAAAACGCCATAAAAGACAATCGCTCTTGCACTATTGACACCGCCCTTCTCGACCTGTTAAAGTAATAGTAATCAACCCATCCTTTCGCGAAAGGATGGGTCAACATAGCGCCTTACCCCGTTTCGGGGGAGGCGTTTTATTAATAATTTAGTCGGCTGATTCTGGTTTTAAAAAATCGGGACTAGCTGATTACATTCAGTTAGCATTGATCTTTGACAGAAAGGAGAAAACTACGATGAGCCAAGAGCCAGCTCAAAAAACAGCCGCGGGTCAGAACCACGAATCCAAGGCCACGTCGGGGATTCAAAAGATCTCGCTACAGGCGAGTAAAGTTCCCGTCCGGAAAACCGGCATGAACTCCGGTATTTCGGGCGGTGGCTACCAGTGTTGCTAGACCGGCAATCCGGTGCGGCATGTAACTACACTTTCGTTACATGCCGCACCTACCTTCATCTGAAAGGAGGAAATGATGTCTCGAACGTATGTACAATTAGCCGACCGTGCGATCTTTAAATCTCGCTATGGTCACTGGTATCTCATTGACACCGCTCGTCGAGAGCGAGAGCGAATTCTTATCGATGGCGGTGCCGAACAGGTGTTGCTTTCCCTCTTTACAGGCACTAGCATTGACGTCACGTGTAGGAATTTTTCCCTAGAGCGGACAGAACTATGCGACTTTCTACAAGGATTGGCGGATGAAAATGTCATAGTATGGTGTGAAAAGGCCACCAATTCCACTGCGAAGTGCCATGACATCGATCCGCCGCTTGACAGCCTGAATGCTCTGCTAACAAACACTTGCAACCTTCGGTGTGTCCACTGCTACGTTTCAAGTGGGAAACCAATGGTCGGTGAACTCACGGGCGATGAATGGATTCAAATTCTCCAGGAAGCACGACGGCTCGGTGTTTTTGAACTTAATGTCTCTGGTGGTGAAGCGACACTCCATCGAAAATTCATCGAAATCGCTGAACACATCGCGTCGGTCCCCACATTCAACGCTAACTTAAATACTAACGGCATCCTGCTGCAACCAGAGCATGAAGAGGTGATTGCTCGCGCTTTCACCAGTGTCCAAGTGAGTATCGATGACTCGGTAGCGACCAAACATGATCAATTCCGTGGTCGCCAAGGAAGTTTTGATCGCTCAGTCAAAACAATCAGCCGACTTATTGAGCGTGGTATTGAAACTAATATCGGCTTTACCCTTAGCCGTAGCAACTTTGAAGCGTTAGATGAGATCGTGACGCTCGCCGAAAGTCTCGGCGTTACTATGCTCAATATTGGTCTTATTGCCGACCTCGGACGCGCCTCACAAAACTCCCTGGTAGAGAAAATTGGCCCGGAAACAGCTAATGTAGATCCTTTCATGGAAGCCGTTTACCAAAAGCTAAAGAAGCTGGCGAGCCGCCGATCAAGCGTTAAAATCCTACTGCCATTTCGCGTACCAGGCAATGGTGCTGTTCTTGATCCTCGTGAGAAACGATTCATCTGTGACGGCGACAATACGCAGATCCTCTACATCATGGCTAACGGAAACATTATGCCCTGCGATAAATTGCCGATTGAACCATTCTCGTATGGCAATATTCGCCAGGCTTCGCTCTTTGAAGTGTGGACGTCTCAACAGATGAAGAACTTCAAACTGATGAGCCCAGGTCAGCTCCCCAAATGTAAAGCCTGTCCTCATCTTAAGGTCTGTGGTGGCGCGTGCGTGGCTCGTGCTTACCAAAATGGTGGGAGTCTTGATTCCCCCGACTGGACTTCATGCGTCATTGCGCAAAAGTTTTCTCAAGAGACCCCGGCGCAGCGGTAATAGTATATTATCTCTGCGCTTTTTTTATGTTATAATTGATGCTACACAGTATGAAAAAACAACCCTGGTGGAAAATAACTTTTAGAGAAACGTATCGTACCACATTCGATGAGATATACTCCGCGAAACGAGGAGAGAAAGAAGTGGCATTCCTTATCCAGTCACTTCGATTAAAAAAAGGCAGTCGCATCCTTGATCTTGCCTGCGGCCAAGGCAGGCATGCGATTCCGCTTGCCCGACACGGAATGAAAGTTACAGGAGTCGACTGGTCAGCACCGCTGCTGCAGTTGGCACGACACCGAGGAAAAATAGCGGGGACCGATGTATTGTTTATAAAAAAAGATATGCGCACCTACCGGACTGCCGGCAAATACGATACGGTGCTCATTCTTGGTAATTCTTTTGGTTATTTCAGTGATCGAGAAAATGAACAAGTGCTCTCCAATATCGCTGCTTCGCTAAAAACCGGTGGTCGGTTGGTGCTCGACCTTGCAAACACACCAGGAATGCTTTATGAGGGAATCACTACTAAATCAACACAGAAGATAAAAAAGGGTAGTATAACGACTCGCGTGCTTAATTTCAACCCAGAGACATTCCAAGCGACGCTGCGGTGGCAATTTCTTCAAAATAAAAAGAAAGTTTCGTTCACTGGCACATTGCGTCTATACACCCCTCCGGAAATAAACCACCTGCTTGCCGAGCGGAATCTAATCGTCAAAAAAACGTATGGTTCATTTACTAAAAAACCGTATAATATTACGACAAAACGTTACCTCATAGTAGCGCAAAAAATCTAGAAAAAATTAAAAAAGGATAAAACCGACTTTTGGGGCACTTTTTTATCTATAGTGTGATTTTTCTAGGATGTCGTTAGGTTTCATCTTCACAATTTTTGGCCAACTCATTGGGTTATGAGCGACAAACGATTTGATAATTTGATAGCCAATGGCGTATCCAGCCCAGAGTGGGTATCTCCGATCAACGCCTAAAAATAATCGTTGATATTGTCTTTCATCAACGCTTTGTAGTCGGTGTTTGACTTTTTTGAATATCGCCTTGCTTCTTTGGGTTGACAGGGCTTCTACCCAGGGGCTGGGTTTACCACCAACCGCCGACTCGCGGAAATTTTCGGCGATACCTTCAAATATCAGAGAATCTAAAAGCGTTTTCCAATCATGGTGTCGGTAGGCGAACAGATGAGTGTACTCGTGAGCAACGGTGTTTTTAAGCTGTTGCCGCCAACTTTTTTGCGATGAAATGAAAAGAAAAATATTTTTTTGGTCTGAGGTGTAACCGCTGACGCCAAACATTTTGGTATTGGTAAACCAATTGTGTGATGGGAAACAGTGTAGTCGTATGGCATGGGGCAAGGAGATTTTTTGATGACATTTTTGTAAAGTCTGAGCAATAATCAGCGTAATTTTATGAATATCCATTTGTTTATTTTGAACGTCGTAACTACCGTCAAATCCAAAAATCTCTTGCTTTAGAAACAAAGCGAGTTTTTGACGAGAGCTAAAGCCAGCGTAGTTACCACTTCGATTGCGAACGGATGACAGAAAAATTCTAATGACACTTTGGCGGGCGGACGCTTTACTCGTCGACACCAAATAAAAGTAAAGTTCGACTTTTTTATTGTTTAAAAAAAAGGTAGTTTCCATACACTAAGTATACCAGAAAATTTAGTGAGGCAAAAACAACCTTGCAAGAACATTAGAGCCGGGACTTCTCCAACCAACAGCAGAAAGGAGATGAGGAAAGATGAGTGCTATGCTACGCCTTTTCGGTTTTGGCCGAAATAAGACGCAGGTCAGTACCTTCTCGGTTGGTCACATGAGCGCACGTGAACCTAACCGATCTGACCCGAAGTAGATTTATCTACCTCGGGGTTTTTTTCTTTGAAACGACACACATCCAACGTAATTGAATGTCTGTATTTTTTATCGGATACCACATATCGTCGTAATCCATCCAAAGACGCATGAATATTACCCTTCCTATTTTTATTATTTTGCCACTGTATGGATCGGCCAGTTCGATAAAGTTTTTACTTACTTTTTCAACAACGCTAAAATGGCCAATGTAACCCTTCATCATCCACGAGACAACAATAACATTATTGGGTTTATTGAGTCGCAGAAGTTCCGCCCATGTAGAATTTGCCTTTTCCTGTACGCTTAAACCAAATTTTTCGATAACTTTAACCAAATCCTTATTATATAAGCCACCTTTCTTTTTATACCCGGATACTTTTACAATCTCTTTAAAAGTATAAGGCACCTTAAAATAATTCAAAATCATTTGAATGCTTGTTGGTCCACAAGCAGAATCATCATGTTGTTTTATGGGAGAGATTTTCATAATAATCTCACTATAGCACGAAACAAAGTTTTCTTAAAACCAATCCAAAAATCCGCCGCGCAGGAGGGTGCGGGAGGAATGGCACGTTGGAGTGAACGCCAGCCGAAACTCTTAGGATGGTTGGAGGATTCGTGGTTGTCCCGGTGGCTTGGCGAAAATTCAATCTTCGTCTGCAAGGAGGCTAACAATGTTTAGCCTCCTTTTTATTTTTTCCGGCAAACGAAAATCATCTGTTCGCTATTTGGTTTATAGGGTTTCAAATTAAAGCCCCCATAAACTTTTATTGGACGCAAACCAACTTTGCTCAGTAAAGACTTTATTTCCTGAAAAGTAGCTTGATACGCAGAAACTGGATAGTGCCATCGTTTAATCGAGCCGTCCATTTTCAGTATTTCCATGAAGTAATGAATTTGGAAAATTCGTTCTTCGGGAATTTGTATAGCAGAAAAAAGGCTCCAAGTTTCATTTTTTATTATTTGCGAGAAATGATGCCTCATAATGTAATCCTTAGACAGATCGTTTGGTGAGAAGAGGTCGAAAGCGAATAAACCGTCTTTGTCAAGATGTGAGATTATGTTTTCAAGAGCTTTGCATTGTCTTTGTCGCGTCTCTTCTGGTGAATAATATGTTTCGTTTTTCTGAGCAAGATACGCTAAGCTGTCAAAAGACAGGAAAATGAAATTGAATTGTTGATTTTTAAGAAGGGGGGAATAAAATTTGACTAGATCATCTTGAAAAATCTTAACCTTTTTGACTTTCAGTGTTTCAATTTTCTTTTTTGCAATACCTAACATGGCAGTGTTTATATCAAACCCCCAGATTTCTTTTCCTAATCGCGCGATGGGAGCAAGGATTCGCCCGGTTCCGCAACCGCATTCCAAAATCGGTCCCTTAATTTTTTTGGCCAGACGATAATAAAAATCGACATCGTCTCTTTTATTTTTGTACTCTAAATCGTAAAATTCTGCGTAGATTCGTCTTTTATTCATAGTAATCTTATTTACCAACAAAGGATTTAATAAACAATGACTATGGAGAAACCTACCCAGAGAATTCCCCCACCGTATAACCACGAACTGGCTGCAAATAATGCAGTTCGCGGGATTAAGTACGCAAGTATTTAGTCCCGCTTTTTTTATCCCATTGTACTATGATTTCATTGACATTTTTTTTCGGCTCCCTTGAGTTCACCGCCCAATAGAAAGCATTGAGATAAAAAATTGCGCGCATAAATCGATATTTATTCTGAAACAGTCTTCGATCCTCTATAAGATTTGACTTTGAAATCGCCACAATAAGTTTATTCATATAATCGGCCTCAAATGTCTGATCAATGCCTTGTTCTTGGTAGGCTTTCGCGCACTCATGATAATAAAGAAGGCGAGAAAGGTCATAATCAAGCTCGCCGAATGATGCTAACTCCCAATCAAGAACTCCCGTTAAATTTTTTCCATCTGTAAGCAGGTTGTGAATAATAAGGTCCCCGTGAACTAAAGCAGTTTTTGTTGTACTAGTAAATAACTGTTTAATCTCCGGATCATTAATAATTAATAACAAGTCTCCTATTATTCCATTCGTTTGTTTGAATTTTTTGATACCAGCAATTTTTTGATACCAGCAATTTTTTGCTTCATGCCGTCTGTAAGGTAATCTAAAAATTTTTTATATTTTTTGCCAGTTGAAACTGAATAGACATGCTCTTTTGTTTGAGTCCTCTGATACTGCAAAAACTCCACAATCTGTGTAATGATGGT
>DATDYA010000034.1:0-10773 GCA_035289165.1 Patescibacteria group bacterium
TACGGCTCGCGAGCCGGAACAACGCCAATGTCAAAGAGGAACTGATTCCAAAAGCGAGAGTACAGGAGGTGCAAAACTGTATGTTCCATACCACCATTGTACCAATCGATCGGCATCCAGTATTTTAATTTATCCATTGAACACAATTCTTGATCATTAGTAGGATCGCAATATCTTAAGAAGTACCAACTGGATCCGGCCCAGTTTGGCATTGTGTCAGTTTCGCGTCGGGCGTTACTACCACAATTCGGACAGGTGGTTTTGACCCAGTCTTCAATCGCCGCCAACGGAGACTCACCAGTATCGGTTGGTTCGTAGTGTTCCACTTCTGGTAAAGTTAGTGGCAAATCTTCTTCGGCCAAAGGCACCCAACCACACTTTGGACAATTGACTAAAGGAATTGGTTCCCCCCAATAACGTTGACGAGAAAATACCCAATCCCGGAGCTTATAATTCACCCTTTTTTCACCCCAACCATTCTTCACTACATAATCAATTACTGGTTGACGTGCTGCCTCCCAGGTTAAACCCCTAAATTCTTTCGGTTCTTCTAAAATACCATCTGGCGCACGATAGAAGATTTCTAAATTTCTAACTCTTTCGGCCAAGTCTTTATCTTTAGGAAACAATACCGGCTTAAGCGGCAGGTTATATTTCTTCGCAAACGCCCAATCTCTTTCATCGTGGGCTGAACAACCAACGATACCAGTTCCATATTCTACTAAAGCAAAGCTAGCAACCCAGATAGGCAAATCTCTTCCTGTTCCGAGATAATTTTCGGAGTAGCGTCCGGTAAAAATCCCCTCCATGTCAGTCTCAATGTTAAACTTACCTTTTAATTTTTTATTTTTAATTTCTTCGACAAACTTCGCCACCGGCCCCTCATAAGCTGTCCCTTTTATTAATTGACCTACTAGCGGATGCTCCGGTGCAATAATAATAAAAGTTTGGGCCAAAAAAGTCTGCGGAATTGAGTCATATACTTCGAACTCGACACCTAGATCTTTTACTCTATGTTTAAAATTAACCCCTTCGCTCCGGCCAATCCAATTTTGTTGTTGGATTTTCGCCCGTTCAATGTAATTTACTTCGTTTAAACCTTCGAGAAGTTTATCAGCATATTTAGTAATCGCAAGCATCCACTGCTCTTTGTCTCGGCGCTCAACTGGCGTACCACAACGCTCGCATTTCCCGTCCACCACTTCTTCGTTGGCTAAACCAATTTTACAACTCGGGCACCAATTAATTGGCATCGCTTTTTTATAAGCCAAGCCATGTTTAAAAAGCTGTAAAAAAATCCATTGCGTCCATTTGTAATATTTAGGATCGGTGGTATCAACAGCACGAGACCAGTCAAAAGAAAAGCCCAGCATTTTTAATTGCCGCGTAAAAGTGGCAATGTTTTCGGCGGTTACTTCTTTGGGCGGACGGCCAGTTTTAATAGCGAAGTTTTCAGTTGGCAAACCAAAGGCGTCAAAACCCATGGGGAAAAGTACATTGTATCCCTCCATCCGTTTCTTTCGGGAGATAATATCCATGGCGGTATAAGAGCGAGGATGGCCAACGTGCAATCCAGCTCCGGACGGATAAGGAAATTCCACTAAGCCATAAAATTTTGGTTTAGTTGAATCTTCTTTAACTTCAAAAGTACCCTGGTCTTCCCAGAACTTTTGCCACTTCTTTTCAATATCTTTGGGGTTGTATTTATGCATAATCGTTAGAATTATTAATCCCTAGTTTACTTTAAAAATTAGGGCTTGACAAGTCTCATATTTTGTCCTATAATATGTTTAGTTATCAGTTAGTGAACTACATACGAAACGTATCAACAAAACCCCCGCAAGGGGTGTTTTGTTTTGCGCCAATATGCTATAATGTCCACGGCGGTCTGCGTGGAGAGTATTTGTGAACGGTTTCACACTCTAACTGATAACTAGTTGATACGACTTTGTCGTATGTGGTTCTCGACTCCACTGCTCTCCGCCGCTAAAATAACCCCGGGCTTCGGGGTTATTTTATATTTTTAATCCTTTTAGATACCTATCCTCTCCCCCGGTCCTTCATCGCGCTAGCGACACGATCAACCGCCAAAACAAAAGCGGCGGTGCGCAGGTCAATTTGGTATTTCTCTTTTCTTTCCCAAATGGCCTGGAAGGAATCGACCATGATTTTTTTCAACTTAGTCAACACTTCTTCCTCGCTCCAATAGTAGTTATACGCATTTTGGACCTGCTCAAAGTAAGAGACCGTGACGCCACCAGCATTGGTTAAAATGTCCGGGATTAGCAACACACCGTTACGGAATAAAATATCATCGGCTTCGGGGGTAGTCGGACCATTGGCGAGTTCAGCCACCACCTTGGCTTTTATTCTATCCGCGTTTGCGGCGGTAATCTGGTTCTCCAAAGCCGCCGGGATTAAAACGTCTACTTCTAATCCCAACAAATCTTCGTTGGAGACACTTTCGGTCCCGGGGAAACTATTGACCCCGCCAGTTTCTTCTTTAAATTTTGACAGGGCCTGGATATCTAATTTGGTTTCAGATTTAATACCACCACGCGAATCGCTGACGGCGACAACTTTGTAACCTAAATCATTTAGAATCTTGGCCATGAAACTGCCGGCATTGCCAAATCCCTGGATAGCCACCGTTGTTTCTTCTCTTTTCTTGCCAAGTTTATTCATCGCTTCTTCCAAAACATACACCCCACCTTGAGCGGTCGAAAACCCCCGGCCAGAGGATCCGCCGATGGACAGGGGTTTACCGGTAATCATACCGGGAGCATGACTACCGACTAGCTTTTCGTATTCATCCAACATCCAGCCCATTATTTCTGGCGTGGTGTAAACATCTGGAGCTGGGACGTCTTCGGTTGGGCCAAGATATTTGTAAATAGATTGGATATATCCGCGAGACAATCTCTCTAATTCACCTTTAGATAATTCTTTTGGATTTACAATGACGCCACCCTTACCACCACCCAAAGGAATCCCAACGGTGGCACATTTCATGGTCATCCAGAAAGATAACGCCTTCACTTCATCTTCCGTTACATTCCAGTGATAACGTATTCCCCCCTTAAACGGACCGCGGGCGTTATTATATTGACTGCGGTAAGCCGTAAAGACCTTGAGTAAACCATCATCCATTTTGACTGGCACCGAAACTGTTAGTAGCCGTTGCGGCTGTTTCAGTTGATCGTGTATAGAAACCGGTAAATTCAAAATCTTAGCAGCCTTTTCTAATTGAGCTAAGGCATTGGTGAAAGCATTTTCTGGCATAGTTCTGAATATTAAATCCTGTTAGCGCTCCTTCTCTTCATTATCTTAGTGATGCCCCAAATTACGAGGGTGATTAAAATCCAAAGCGGGATAAAAATCACCAACCAAATTAGCACGTTGACCAAGGCCTTACCAATAGCCGTTAGACCGCGGGTCGCGGCTTTAACGACAGCCAATGGTTTCCAGCTGTCCTCGTCTTCAAACGTCGGAAGACTAGACGGGTCGGTAGACAAGTGGACAGTAATTGAAGACAGGTCAGCACTCTGGCGTAAATATTTCATTTGTCCTTGAATAACTTCAATGCCTTCCTGCACGCGGGTTAACTCTCTTTGAACCGCCAAGATGTCGGTAATTTTTGTCGCCTGAGTCATAATCTTTAAAAACTGGCTTTCCGTTGCTTGTAAATTTCTTAAGCGTGAGTTCAGATCGACATATTGTTCAGTCACGTCCTCGCCATTTATTCTTTGGCTTTTTACTTCACCAACTCCTTTGACGTTGTTTAGGTCTTCATCAAATTTTGCGGAAGGAATGCGAATGGTAATTTCTCCAGAAGGCACCAAGCCATTTTTATAAATATTACTAGAAACAATAAAGCCTTGACTCTTAAGAGCCAGGTCTCCAATCACCTTTACCCCCTCGCTGACATCTTTAACTACTAAAGACAAATCGGCAGTCTTGATTATTAGACGCTCGGTGGTTTGTGAATTACTGCCGTCGGTACCGGCTTTAGGGGCATCGAGATCATAAGACACACTATCCTCGACGGCTAACCTTTCCGAAGGCGGAGAACCGGCGGGTTGTTTAAAACTCAAGCCGACTTCACGACTAGAATAACTGGGCCCCTCTTCCGGGCAACTTTCTCCAATACCACAAGGAAACTCATTTAGAGACCAGACCCACAGAGCCGCGAACACTAAAACCACCAGGGCAATTAACCCCAGACCTATTTTAAAACCTTTATGCATAGAAGCAAGGTTAAAAATAATTAAGAGATGTTTTTATCGATCATTTCTTTTAGACGTTCTTTTTGAACGCCGCCCACTACTTGATCCACCACCTGGCCACCTTTAAATACGAGAAAGGTTGGGATGCTCATGACGTTGTATTGGCTAGCGGTTTCGTTGTTCTCGTCAACATTCAACTTGCCAATCTTGATACCCTTATCTTTGTACTCTTCAGACAAAGATTCCACCATCGGCCCCATCATCTGACAAGGACCGCACCAAGGGGCCCAAAAATCTACAAAAACTGGGATAGCAGAAGAGAGAACCTCTTCTTTAAAATTAGCATCGGTAAATGTATGCTCCATATTTTATTAAAAAAATTAAAGATTAAAAAACAAAGAAAATTTTCCCTCCGCTTCTCAAGCTTTAACTTAACTCTAGTTTACGTTCTTTGGTTTCTTCCTTGTAAGCTTCTAACCTATCTCCCACTTCAAGTTTTAATTTACCATCAAAATGAACACCGCACTCTGTACCAGCCGGGATTTCGTTCATGGTCTGTTTACCAACCTGCAACTCACTCAACTTTCCTTGACCAACGAGCTGACCTTTTTGTTTAACACGTACTTTACAGTCTTTTAACAACTTTCCATCATCCACCGAACCACCGACAATCATAAAATTCTTTTCCGTACGGAAGATCGCCTTAACCGTGAAGACGCCCAGTTCGGTGGTGATTTTCTCTGGATTTAAAAGTTTAGTCAAATCTTCTTTGACTTTGTCGAATAGATCGTAAATAACTTTGTACTGGTGGAATTCAACATTCCGATCTCTGATCATCTGGTCAGCAACAGGCGAAGCGACAACGTTAAAAGCAAAAACTTGAGCACCAGTTGTTTCAGCCAAGGTCACGTCGTCAGCGGTGATGTTGCCCAAACCCTTGCCAACAATTTTTACACTTACCTCTTCGTTTTTTAATTTTTCTACTGAACCGATAATCGCCTCCAAAGAACCAAGCACATCAGCTTTGACAACTAAGTTTAAAGTTTTCTTAGCTTCTTCGTCACCTTCAGTATTAGAGCTTAAAACCTTCTGTTCCGCGCCGGTCTGTTGGTTGCGCTTAGCACGCAGATCTACTTGGACGGCACTACCAGCTTGGCTAAGGTCCAAAACATCTCCAACTTGGGGAGCAACTTTAAATCCTAAAATACGAACTGGGGTACTTGGCCCGGCGGTTAAAATTGGTTCACCTAAATAATTTTTCATGGCCCGGACTTTACCGTAAATCTGGCCGTTGATAACCAAAGGATCATTGGCTTTCAAAGTACCGGTTTGAACCAGGATAGTAGCGACCGGTCCTTCACCCTTGTCTACTCTTGCTTCGATGACGGTGCCGGCGGGGGCACGATCGGGATCAGCTTTAATCGTATTTTCGTGGACATCGGCCACAACTAATAAATTATCTAATAATTTATCGATGTTTAAATTTTGTTTAGCGGAAATCTCCACCATCGGAGTGTCTCCACCCCAGGCTTCAGAAATAATATTATGCTGGGCTAATTCATTTCTTACTCGTTCCGCGTCAGCCCCTTCTTTATCTATTTTGTTAATCGCGACAACCGTGGGTAATTTCGCGGCTTTAATAATGTTAATCGCTTCAACGGTTTGTGGTTTTACACCATCATCCGCGGCCACGACCAAAATGGCGATGTCGGCTACTTTGGCACCGCGACTGCGCATGACGGTAAAAGCCTCATGGCCTGGGGTGTCAATAAAAGTAATTTTTCTTTTCTCTTTAGTGTTCGGATTGGCCCAAACTACCTGGTAAGCACCAATGTGTTGGGTGATACCGCCGGCTTCGCCAGCGACCACATCAGTGCTACGAATCGCATCGAGTAATTTGGTTTTGCCATGGTCAACATGCCCCATCACCACTATAACTGGAGCACGAATAACGGTGGCGTTTTGGCTTAAGATGCTCTCCAGTTTTTCGACATGTTCAGTTGTTTCAATAACCGAGTTAATGCCCGCTCCGTCTTCGACCTGGAAACCCATCTCTTCCGCCACAATAACCGCTGTATCATGATCAATGTTCTCATTCTGGCCGGCCAGAATACCATTTTTCATTAATTCAACAATTAATTTATTTACTGGCACTTGCATGAGACCAGCAAATTCTTTGACGGTTAACTTGTTGGGGACTTTAATCGTGGCGCCAGTTTCGCGCCGCATTTCTTTTTCTAACTCTTTTTGTTTTTCTTTTTCCGCTCGATCTTTTTGTTCCATAGCGTACTTAATACGCTTCCAAGAACGGATGACTTGCTGAGCGACTCGATCGTCAATCTTCACAGCGCGAGCGCCGATATCAAAACCAAACTCTGGTAAAATTTGTAAGAGTTTTTGGGGATGAATTTTCAATTGTCGGGCGAGTTCACTGACATTCATAGTAAAGTACATTATACTCTTAAACTCTCAAAAGTCAAATCTATGGCTTAAAATCTTGCGGTAGTACAGCGTCTTCTAGACGATAATCTCCAATCTTCGTTCGAACCAGGTCTTGGCAAAATGCCCCGACGCCTAACTTTTGACCCAAATCGTTAGCGATAGTCCTAATATAGGTGCCAGCTGAACAAGTTACTTCGATTTTTAACATCGGCCAGGAGTATTCAAGCAGTTTTAAATCATAAATCTCAATCAAGGCCGGCTCACGCTCGACTTCCATCCCCTTTCGAGCTAAATCGTACAACCTTTTACCATTAACTTGTTTAGCAGAATACATCGGGGGAATCTGTTTCTGCGGGCCAAGAAAAGATTGTAGGATGCTTTGGACAACTTCAAGGTCAGGTTGGTTTTTTATTGGAACAAAATTTTCCTTTATTTTTCCAGCTGAATCCAGGGTATCTGACACCGCACCCAAATGAATAATAGCGACGTAAGTCTTGGGCAGAGCTTTAAACCCGTCCAAATCTTTAGTGGCCTCACGACCAATACCAACGATAAGCAAACCCGTCGCAAATGGGTCAAGGGTGCCCGCGTGACCGACTTTCTCCTTCCTATGTTCCGGATCATTGGCCCTAACCCTATTCCTTATATAGGCAACAACATCAAAGCTGGTCCAGCCAGTTGGTTTGTTGATTAAAACATATTTTTTCATACGGCCATATTCTACCTTTAAGAACCGGCTTTAGCAAGCCACGACCAATACTATTGAAAATAATTCCAATTAGTGCTAGGGTTAAGGCAAGAAATTTGTTCTTTCACAAACACTTGGCCAGCTAATAGGTTATTTTTAGTAACTTATTAGTTGGTCAAGTTTCATCTGATTACAATAAAGACTCACACCACCCAAAATCACGAAAGGAAAAAGTTTAGTCCGGGTAGTTAATCAATCCGTTGCCCTTGCAGATCGCTCGGGAATAACAGCGGATTGAACACGACCTCGTCACGGAGAACACGACATGAAGCCCGTCACCGATCGTCTCCTGAAGTACGCTCGGATCGACACCTGTTCGGTCCAGGCCGTGCCCGGCGTGGAGCAGATCCACCCGAGTAGCCCGGGCCAGAAGGTCCTGATCGACATGCTCCTGGCCGAGCTGTCCAACCTGAAGGTGCCGCGCGACTGGATCAAGCAGCTCGGCGACGCCTCGTTTCTGATCGAGTCCCCGGCGACCGAGGGACACGAGAACGCCCCGCACGTCGTCCTGGCCGCGCATGTGGACACCTACTTCGGATGCCCCGGCGGCGCGAACCCGATCATCCACGAGTACCAGGGCGGTGACCTCGCGCTCCCGAACGACGGCGTGTTCATTCCCGCTGAGGACCTCAAGGGGCTCAAGGGCAAGCAGATCATCACCGCGGACGGCACGACACTGCTCGGCGGTGACGACAAGTGCGGCGTGGCGTCCATCATGACCTTCATCGAGGACATGATGTCGCGCAGCCTCCCGCACGGACCGCTGACCGTCTGGATCTGCACCGACGAGGAGATCGGCGAGGTTGGCGTGCCGTTCCTGCCCGCGGGCACGGCCGAGAGGTGGGACTTCTTCTGGACCGTGGACGGCGAACAGATCGCGGTCGTGGACATCGGCTGCTTCTACGGTGCGGGAGTCGACGTCGAGTTCATCGGCAACGACACCCACCCGGGCGTCTCCGGCCGCTCGCTGAAGCCCGCCCACTACGCCGCCTGCCGGTTCGTGGACCAGCTCGCCAACGTGCCCACCCCGTGGCAGACGAGCGGCGAGGAGTCGTTCATCTACGTGCCCGCGCTCCCCGCCGGGACGGCCGGCAAGAGCCTGATCAAGGTCTTCCCGCGCACCTTCCGCCAGGAGGAGATCCCCGAGATGCGGGAGACGATTCGGCGAGCGGCCGAGGAAGCGGCCGAGCGCTACGGTGTCAAGGTCGTGGTCAGCGAGGCGAAGGTCCTGTACGTCTCCACCGAGGTCGCGATCGACGCCAACCGCCACCTGCTGCAGCCCGGCCTGGACGCGCTCCGCGAGTTCGGGGTCGAGGCGAAGCTCCACCGCGTGCGCGCGGGGACCGATGGCGCCATGCTGAACATGACCTACCCGAAGATCCCCGCCCCGAACATGGGGGCGGGGGCCCGCAACCTGCATGGCGTCCGCGAGTTCGTGGTGGCCGATGAGTTGGAACTCGTCCCGGACATCATCGCCACGATGGTCCAGACCTACGCCGGCATGTCGCGCTGATCTTCCTACCATTCGCGTTCGCAACCACACACACCCTACCACACCGGCTGGGTGTGACCGTAAGTCAGCCTAGCCTCCTTGAGAGACAAAATATTGATCATTTATCTCTTGAGGAGGACTGACTTGCGAAAAAATATAATAAAACCACTTATAGTAATATGAGTGGTTTTTAATTAACCAGAGCAAACCCGAAAATTGACACCCCCGCCCTTTTATGCTAGTATATATCTATCATTTATATTTTAATGATTGAGGGATCAGGACGATTCCCCAGCGATGAAAGAAAAAAGTTCTAACTTTAGCGAAAATACCGACTACAGTATTCGGGACATCAAGTATTATGAACACCATTAATTCGAGAAATAACCTTCCCAAGTTTACCAGTATCCTACCAGAACCAGCTTCTCGGGTGTTTTAATTTACGCTAAAATTAACTGTCTTTCACCTGGTGGCTCCTGTACTCCTCAATCTTGAGGATTTTTTATTATGAACGAATATTTAGTAATCGGGATGACTCTGGGCGGGTTGGTTATTGGCGGAGGGATCGGATACTTTCTCCGCAAAAAGATCGCCCAAGCCCAGGTCAATTCCTTGGAAGCCAAGGCCGAGAAGATCTTGACCGAGGCCAAGACCAAACACCAGGAAATCATATTGGAGGCAAAAGAAAAAGCTGTCCAAACTTTGGATGAGGCCAAGAAAGAGGAAAAACAAATCCGTCAGAATGCTCTCGCCGCTCAACAGCGTTTGGAGAAGCGAGAGACAATGTTCGACCAAAAACTCTTAGAGTTCCAAGACAAGCAACAAAAACTCCAAGAAAAAATTGACCGTGTCCAACAGATTAAAACCGAGGTGGAAAAGGTTAAAGAAGAACAAGTGGTTAAGTTACAACAAGTTGCCAACTTAACTCGTGATGAAGCCAAGGCAGAGCTTATGAAACAGGTTGAAGACCAAAGCAAGGAAGATCTCATGGGTCGAATTATTAAACTGGAGAAAGAATCGTCGGAAGTGTTTGAAGAAAAGGCGCGCGAGATTATTATGGATTCCATCCAACGGATGGCTTCTTCCCACGCCAGCGAAACAACCTCCTCGATTGTCGCTTTACCAAATGACGAAATGAAGGGAAGAATCATCGGCAAAGAAGGACGCAATATTAAAACCATTGAAAAACTTACTGGCTGTGAATTAGTTATTGACGACACACCAGAGACCATTATGATCTCTGGCTTCTCCCCGATTCGCCGCCAAATTGCCAAGCTGGCGCTTGAGAAACTGATGGCCGACGGCCGCATCCAACCAGCGCGTATTGAAGAATTTATTGAAAAAGCTAAACAAGACTTAGCTCTAGACATTAAGAAAGCCGGTGAAGAGGCTTTATACAAGCTTGGTATTACTGGTCTTGATCCAAAACTAGTCAGCATCGTCGGTCGTTTAAAATACCGTACAAGTTATGGCCAAAATATTTTAAACCACTCTTTAGAGGTAGCCTACCTTTCTTCTCTCATCGCCGTTGAATTAGGCCTCGACCAAGCCAAAGCCAAAAAATGTGGTTTCTTCCACGACCTTGGTAAAGCAGTTGACCAAGAAACCCAAGGAACACACCCAGAAATTGGACACATGATTTTGAAAAAGTTCAACATGGATGAAGATGTGGCGCAGGCCGCTCTCACCCATCATGACGATAAGCCAATCAACATCTACGCTTCTATCGTGAAAGCCGCTGACGCTATTTCTGGTGCTCGCATTGGGGCACGAAAAGATAGCTACGAATTGTTTGTTGCTCGCTTAGAAGAATTAGAAAAAACTGCCTCTGGATTCCCAGGTATTGAAAAGGTTTATGCCATTCA
>DATDYA010000035.1:0-49926 GCA_035289165.1 Patescibacteria group bacterium
TCGGGGCTGGCGAAGTCGGTGTGGTGACGATCGGTGTCGACCTCTTCCGGATCATCCCGTACCTGCGGGAGCCGGAGGTGGCGGCCGACCAGACCGAGAAGGATGAGCCGGGTGGTGAGATCGACGAGGCCGATGTCGTTGCCCCCTCGATCAGCTCGGCCAACACGTTTTGGCGGATGCTCTCCGCCAACACCGACTGGCTCGAGCGCCTGATCCTCGCCATCTGGCTGGTCTGGGAGCGGCGAAGCGACCATGCGGGGAATGAGGAGGGCTATCTGCGGTCCGATTACCTCGTTCCTCGGCTGGTGAAGGTGCTCGGGCTTGAGAAGTGCTACAAGCCCGGGTCCAAGCAACCCACAGTGGTGCTCCGATGGGTCGCTTACAACCATCCGAATCTGATCGAGCGGGGAAGAGAAGTGGCATCCATTCGTCTCCTCCCCGAGGCGATCCAGATGGTGGAGCGGCTCAAGTCGGCGGGGAACAAGTTCTGGTCGCGCATCACGCGGCCGGGCTTTTACCTGGACGAGCGCTATGTGGCCGCCAGCAACGAGATGTGGCAGCGGGTTTTCTCCAAAGAGGAAAACCAGCGCCGACTCGTTCAGCTTTGGGAGAAGTGGTACTCCGACGCGCATCACGCGGCGAGAGGTAGCGACGGTTCGTTGCCGTTTGCTTACCTCCGCCCGCTGCTCATAGAAGAGATGGGGCTCACCGATCTCTGGCGGTCTGGTTCGGCCTGGCTCTCGGACTGCCTGAGGTACCTGGCCTCGGAAGAGTGGCAGGTTCTCGACACTGGCTCCAACGAGAGGCGTTACAAGCTGGGTGCGGTCGGGCGGCGATGGATCGCGGAAGTAGGGTGCCCCCCGATCGAGACGACCGTCGAAGCCCAGGCCGTGACCGAGCCCCCGACACCGAAGATCGAGGTGTCAGCTCCCACGCCGACGATTCTCGGGGCTACGCGTCCGGACATTCTCAGGAATCGTCTGGCTACGATCCCGGGAGAGATCGAACGGCTGAACGGGTCGGCCGAGAAGCTCCGTCGGGAGCTACGGGCCATCGAAGGTCGCCAGGCCGAGCTGAGAGAGGAGGCCAGATCTCTCCAGGAGGAGCTTGACCAACTCGAACAGCGGGCCAAGGAGCAGGCCGAGTCCGAGTACGAGCGGCTCCGAGCGACCCTTCCGTCCGAGGTGTTCGCCGCCCTCACCGCGCGCCTGCGCGGTGAGTGAAGATAAAGTAGTTCCTTCCATCTTGCACAGTATTCGTCTCCGGTTGATTCAGACTGGATCTACGGGCGAATCTGTGTCCTGCCGAGAGTGTGACCTCCGTGGTCGCCTTCGTCCTCACGGACACTCGGCAAATCTCAAAAGAACATCAGAAAACTGGTGTTTTTTTGTTTATTTTCTGTGTAATTTTGGCCATTGACAAGGTAGTTAAAATAGGGTACAATTTGGATTATAAAATTTACTTAAAAGCCAGCCCAATTTAGTGGCTAGCACTCTAACCCCGATTTCGGGGAAGGGATAAGCAGATTTTTTTTATTATGTCAGAAGAAAAAACCTTGAAGGATGATTTTAAATCTTTGCTTCAAGACCATATCGCTAACTTGCCAAAAGAAGGGGATGTGGTAAAAGGTAAAGTTTTGTCAGTCGACAAAGGCGAAGTACGTATTGACGTTGAGGGTTTAACTACCGGTGTGGTTCGTGGTCGCGAAATGTTTACTGAATCAACCGAGTATTCTACACTAGAACCAGGTCAGGACGTGGAAGCAACGGTGGTGGAAATGGAAAACGAAAATGGCGAAATGGAACTTTCCTTCCGCATCGCTGGTTTCCAAAAAGCTTGGGACAATATGCGTAAGTGGATGAAGGAGAGTAAGTCTTTAAAAGCCAAAGTGTTATCGGCCAACAAGGGTGGTTTGATGGTAAAGGTGGAGGCCCTGTTTGGTTTCATGCCAGTATCCCAACTTAGTCCCGATCATTATCCACGGGTGGCCGGTGGCGATAAGAATCGTATTTTGGACAAGTTGCGTGATTTAGCTAATGTCGAAATGGAAGTTAAAATCATCGACGTGGATGAAAAAGAAGAAAAATTAATCGTTTCCGAACGTGCTGTTTGGGAAGATTCACAAAAGGCAGTTTTGGAAGCCTACAAAGTGGGGGATATGGTTGATGGTGAAATCAGTGCCCTGACTTCCTTTGGAGCGTTTATCAAATTTGGACAAGGCTTGGAAGGTCTGATCCATATTTCTGAAATTGCTTGGCAAAGAATTGATCACCCCAAGGATGTATTGAAAGTTGGTGACATGGTCAAGGCCCAGATTATCCAATTAGATCACTCCAAAATCTATTTATCCATGAAGCGCTTGGTCAATGACCCTTGGAAAGGCGTTAAGGATAAATACAAAGTGGGCGACAGTGTAAAAGGAAAAGTGATCAAGATTGAACCGTTCGGTCTTATGGTAGCATTGGATAACGAAATTCATGGTTTAGCTCATATTTCGGAATTGTCAGACGAGCCACTAAGTAATATCCAAGATAAATTTAAGATTGGTGAGGATTACACCTTTGTCGTGGTATCACTTGAACCAAACGAGCATCGTTTAGGTCTCAAACTCGAAGGTGTCAAAGGTAAGACCGCTCGAAAGAGTGAAGAAAAAACTCCATCCAGCAAGGAGGAGCCGGTGGCTGAAGATTTAACTACAGAAGAAAACAAGTCTTAAAAGTTCACTACCCCTCGAAGAATCCGAGGGGTAGTCTTTTTTGTGAGACTGGCGTCTTGATTTTTTATTTCTTTTCAGCTAAGATAAATATATATTTCAAGTTTCAGACTAAAATAGTAAGAATATATTTTATGAGTAGTTTTTTGAAGAATTTTTTATTCATTGTCCTGATACTTTTCCTGGTTGCCGCGGCTTTGGGCCTGCTTCGTTCGCGTCAAACCCCGACGGTGGAGAAAATTGGTATTGGTAAAATGATTGAGGAAATTAATGCTGGACAAGTAGAGAAGGTAGTTGTAGAAGGAGACACAATCAAAGTGGATCTTAAGGATGAAAATGCGTCTGCTCAGGAGGTAAGGAAGGAGGCTAACGAATCTTTCGGGGATATATTAGAGAATTATGCGGTAGCCGACAGCGTCCGTCAGAGCTTGCAAGTGGAAGTAAAAGACCCCAGTTCTTGGCGTTTTTGGGCGGCGAATTTAATACCAGCGCTTTTGCCCCTTATTATTATCGTTTTCTTTTTATACTTCATGACACGCAGTGTGCAGGGGGCCAATACTCGAGCAATGGGTTTTGGTCAAAGCAATCCTCGTCAGGTTGGGCCAGATGATAAAGAGAAGAAAACTTTTAAGGATGTGGCTGGCGCCAACGAGGCCAAAGAAGAGTTGGTTGAAGTAGTAGATTTTTTGCGAGATCCGAAAAAATTTGCGGAGATGGGTGCAAAAATTCCCAAGGGTGTGCTACTTATGGGTTCACCAGGAACCGGTAAAACTTTGTTGGCTAAGGCAGTGGCCGGAGAAGCGAACGTGCCGTTTTTCCACATGAGTGGTTCAGAATTTGTGGAGATGTTTGTGGGCGTCGGTGCTTCACGGGTCCGTGATTTATTTGCTAAAGCAAAAAAATCTGCTCCGGCAATTGTTTTTATCGATGAAATTGATGCTGTCGGTCGTCGGCGTGGGGCTGGTTTGGGGGGTGGGCACGATGAGCGTGAACAGACCTTAAACCAAATTTTAGTTGAAATGGATGGCTTTGATCCGAATCTGGGGGTAATTGTGATGGCGGCGACCAACCGACCGGATGTTTTGGACCCGGCCTTAATGCGGCCCGGTCGTTTTGATCGTCGGGTTGTGATTGATATGCCGGATATTAAAGATCGGGAAGAAATTTTGGGTATCCACGCTAAAAATAAACCACTGGCCAAAGAAGTTTCTCTTCGGAAAGTGGCTGAACGGACTCCGGGTTTTTCGGGGGCCGACCTGGCTAATCTCTTGAATGAAGCCGCCATACTCGCAGTTCGACGTAACCAGAAGATTGTCAATGAAAAAGAGATATTGGAGAGTATTGAAAAGGTGCTATTAGGTCCAGAAAGAAAAAATCGGATCATTACAGAAAGAGAAAAAGAAATGACCGCTTACCACGAAGCTGGGCATGCGGTGGTTGGATATGTTTTACCCAATTGTGATCCGATTCGTAAAGTTTCGATTATTTCCCGAGGTCATGCCGGTGGCTATACATTAAAGATGCCGACTCGAGATAAGCGTTATAACACCTTGGCTCAGTTTAAAGATGAGTTGGCCATGACGCTTGGTGGTTATGTTACTGAAAAATTAATCTACGGTGATGATAAAATATCTACTGGTCCATCTAGCGATTTGCGTCAGGCCACTCGTATTGCGAGAGATATGGTGGTGCGTTATGGGATGAGTGAAAAACTTGGTCCACGCACTTTTGGTGAACATGATGAGCTAATCTTTTTAGGACGGGAAATTCACGAAGAGAGAGATTACTCAGATAAGACGGCGGAATCAATCGACGCAGAGATTGTTAGAATTCTGGAAGAAGCTAGGAGCAGAGCCAATGAATTGGTGATAGCTAACCGCGAGAAAATGGATAAAATGGTTAAGGTGTTGCTCGAAAGAGAAACTATTGAGCAAGAAGAAATCGAAGAAATAATGGGGGGCACACAAGTTAAAGAGGACTAAAACTAAAACTAAAAACCCGCGTCTTACTGGCGCGGGTTTTTTTGATGTAGGAGGTTGTTAAATATTTCAAAGGCTGTTTCATCAAAGCGAGGCTAAAGGCGATCGGGTGTCAAAAACGTCCATACGACCGAAGAACCCATTACTTTAAAGGATTTTGTCCAACTTGCTAGGTTTTTCTTAAGTTATACAGAAATAGCTTTCTCTTGTTGTAGAAAAATGCTATAATATAGGGGCGTATTAATACTTTATTTTTCACGCTTAACTTTATGTATCGTGAACCAACTTATCGGGAAGCGCTGGGCAATGCCTGGCGGCTCACCTGGCGCCATCCTTTGGTTTGGATTTTTGGTCTGTTATCTATAATAATTGGACAGTTTGGGTTGAGCGATTTTGTTGGTAAGTTAAGTGTGCTTTATAATCAAGGGTTTGTCGGAGAAAGTTTTTGGGCCTGGCCAGCGGATTGGAGTTTGCGAGTGCTCGGAAGCGGGTGGGAAATATTGTCCCTGGTTTTAAACCTGCTTGTTTTAATTGCCCTTATCGCGATTATAATCGTGGCGGGTGTTGGTTCACAGGGGGCTTTGGTCGCTATTTCTGCCCATTGGTATGTTAAAAAGAAAATTTTTGATACCGAAGCCGCTTGGCATCACGGTATAAGGCATTTTTGGCCTTTGCTACTCAATAATATTTTGGCTAAAGGTATAACCATACTGATTTTACTTGCCCTGGTCTATCTAAATAGTTATGTTTTAGTAGGTAGTGGTGGGGGAAGTGCGGTGCTTTTTGGATTTGGTTTTGCTATCGCCCTATTTTTAGTTTTAGTTGTTAATTCTTTGGCTGTTTATACGGCGGGATATATTGTTACAGAGAATTTTCGTTATGGTGAAGCGTTAAGAGCCGCCGGGGAGATATTTAGGCACCACATATTAGTGTCACTAGAATTGAGTTTGATCATGGTTTTTTTAAATATATTATTGGTGGCTTTAATTGTATTCGGGTCCTTCGTATTAATTATCCCGTCGGTAATTTTATGGGTGATAGCGGGGTTGACCGGCGGAACGGTATTAATCACCGCTGGTATCGTGCTGGCAGTGTTATTATTCATTCTTTTTATCATTTGGATTGGTACCTTGTTTAATGTTTTCAATACTAGCGCTTGGATTTATTTGTTTATGAAATTAAAACATGTGGGGGCAGTAAGCAAGATGTCTCACTGGGTTGAAAGAATAATAGCTCGAGAGTAATATGACGGATTTTCCTTCTATTAGTGATTTATCCGCCAAAGGCGGAAAAAAGTCGGCGGCGACGGCGGCTTTGGGTGTTGGCAATGACCCGCAAACAAAGTTTAGTAAAAAAATGGAGGAGATCGAAGTTAAAGATAAGGAGAAATTGGTCGCTGAAGCGGCCGCGGCGGCGGGGCTACCGCACATCGATTTATCGGCTTTTCCAGTGACGGCTGAAGCTTTAAAGATAATCCCGGAAGAAATTGCAAAAGAGAAAAGTGTGATCTGTTTTTACGCCACACCTGAAGAAATCCGGTTAGGGAGTATTGAAGCGAGCGAAGAAGCAAAAGAAATGGCTTACCAGATAGGGGAGAGACACCACGCCCATGTCCAAATTTATTTAATTTCTGAACATAGTTTAGCTCGGGTTATAACTCTTTACGCCAATTTGCCGATTATTAAACCAGTGGTTAAAGAGATAAATATTACTGATGAGGATATTGCTCGAGTCGGAGCGGAAATTACGAGCTTGCAGGATTTACAGAAAAAATTTGTTAACATTACAATCAGTGATATTTTGACTCTCATGGTCGCTTCGGCTTTGAAAATGAATTCATCAGATATCCATGTCGAGGCCGAGGAAAAGGGAATTGCGGTACGTTACCGTATTGACGGAGTTTTGCAAGATGTAGCCACCTTGCCCAAAGAACAATGGAAGCAATTTGTTTCGCGTATAAAACTTTTAGCGGCCCTGAAAATTAATGTGACGGATCGTCCGCAGGACGGTCGCGTCACCTTGACCGTCGGGAAAGGGGGACTGGACATTCGTGTTTCAACCATGCCAACTTTTTATGGCGAAAGCGTGGTCATGCGTATTTTAAGAGGTGGCGATGAAGGAACAACTGGATTCGATGACTTGGGGTTGCGAGGTCTCGCTTATGAACAGTTGAAAAAAGAGGTTACTCGTCCAAATGGCATGATTATCACAACGGGCCCAACTGGTTCTGGTAAAACGACGACCATGTATGCGGTTCTTAAAACTTTGAATAAACCAGGAGTAAAAATTATTACTTTGGAAGATCCGGTCGAAATTCGAATGGAAGGTATTAACCAAAGCCAGGTGGACGCTAGCCATAATTATACCTTTGCTAAAGGTTTGCGTAGTATTTTGCGCCAGGACCCAGATATTTGTATGGTCGGTGAAATTCGGGATTTAGAAACTGCCGAAATAGCCATTCAGGCGGCCTTGACCGGTCATTTGATGCTCTCGACCATACATACTAATAATGCGGCGGGGGCGATTCCTCGTTTCTTATCAATGGGGGTTAAACCATTTTTATTAGCTCCGGCTTTAAATAGCATTATTGGTCAACGACTAGTCAGACGTGTCTGTAAATATTGTCAGGCGGAGGCGGATTTAACACCAGAACAAAAAAAGCGGGTTCAAGACGTGTTGGCCACTTTGCCGGAAGCGGAGAAAAATAAGATAGATTTGAACAATCTGCACTTTTATCATGGTAAGGGATGCGACAAATGTAGCGGGCTAGGTTACAAGGGAAGGGTCGGGATTTATGAAGTTTTTGTGATGACTAAAGAAGTTGAAGCTTTAATTTTGTCAGGGCAAGTTTCGGAATATTTGATGGAGGAAATAGCGGTTAAAAATGGCATGGTAACGATGGTGCAAGATGGGTTGCTAAAAGCGTTGGAGAAAATAACGACGGTAGAAGAAGTTTTCCGAGTAACTGAATAAAACTAGTTAGGCAGAAAATAAAAAATATTGTATAATTGTGTAACACAACAAAATTTTTTAAGTCGTAATCTTATGATCACTCATCGTCTTGGTACGCAGTCGCCGGCCCCTGAACCAGCGGTTAGATTTTACAAAATTATTGCCTTGACTTTTTTGGTTATTACCATTGCGTTATTGGGGGTGGTAGTCTTTATTACTTCTAAAAAGGCAACCGTAGTGATTGTTGCCAAAGAAGACACAAAGAATGTTAATGTTAATGTCAAGGTTGCCAAGGAAGCAAATAAGGAAAATACGATGGCGGGTTTGGTTTCTTCAGTAGATTTTTCTTGGTCCGAAAAGTATTACCCGACGGGTAATAAGACGGTTGAGGGGATAGCCACTGGCGAGGTGGTGTTGTACAATAAAACCAATGCTAGTCAGGCCTTGGTTAAAACAACTCGGTTATTAAACCCGCAAGGAATATTATTTCGCCTTAGTGATCGGGTAACAGTACCGGCCAATGGTCAAATAGTCGCCCTGGTTTACGCCGATGAGGTGGGCCCCAAAAGCGATATCGGATCATCCACCTTTACGATTCCAGGATTGAGTGAAGACAAGCAAAAAGTTATTTATGCTGAAAGCACTAAGGCCATGACTGGTGGGTTGAGTAAAGTTGGGGTTTTAAGTGATCAGGATTTACAAGTCGCGGAAGCGGATTATAAGGAAAAAGTTCGAGAAGCGTATAAAAATAGTTTAAAATTGAATAATGAGAGCGGTGTAATAATTTCTGTCTTGAGTCAAGATGCTTCCCCTACAAAAAAAGCGGGGGATGAAGTAAGCGAATTTAGTTTAACCGGGACCAGTACGATCGTTGTCGTTTCGTATGATAAAGACGAATTATCTAACATTTTAAAGCGTGAGGTAGCCGGTAAGGTAGATTTGACCTCGGAAAAGGTTCTATCGGTGACAAACGAACCTAAGGTAAGTCTTTTGGCCTATGATCTTGTAGCGGGTACGGCGGAGGTGGCAGTAAGCCAGGATGTGAAAGTAACATTAGACTCAAGCGGCGAGAAGTTATCTTTGCAGAATTTTCTTGGTAAAAGTAAAGAGGAAATTGAACGCTATGTTTTGTCGCTAGATCACGTGTCGGGAGTAGATGTAAAGTTTTCTCCAGCTTGGACCAGAAAAGCACCGAGTGTCCCAGATAAAATCAAAGTAATCGTAAAGAATATTAAGTAGCGGTTGACAGTTTTAGAGCTTTGTAATAAGATGGTAATACGGTGATTGAAGCGTCTACCAAACGTTTTCCAACAGGGATCTCGGGTTTTACCCGAGGCTAAGCCGTAAAAAATGAGTGGGCTGAAAAATATCGGCCAATCGGGTGGAACCGTCCAAATTAATGGACCCCGAAGCTAGTCTTAGCTTGGGGGTTTTATTTATTTTAGTTAATATATATGGACAATAAATTAGAAGCGATGCGTCATTCCTGCGAGCATGTTTTAACGATGGCCATGCTCCGGATTTGGGGTAACAAAGTTAAGGCGGCGATGGGTCCGGCTACTGAAGAAGGTTTTTATTTTGATTTCGATTCAGATATTAAAATATCTGAAAACGACTTTGCCCGAATCGAAGAGGAAATGGCAAAGATTATTAAAGAAGATTTGCCGATTGTTAAGGACGAAATGACCGTAAAAGAAGCAAGAGAATTTTTTAACAAAAATATTTATAAAGGTAATGAATATAAACATGAATGGTTAAACCTGATTGAAGGTCGTGGGGAAGCCGTTAGTGTTTATTGGATGGGGGAAAAAGGTAAAGACATACCGGATACTTTTGTGGATATTTGTTCTGGCCCGCACGTGGAATCCACTGGCAAAATTGGCGTTTTTAAATTACTTAAAATTGCCGGCGCCTATTGGCATGGGGATGAGAAAAATAAAATGCTGACGAGAATATATGGAACGGCTTTTGTAAAACAAGAGGAATTGGACGAATACTTACACCGACAGGAGGAGGCGGAGAAGCGAGATCACCGTAAACTCGGGGCCGAGTTGGACCTGTTCGTTTTTTCGGAAGTTATTGGCAAGGGTTTGCCGCTTTTGACTCCGAAAGGCACGGTAATCAGGAAAGAGCTGGAAAAGTTTGTTTATGAAGAAGAAACCAAAAGAGGATACCAACATGTCGTGACGCCACCGTTGGCGAAAGTAGAGCTTTATAAGATTTCCGGTCATTATCCTTATTACAAGGATACGATGTACCCGATCATGACGGTGGATGATGACGAGCTTATTTTGCGTCCGATGACTTGCCCACATCATTTTATGCTTTATAAAAGTCGTCCGAGGAGCTATCGTGAATTACCACTACGCCTGGCCGAGATATCTCCACAGTTTCGTTATGAAAAAAGTGGTGAGTTGACTGGCTTAATGCGTGTCCGTATGTTTTGTCTGGCGGATGCACATATTATAGTCATGCCCGACCAGGCAAAGTCGGAAATAAAAGGTGTTTTAGATTTGATTGATTACGCTAATGAAATATTCGGGTTGAAAAAAGGAGTTGATTACCGCTACCGGCTATCTTTGGGTAACCGTAGCGAGGAAAAGAAATATTATAAAGATGATGCGGCTTGGGACAAAGCGGAGGATGTTTTAAGAAGCGTCTTAAAAGAGTTAGATGCCCCGTATTATGAGGCAGAGGGCGAAGCAGCTTTTTACGGTCCAAAGATCGATATCCAAATGAAAAAAGTTAGCGGCCAAGAAGAAACAGCTTTTACAGTGCAGTATGACTTTGTCATGCCCAAGCGTTTTGAAATGCGCTATGTAGACAAAGATGGGCAGGAAAAAGAGCCCGTGGTCATTCATCGTTCTTCGATTGGCGCTTTTGAACGAACAATGGCGTTTTTGATCGAGCGTTTTGCGGGTGCGTTTCCGGTGTGGTTGTCGCCAGTACAAATAATGTTTGCACCAGTATCTGAAAAGCACAACGAGGGAGCGTATAAATTTGCTGAGGAATTCCGAGCACAAGGGATGCGTCCGGAAGTAGATGACTCTAACGAAACTCTGGGCAATAAAGTACGAAAAGCGGTGGGACAGAAGATCCCTTACATCGTGGTAGTGGGGGACAAGGAAATTGCCGGGGAAGATTGGATGATCCGTATTCGTGGGCAGGAGAAGCAGGAGAAAATGAAACGGGAAGATTTTTTAAACAGATTGCGAGGAGAAATACAGGAAAGGAAATAAAACAAAATCCCTGCTTACTGGCAGGGATTTAAATTAATTATAAGTTTTCTTCGCGAATACTGACTCAACTGTTTCTGTGATTATCATCGAGGTCGGTAGATTACCGAGGGGTAGAGAGAGAAACATTTAAAACAGCTTCGAATAGTTCCATTAGAGATCGTTTTTCTTTTGTTAATTCTTGAGAGGCCACATCTTTCCCGCGCCAAAAAGCTAGTTTAGCTAAGCCCCGTGGTTTAAAATCCTTTAAGCGGTTGTCAATGTAGGTTATCCTTTCGCCGATAGCTTGTCTCAAATCATTTTGGAAATTCCCAGTGGAATTTTCTATGGCGGCGGAAACAATATCCTTTAGAACCCCACCGTGTAAAAGGTATCTCTTGTCATCAATAGAAATTTGCGCTTGTTCAAGAATATCGGACGCTAAGTCTTGAGGACTTTTTTCTTTTTTCGGAGATCGTATTTCTTTTAGGAGCGCAAGCCTTTCTTCGTGTGCTAATCTTTCTTCACGGCTCTGATTATGACGTAGGAAGTTATTCGGTCTCGGTCCTAACTCATTTTGGATTTCTTTTTTAGTTCGTTTCTTGTCTTTATTCCAATCTTCTGCCCCTTCGGATAATTTTAATTTGGATTTATCTACTTCTGGGGCATTTTTTACCACCCGAAGTTCTGGTTTTTTAGGGGCTTTCCAATTTTGGTTATCATTGTCAGCGCCCCACTGTTCTTTTGCTAAGGCCATAGAATTATATTTTTAAAAATTAAGACTAGCCAATTTTATGTATTAAGTATAACATGTTTTAATCAAAACAACAAGGGCATACTATTGTTTATTTTCTTTAAAAGTGGTATCATTTTTCTTTATGGATACTCAAAAATTCCACATTCTTACCTTTGGTTGTCAGATGAACAAAAATGATTCAGAACGGATCGTTGGCTTGTTATCGTCCCTTGGTTTAGCGGAAACTAGCCGACCGGAAGAGGCAGATGTCTTACTTATTAACACTTGTAGCGTTCGCCAGTCAGCGGAAGATCGAGTGTTTGGAATTTTAGTAAATTGGCAGGAATATCGAGCCAAGAAACCGAATTTAATTATTGCTGTTACCGGCTGTATGCCGTGCCGAGATAAAAACGACAAAATACGGAAAAGGATAAAAGGAGTGGACATATTTTTTCCGATCGAAGAGTTAGTTCTCTTACCACAAAGAATGCGGGAGATTAACCCGGATTTGTTTCTTAATACTTTTGAAGATCCAGGTTACTATTGGCAAATTAATCCTAGTCATGAGATTAGCTATCAAGCTTTTATAACGGTTCAAACCGGATGTAACAATTTTTGTACTTATTGCGTTGTGCCTTATGCCCGGGGGAGGGAAAAGAACCGTGAAGTAAAAAGTATTTTAGACGAGATTAAAACTTTGGCGGCTAAAGGTTGTGTTGAGGTAACACTTTTAGGTCAAGTGGTAAATAATTATCAGGCCCCAGACAAGGAGTTTTTTTCGTCCGCCAATCCTTTTAAAGATAAAGATGATTTTTCCGCCCTCCTTTGGGAAATTAATCAGGTTAACAGTATTAAACGTGTCCATTTTACCGCCGCTGACCCGCAATATTTTAACAATTACCAGATCGAGGCATTGAAATTACCAAACCAAGCAAACTATTTGCATCTTCCGGTTCAGGCCGGAGATAACGAAGTGTTACGCAAGATGAATCGAAAATATACCAGGGAGTATTATTTAGATTTAGTAAATAAGATTCGAGCAAATTGCCCAACAATTGCTCTTGGCACGGATTTGATCGTTGGTTTTTCGGGAGAAACTGAAAAACAATTTGAAAAAACTTTAGATTTATACCGTCAAGCCTCCTTTGACATTTCTTATCCCGCTAAATACAGCGAGCGGAGTGGCACGGCCGCGGCCAAGGCTTTTACGGACAATGTGACCCTGGTTGAGAAGAAAAGACGCTGGCAAGCAGTCCAAGATTTGATGGAAAAAATGACTTACGAAAAAAACCAATATTATGTTGGCAAAACAGTTACGGTTTTGGTAGATCGATTTGAAAATGGAATTTGTATGGGTAATACCCACGAGATGAAATTGGCCCAGTTTTTAGGGGAGGAAAAGTTGGTTGGAAAGATAGTTGAAATAGAGATATTTGAAGCTAAAGAATGGATTTTAAAAGGTAAAAAAATTGTATAGTCTTATCTTTAGTTAGCGTATTGTTCAAGAGAATGAAGGAAGTCAAGGAAGTTCTTTTTGTGAGCCAAAAAATTATTTTGATCAGTAAAGGTGAAAGTAAACCCGCGGTAATTTTTTGAATCGCCTTCAATTAGGTGAAAGCGGATATCTAAAAGGTAGCCGCCGCTAATGTTTTTCAAGTAGAGGGTGGTTGCTTGTTTTGTGTTGGCACCCAACTCGGTTTCACAAGTTAAGGTCTTTTCTGTTTGTTTACTCCAGATTAAAGTTCTAGCATCGGGCACCAAAGTGCTAGACGGGTCATCCCACTGAGGGGCGGAAACGCCAAAGGTAGTATTTTTGTCCTCAGAAATAAAGACAGCCTGGGAAGAGTCTTCCACTGACGAGGTGTCTGGCATGACGGTAAAACTAGCTGGGAAGGAAATAGAAAAAAATTGTCCCTCGTATTTTTTCCAGGCTGATGAATCCGGAAATTTTTGCCAATTTAAGCATAGACTGGGTAATTCAGGAATAATTTTTTTGACCACTGCCGTTATTTCTTGATTAGTTGGTTCCAATGTTTTAGTAGAGTTATCCGCGGCTGGGTTTTGTTTTGTTAGGTAGCCACCGCCGATAAGTAATAATGGTAAAATGAGAATCGTTAAATATTTTGCCATAATCTTGTAAAATTAAGTAATTAGGGTATAATTTAGGCCCGAGTTTATTATAGCTCAAACCATAATACCCGGCAATTGTATGAATATAGAAAAAAAGTTACCCAAAGTCGTGGCAATTATTGGTCCGACCGCCTCCGGCAAGACCGGGTTGGCCATATCTTTAGCCAAGGAGTTTGCTGGCGAGATTGTTAATGCCGATTCGCGTCAGGTGTATAAGAAAATGGATATTGGCACAGCTAAGCCGGAAGGGGTTTGGAGAGACGGAGAATATTTAGTTGAAGGCGTGCCTCATTATTTAATGGACATCATAGATCCAGATCAAGAGTTTAATCTGTCCCATTTTAAAGCTGAAGCAATAAAGGCAATAGGTATAATTTTAAAAAAAGGCAAATTACCAATCGTGGTTGGGGGCACCGGGTTATATTTTTGGTCATTAATAGACAACTTAGATATTCCGCATTTCGCGCCAAACCCAGAATTGCGAAAGCAACTAGAGAGCGAATCTTTGGATAAGTTAGTAAAAATGTTAAAGGAAAAAGATTTAGAGACGGCCGAAGCGATAGATTTAAAAAATCCCCGTCGAGTTATACGAGCTTTGGAGGTAGTAATCCAAAGCGGAGAATCATTTGTAGCGCTTCGCAAAAAAGGTCAGCCACTTTATAACACATTACAAATTGGTTTATACTGGGAAAAAGAAAAGTTAAAGGAGAGAATTGGATCACGGGTAGAGACACAAATACGCGATAGGTTGAAAGAAGAAGTGGAAACACTTCTTAAAGCTGGTTACGATTGGTCTTTACCAAGCATGAGTAGTATTGGTTACCGTGAGTTTAAAGATTTTTTCGATAATAAGATTACTTTAAGTCAGACAATAGATATCATTATTAAAGATACGGTTCAGTATGCTAAACGACAGATGACCTGGTTTAAAAGAGATGAGCGGATTAAGTGGCTGAAAAACGGTGAACACGCTTTGGCAAGGGAGTTGTTAAGGGAATTTTTAAAATGATTTTGTGTATTAAAATACCTCGGCCAAAAGTCGAGGTATTTTATTTACTTTAAGTTAGTTATTTTCCAATAATACTTCTTCTCCAACAAACTCTATTTTTTCCCCAGTCACCGTATCTTCAGCAGTAACTTTTGGTTTGGAGATAAGAGTGTTTTGGGAGGGGTTTTTTTCTTGGAGCGTCACTTTGTATTTGAGGGCGAGCGTATCGACACTTTCCGGCATGGCTGGGATAGTCCAAACTATTTTTTTACTGTCTTCTTCATAATTCACGGACCAAGAGGCGGCACTCTCCGGTTTTTGCCAGAGGCTTTTGCCAAATAGCTCGGCTTCAACTCTAATATTTTTTAGAGGGTGGAGATTGTTGGTTAAGATCCAAGTTACTTCGTACTCCGAACTAGTGTCTGAGTCAGAAAGGATTTTATCCCGTGTTTCAAGAGCCAGGTCGGAATTAAGTTTTAAGCTAACAATATTACTAGCCACAGTCTGTTCATTTCCAGCGGAATCAGTGTAGGAAATTTCGGCGGAAATTTTAATCTGGTTTTCTTTTAAAGTTTCTGAAGCAATGCGGTCGCCTTCTTTAATCGGAATTTGTACATCGATGACAAGTTCTTTAGATTTATCTAATTTTTTAAGTAAGCCCGAATGGTTGCTCTTCCAGGTAATTTGACCACGGCGAATGGTTTCAGAGAGTTGCTCGCCTTTAATGTCTCCGTTTAGCTTGTCATTTACTTTGGCCCAATCTAAGATACTTTGGCGGTTGATAGACGGCGCGTCTAGGTTCAAACGGACAACGGCGTTAGTAATCGGGTTATCGCTCAAGTTAGCGGCGCGTAGGCTTACGACTAAATTGTCGCCAGGCTTGACGTTTAAGCCGGTGGTGTAACCATTAACGGCTAGAGTGAGATTAACGGCATTTTTTACAACATTGGAAGTAATGCTACCCTCGGCAATTTTTTGTTTTTCATTGCCCAGAACGGCGATTAATTCCGCAGCCATTTTAATTTGTTCTTCATTGGTTTCGTTTAATTTGCCGCGGAGAACAAAGATTTTTTCACTGGCAGTTTCGTCGGCTGCTAATGTCCACTTGTTATCTTTTAAAGCCGGAGTAGAACTAGTAATTTCAAAACCAACCGGAAGCAGGGGGGTAAGTTCTAACCCTGGCCAAACGGGATTCTTTTGGCTGTTTTTAATTTTAAAGGCGAAATCAGTTTCCGCGCCAACAGTAATTTTATCCGCGCCAGTTATAAGAAGGGCATAAGGAGAATCCTTAACAGTGTTGACGAGGGTGGCGGTCTTTTGTAATTGGGATTTAAAATTATCTGGTTTGTAGTAAAGCATGGCTGTAAAGGATTGCTCACTGCCTTGTGCACGGTAGATAACGCCGGTAATTTCTAAGACGCCACGTTTCTGGGCGGCTAATTTTCCTATCGTCCAACTACTTTTGCTAGCATTTTCCGGCTCAACTGAACTAGTCTTGAAAACAAAGCCCTGGGGATAACGAACGACGAGGCTGACATCATTTAAGGCTACTTTCTCATTGTTGCTGTAAGCAATTTCGTAGGTTACTTCTTCACCAGCCGTGACACTTTCTGGACCATTAAAACTAACACTGACGTTGTTTTCTGAGAAGTTTTTATTTCCTGGTAATACCCAAAATCCGATCCAAGCAATAGCGGCCAAGAGTCCGCCTAAGATGATGAGAGTTATGAATCCCTTTAAAAAAGGATGACCTTTTTTCATTTCAATTTGTTTTAAATTAGTGCGGCGTCCGTCGTTTTCATAAACGGAATTAAGAAAGCGGTCGATTTCCGGTGTGGACTTTTGGGTAGGCAGAGCTTCTTCCGGAGGGGGAGTGGCACGTACTGGAGCACGACGTCGGCGAACCACTCGCTTTTTTGGGGGTTCATCAGATAAGCTTTTTTTAGTGAAACGATGTTCTTCAGCCATAGTTTATATATATATTTTATTAGTTAGATTTTTTCATGATTAAACTCCATACAGTGTCTGTTTCAAGTCTGTCAATGGCGATCGTGGCACCATTTTGGGCAAGACTCAAATTTTCCCCATCTTTCCAAGCCGGTTGCCAACCATCGGGGAAAATAATCTGGCTGGAAAAACTGGTCGGACTGCCGGATTGTTTTTGAATAGCCAGTTGGTAGCTCAGAGTTTTGTTATCGCCCTTGAATTGGTTAGAAAAAGGCAGGCGATAGGTGAAATAAATTTCATTTTTTTGTCCCGGTGGTGTGATAACCCAGTTACCGTAAACTGTTTTATTAAATTCGGTAGTTACTCGAGTGCCAGTTTTATTATCAAAACCGATTTCTTTTTCTAAGCTCGTTAAGAAAACATCTTTTTTGCTCCACTCGTCTGGTGGCAAGAAACTTTTTTCATCAGGCCAAGAGAATCCCCCAGCTTTTAAAAGCTCGCTTCCTTCCGGAACATACAAACGGATGTAGTCGACATTGGGGTCGCCATAAAGTTTTTCTCCTTGAGTGCCAAGGTGTTCGCGAGTGATCACGACTGTGTCAATTATGGAGCCATCCGGTTGCAAGTTACTCTCGTGGATAATGTGTTGTTTAATGTTTGCGTCACTTTTTTTGCCACGAATATTGGTATTAACAACCATAACATAATCTTGGTTGGTGGTCGAAAGGATATGGCCACCCCAGCCGTAGTTTTTAACTGTGGCCTCGGTTTTTTGGTCAGTAAAATATACCTGGATATCTTTTCCAACCAGAGCATCTTGCAAGCCAGAAAGTACGGGCATAAGATCGGTTGGTTCAATATTTTTAAAATATTCTAAAAATTTAGGGGCTAAGTCGGCGATAACTTGTTTAGGTTTTGTTTTATCCTTGTCTTTTTCGGTATTAATGGTTTCGCGAATGGCTGTTAGAGCATTGTCCGAAGTAATTTTTAAACCACGAACATCCTCGGTTACTGGACCAGTAATCGCGAGGAGGTTTTCGAGAACTGGGGCGTTGATGGCGATTACACCGTCAACTGTAATGCCACGGCTGTGGCGGTAGAACCAGAGCATTTTTTCCGCGCTAGCCGGAAAGTCTGGGAACCAGTTGGAATCTTGGAATTGCCAAAGATTGTTGGCAAGGAGCAAAGGAGCGGGGGGCTCAAGGCGTTCGTTAAGTTGTCCCTTGAGATCATAACTGCCGCCAGCCGGGATTTTAAAATCTTTTACCTCGCCGTCTTTAATATCTAAAACACCAAAACTACCCATGAATCCACCGGTTGGTCGGAGTTCCTCTGGGTTCTGGAAGACTACTAAATAACGGCGGTGTCCGACGCCACCGAAAATTTCTTCGATCGCTCCACCTAGTCCGGTTAGCTGGTTCATGTCTTTGACAAGTGTAGCAAAGATAACTTTGAATTCTTTGAAAGTAGCATGGTATTCAACGGGCAGGACATCTTCTTTAACTCCAGACAGATCGGCCAAAGCCTTTTCATAGTTAGGTAGGGCGGCTTTCAAATGGGAATTAAGAATACTAACGCGAGTCGTAAGGCTTTGATTTTTGTTTGCTTGGCTTTCCGAAAGACCTTTTAAAACATAGGTATTGCCAAGCGCAAGAGCATGGCCGGCCGTCAAAAGTTTTTCACGGTTTTTAACTTCGTCGTTTAAAACCGGGAGGATGCTAATAAGCGATTGAACGAATTTGTGTTCATTATCCAGAGTTTGGAGAGCTTCATCAAATTTGTGTAGAGCGGTAACGAGGGAATCCTCGGCTTTGCCAAGGTCAGCTTGCATTAAAGCAGCGGTTGAACTTTGGAGAGCCACAAAACCGGCATTGCTATTATCCAATACTTGATTACCAGTGGTTTTTAAATTTGTAAAATATGACTTGGCTGGTCCGGGGGCGAAAATAATAACTGAGAGAACAATTGCCGCGGCGATAGATCTTTTCCACTGGAAGGAAGTTGTGAAGTAATTACCAATAGATTGAAAGATGTTTTTAATTCCCTGACCAATACTTTTAAACAGATTGACGACATTACCACCGATAATACGGAAAGGTTTAACCCAATCTATTTTTACTTTTATTTTTTTAATTTTTGGTGGAGTAAAACTAATCGGTTTTACTACTTCTTCGACATGCGGTAGTTCTACAAACAACGGGGCTTTGGGTTCTGGAGTTTCAAGAGGTTCGGAGGGGGGAGAGGTTGGGCGAAGTGGTTCCTGATTGTGGTAAAAGTGGAAGTTGGGATCGCGGGAAGCTTCGGGGGCAATAGATTGAACTTTTTCCCAGAGATCAAAACGGTTGGTGTTTAAATTGACTTGGTGTTCGGAATGTCTTGGTGCTTCGGGAACATGGTGAACAAAAAATTTGACCATGCCAGGCGTGGAATGAGTGGGGGTAGAAGTTTTGGCTGGCGCTACAATTTTTTCTGGGCAAGTCGAGCTGTTGTGCCCAACCGTTTGACACTGACTGCAGTGGCGCAATTGTACCTTTTTCTTTTTCCGAGGCATTACAATTTGTAGTGCTAAATTACCTTATTATTATACCAAATTTTTCACTTTTTAGCACCACAAAATGTTGTTAGTTATCCACCGTGAAGCGCTCGTAGAGTTCTAGAGTTTTTTCCGCGGTAGTTTGCCAGTTATAAAGAGGTAAAATCTTTTTGCTTTCGTTCAAAAGTTTTGTTCTAAGGTTCTGGTCGTTTAAACCCAGGGCGATGGCTTCGGCCATGGCTTTGGGGCTGTGCGGATCAAAGAAATGGGCGGCATTTTTTAGTATTTCTGGCAAACAAGTGCTCCAAGAGCTAATAACTGGCAGGCCAAATTGTAGGGCTTCTAATGGCGGTAGGCCGAAACCCTCGTAAAAACTTGGGAAAATATATAATTTAGCTTGGCGGTAGAATTCAGTTAGGTCATTGTCTGGAACGTAATCGGTTAAAATAATATTTTTTACTTTGTTTTTGATTTTTTTTTCATAAAGACGGTCATAAAAGTAGTTTTTTTTACCAACTAAAACTAGTTCATGCTGGTTACCGTATTTTTCGATAAATAGTTTCCAGGCGTCAACTAACCCCTCGAGGTTTTTGTGCGGGAAGGCGACGCCAACATACAAGAGAAACGGTTTGGTAACTCCGTATTTTTTTAAAGTGTTTGGGTTAAGATCACTAGTTGTATTTAAGGCGCTTGTCCCGAGATTAATAACCGAGATTTTTTCTTCGGGAATATTGAAGTTTTTAACAATATCCTCTTTGGTATAGAGGCTGGGAGAGATAATATGTGCGGCTTTGGTAATACTGTTTTTTAAGACTTTTTTAAAGGCGAGGTTTTTTATTGCGTATTTTATTGGACCAAGTTGACTGTTGCGACGGCTGGGGTAATGTAGAAGTAGGAGGTCATGGATGGTCAGGAGGTACTTTCCAGGGTACAATAAAGGCACATTCCAGTGCGGGAAGTGCATTAAATCCAGCTTGACCTTTTTCAGAATTTGCGGCAGTATTAATTGTTCGGTTGCGCCATACCAGGCGATATTGGCTTTAACCGGGATGAAGTTGGGTGCTGGAGGGCTAAAGTTCTTTAGAACGTCGTCCTTTAAAAAGAGATAAAATACATGTTTTTTGGCTTCATTTAGCCGAGCTAAAGCTGAAACCAGTTCCTCTAAATACCGACCTATTCCCCCTTGGTGGGAGCCGTAAAAGCGCGCATCTAAGCCAATTTTCATAATATATTAGGGTGAAACGTAACTTTTTAGCTAATTACCCGTATAAACTAGTGTAAGTTAAGTAATTATACCAAAAGAGAGGGCAATTAGCCAATTACGGCTAAAAGGTCGAAAGGGAGTAAAAAAAGAGTTAAAATTCAAAATTTACATATTTTATTAATTTAACTATTCATTCTATGAATAAAACAAAAAAAATCCTAAGCTTCCTCGGGGTTTTCGCTTTGGTCCTCGGTACAACCGTCTGGGCTGTGGCGACTAACGCCGGCGCAAGCGATAGGCCAGAAGTAATGTTATTTGCTTCTGACACTCGTTTAGACTATGACGAGAAGGTTACTTTGACCGCTGTAGCGGCGACCCAAATCGGTGGGGCAGTCGATAGCATGACCATTAACATTAATGGTCAGAACTATGAATGTTCTAGTGGTTTTGTTTGCCAACACACAGTTGGTCCATTCTCCGTATCTAGTGATCGCTGGATGAACTATTCTGTCACCGCTCGCAAGGGAACTTTGACTACGGTTAAGACGAACCGTTTGTTTGTCGAAACCCAAAGCGACAATACTAAGCCATATGTTGAGGTTAATGCGACCACTGAAGCAATTAACAATGACAATTTATACCGGGCCACTGTGAAGGCTTATGCCACTGATAACAGCGGTCACTTGAGTCGAATGACTATCTATGTAAGAGAAGAAGGTCGTTCTTGGTATGTTGGACAGAAGAACTGTGACAATCTAAGTTCTCCAGCCAACTGCGAATTGGTACTTACATTAGTTCCAGGTCGCACCTACAAGTATTGGGCTAAGGCAGCTGATCCTTCTGGCAATACCACCCTAACCGCACAAAATACCTTGCGTGTTGCTGGTGATACTACTGCCCCAAGCGTAAGGGTGGGCGCGGATAAGGATGCTGTAGCATTCAACGAGAAAATCACTTTTACAGCTAATACCAACGAAGTAGTAAAAAAGATTAATATCTTGGTTAATGCTCGCGTCGTAAAGAACTGCTACAATACTAATGCCTGTACCTTTACTGGCGGTCCATACCCCAGCTATGCTGGCACGTCAGTCTCTTATGGCGCTAATGCCTACGACTATGCCGGGAACCGTGCTTGGACTGGTTACAAGAGTGTAAGAATTAACCCTCGTCCAGTGGTGGACAACGTTAACCCAATTTTTAGCCGCATCGTTACTTCCAACCACAGTTTGGATCTAGGTGACAAATTCGACTTAAAGATTTACACTTCAGATAACAGAGGCATAAAAAAGATCGACGTGATCTTGGATGGGCAAGTCGTGCACACTTGCGTCGGCGTTAAGGAATGTGGTACCACTGTTGGTCCCTTCAGTTCTCTTAGCCAAGTTGGTGAGCACAAGTACGAGTTTCTAGTTGAAGATACTTCTGGAAACACCATTCGTCCTTGGGGCAAGTTTACTGTGTATAACAGATAAACAACCTAATTAAACAGCTAAACAAAAACTCTCCCAATTACGGGAGAGTTTTTTGTTTCTGAAGTTTAAACAGAATGTAAAACGGTTTTTTTAATTCTAGACTCCAAAGTTTGGGGTACTTCTTACGAAGTTCTTTGGTTACCTGGGGTTCAATAATGTCGGTAATGACCAAGCCGGCTTGTTTAAATAATTTGGTATACGTTGAGAGATTGTAAAAGTTACCTTCAAATTTTACCTGGCCCTTAATAGATTTTAATTTAACAAAATATTTTTGTGGACAGGTAAAGTAATTAAATTCGGTTGGAAAAATATATTGGTTATATGTTCGGTTGTTTTGGTTAATAAAGCAGGGGTGGGGAACCAGGATAACAAGGTGTCCTTGGTCTTTTAGTTTGGCGTGGCATTTTTTTAAAGTTGCTAGGAGTTTTTTCTCTGGTGTAAGCAGTTGTAAAGTAAAGGAAGAAATAATGAGATCAAAATTTTTTTTAATCTTATTTAGGTTTATGGCGTTGAGAGTGTGGTAAGTAGTATTTTTGGCTGGGTAGGTTTCTTTGGCGATGTTGATAAAATATTTGGAATTGTCTATAGCGATCATACGTTTGGCATTTTTAGCCAAAAGTTTAGTTAGCCAACCAGTGCCACAGCCGATGTCTAAGATAATCTTTTTTTTGGTATTACCAATTAGTTCGGCATAGGCCGGTAAGAGCAAAAGCTCTTCTTGTTTGGCCCAATGGTATTTTTGGGCGATGGTTTTATTGTGGAAGTTGGTGGACATATTTTTTTGTTGACTCGTAAAAGAGCGGAGCGATTTTGCATAACGTTTATGCATCATCTGAAGTTTTCATCCCGATTTAATGGGATATGCTTTTGATTTACTACACTTCACCTAAACTCTCATCAAAACTAAGGGATGAAAATTCCTGAATCAGATATGCGTTGTTATCGGATGTAATTAAAATTTTTATCCTCCTTTAAAAATTATTTGGGGCTATTTTGAGGGTATGGAATTGGAAATACTCCTCTTAGTTTCATTGTTGCGGGTGAAGCAGTTTTTGCATTTATCTTTACCATGAAATCAAATTTTTTAAGAGCTAAAATTTCGCTTGGAATCATCTCTGGATGATATTTATTTATTAAACCAGCTGTTTCTGGAGCAGTATAATAACAAATAATATGATTAGCCGCTTCAAGTAAGCGCATTATGATATCCATGCGATAATCCATGGACATTTGATCTGACAAAATACAGGACAATCCTTTATCCTTGCTGTGCTCCATTTGTTCTATTATTTTTTCGTCGACAAAGTTATGAGCCTCATCCAGTCCAAGTGTTTGATTTTCACCATTAGTAATTTCTAAAAACTGCTTCACCAGGTAAGTTCCAAGTTGTCTTGCTCCATCTGCGCCTAAAGTCCTGTAGTCAAGCTTGCAGAGAAGAAACTTTTTTGCATCACTATTCATTTCTTCAAAATTAATTTCTTGATGGAACTTTGCAACATTTTCATCAAATGTGCCCGCCTGCGATTCAAATACAACAACTCGACTCGCTTTATCCACTGGAATATATGTTTGAACAGTTTTTATGAGGTCGCCATATGGATCAATAAGCATGCCGCTACGTCCATTATGGATGTCTGAAATTATAATATATTCAAGCGTAACCGATTTCCCTTGCCCGGCACGACCAAGTAAATGCATAATTCCGGAACGATTTTCTGGAGAAAGACAAAAAGTTTCTCCGTTTTCTTGCACGCCGATTGGCGTTGTCCCTTCTTTGATGATGTTTTTCATAACATTTATAATTTTGAATAAATTAGTTGATGATTGATGTGAAAAATAGCCCCAAATAATTATCTAAAAACAAAAGATAAAAATTTTAATTATTTCATATAACAACCTTTAAACCAACTCTCATTATTTTTCTTTCAACTTAGCCCAATTATTTGTTAAAATTAGCGTATAGCCCGCTTCCTATAGTTTGCTTATATTTTAACCCTTTCTTTCCACCCTGACAATAGCGGGCTGGATCGGGGCGGGGGTGGGTGTTCGTGGTGGGCCGTGTTGAAAAAACTATTTTTCTAGTATATAATATACACGCCTAAGAAATAAATGTATGAGCTATTTGAGCCAAATAGTAAACAGCCCAGTCCGTGATGCCGCGGATCGCAAGATCGGTAAGGTCAAAGACCTTATTGTTACTACGAAACCTGGGCAGTATGCGCCGGTCGCTTATCTTTTGGTAAAAGGAAAGAGCAAAGGCCGGTTTTTTGTTTCTTATGATCAGGTGAGTGTGGTTGGAAAAAAAGAAACCGTATTAAAAAAAGTGTTTGAAAAGAATTTAACTACCACAGTCGTGGTCGGGGATGAGTATGTAAACTTAGTACGAGATATTTTGGACCAACAGATCGTCGACACGGAGGGCGCGCGAGTGGTTAGAGTCAATGATCTCCGGCTTGGTATTTTAAACAACCAAATGGTGGTGGTGGGAATCGATGTTAGTTTTAAAGGGCTGCTCCGTCGTTTGGGTCTTGCTTGGCTGGATGTTTTTGACCGATTAAAAGTAAATCTGATCGATTGGCGAGATACCGAACGGTTAAAAGGTGGGTTAAAGCTTGAAGCTTTAACCCAGAATTTAAAAAAACTCCATCCAGCTGATTTGGCGGACATTATTGAAGACTTAAGTATTAAACAAGGACGAGATTTGGTCACGAGCCTGGAATCTGAAGAAGCGGCCAAGGTGTTTGAGGAACTAGACCCCCATTTGCAAAAGGTGTTGGTCCGTTATCTGGGTCCAAAACAGGCGACGAATATTATTGAGAAGATGTCGGTGGATGAGATTGTAGATTTTTTACAAACTTTATCTAAATACGACGCGCGACAGTTTTTGTCTCGTTTGCAAAGAGCGACCTCTACCAAGGTTAAAAAGCTCTTGGCCCATCGCGATGACACCGCCGGCGGCTTAATGACTACCGATTACATTACTATTAGTCCGGAAGCGACAGTCGCGGACGCGATTGAAGAAGTAAAGCGGGTGTCACATTCTATGCGTTCCATCCTTTATTTGTATTTGATCGACCACCGAGATATTTTTAAAGGGACAGTATCTTTACGCCGTCTTTTGATCGCTAAATCTGATCAAAAGTTAAAAGATATTGTTCGACGTAGTAAGCGGATTGAAACTTTGCGTACCAATGACGATGTTGAGGAAGTAATGGATACGATGACGAGATACAATTTGTATAGCGCAGCGGTATTAGATGAAAAACATCGGTTGGTCGGGGTGATAACCATCGACGACGTTATGCGGTATATGCGTCCTAAAGCTTAAGCGACTATGCTACGAAAATGGTATGGAAAATTGATTTTGGTCTTCGGTATCATGGGTCCGGCGATAATCGCCGGCACTGCCAATAACGATGCTGGTGGGATCAGTACCTATTCTTTTGCTGGGTCGCGTTTTGGTTATATGATGCTCTGGGTTTTAGTTTTCAACTTCATTACTCTAGCGGTAACACAAGAGATTGGTATTCGTTTGGGGGCACATACTGGCAAAGGGCTTTCGGCCCTTATCCGTGAGCAGTTTGGGGTGCGCTGGGCTTTTTTTGCTATTGCGGCGCTGTATGTTGCTAACCTTGCGGTAACTGTTTCCGAATTTGCCGGTATTGCGGTGGCGATGGAAATATTCCATATCCCGAAGTTAGCCTCTGTTCCGCTGTTTGCGGTTATTATCTGGCTGGTACTGTACAAGGGCTCATTTAAAAAAGTGGAGAGATTTTTTTTAATGATCTCGCTATTTTTTTTGGTTTACATAGTTTCTGCCGTCATGGCTGGACCAAACTGGGGTGAGGTTTTATCTGCTAGTTTTACTCCTAGTTTTTCGAGTGAACCGTTGTATTTGTTTACACTCCTTGGCCTTATGGGTACAACCATTACGCCTTGGGGCCAATTTTTTATCCAATCATACGTAGTAGACAAGGGTGTGACGCCCGGACAGTATAAAGTAGAGAAGTGGGAAGTGGTTTTTAGCGCCCTCTTTACATGCCTAATCGCCGCTATGATTATTATAACCACCAAACAAGTTTTGTTTGACAACGGTATTGTTGTCGACAGCGCCGAGAAAGCTGCCCTGTCGCTTCAACCAGTTTTGGGGAGTCTGGCAAAAAATATTTTTGGCGCTGGTTTCTTTTTTGCGTCATTGTTGGGAGCGTTTGTTTTGCCTCTAACCACCAGTTACTCGATTTGTGAAGCCTTGGGGTTTGAGCACGGGGTAGACCGAACCTGGAAAGAAGCCCCAACTTTTTATGGCATGATGGCTTTTACAATTATTCTCTCGGCCGTATTTGTGATGTTATCTGTTTTTCCATTGTTCCACATTATGATCTTCGCCCAGGTGGTAAATGGTATATTATTACCAATTATTTTAATATTCTTGGTTATCATTTTAAACCGTGGACAAAAAATCGGCTTACCGAAGGGTAGCCGAATTGGTAGAATATTCTACAACCTTATCACCTGGGAAGCGATTATACGCCTATCCCTAATTAGTATCTTGTTAGTTGCTCTGACTCTTTTTCCAGATTTACTTAGCCGGTTATTTGGTTAGTTTTTCGAGAGCGGAAAGAAATTGTTCCGCGCTTTTTTTCCAAGAAAATTGTTTAACGGCCACGTGGCCGTTTTTTTGTTGCCAATCACGCAACTCTTTGGAATTAAGAAGGGTTTGAATAGCGCGAGACAAATCATTCGGGTTGAGTGGATTAATGAGATAAGCACTTTTGCCAGTTATCTCTGGCAAAGAGGAGTGGTTACTCGTAATAACCGGCGTACCAAGCGCCATGGCTTCAAGGACGGGGAAACCAAAACCTTCATAGTGACTAGGGAAGACAAAGAGCTCTGCTAGTTCGTAGAGAACAGTTTTTTCGGTGGTAGTAACGTAACCAAGACAGTGAATTTTTTCTCTAATCCCAGAGTTTTTAATATATTCGAATATCTTTTCATTTTTCCACCCCGGTGCGCCGGCAATGACGAGGTGAATTGGTAGTGTCTCTTTATTGTAAACTTTCTCAAAAGCTTCCAAAAGGCAGAGAAGATTTTTACGTGGTTCATACGCCCCGACGAAAAGTAAAAATCTCTCGGGGAGATTGAATTTGTTTTTGACAACAGTTTTTTGTTCGGGAGTAGTCGGAAAAATTTCTGACGATAGTCCTGGATAGATAACTTCTACTTTAGCTTCGTTGGTTTTGTAAAAATTTATGATGTCTCTTTTGGTATTAAAAGAGGGGGCGAGGATAAGATTGGCGCGTTTAATAGCTCGTCGCGAATTAATGAGGCGCTGTTTGGTGGTAAAGAATTCAGGAAAAAATTCAAAGGAAAGATCGTGGATAGTAAGAATTTGGGGGATATTTTTAGATAAAGCGGTAAAGTGGAGGTTGGGTGAAAACCAAGCGTCAAGCGGGTAGGGGATGAGTTTATCTAGACGTGGTCGGTTGAAGCAGAGAAGGGAGGCGTTGAGAAGTTTGTTGGGGAAACGAGTGTGCATGATATCTACTTTGGCCCCATTAAAATCTGGTAGACAAGGATAGGTTTTATGGTAGGAGTTGTAATAAAGGTAGTAGTGGTTAGTTTTGTCGATCGCAAAAAGAGCCTTTAAGAGTTCAAAGGTGTATTCCGCTACCCCGGTTCTAAGCGGGGACATGAGGGGTCGGATGTCGACGCCGATCTGCATAGGTTTAGAGAGTTTTGTCAGGCGGAGAAACTAAATTGGAACTCATTTTAAAGCCATAATCGCCAAGGTTTAGATTTGGTTGATGAAATCCTTTTTTGAATTCTTCGAAACGATCGGAAACGTAGGATTGGATTTTGGTTTTGAATTTGTCACTACCAAAGTTGTGGGAGTGGTTGTGGATTTTTTGGCTATCCCAAGTTTCCGCTTTAAAATTGAGAACCGCGTCTAAAAGTGACTCCCAGGTTTGTTCTTTGAAGAAAGCGCCAGTCTCATTAGGAATAACTGTTTCGGTGGCCCCGCCTTGACCAAGGGCGATTACCGGGCGACCGGCGGCCATCGCCTCAACCGGAGTAATCCCAAAGTCTTCCATCTGGGGATGAATAAAAGCTTGGGCGTGAGAAAGTAATTCACGTTTTGCTTCCTCAGATATTTTACCTAGAAATTCAATGTTTGGTTTGGAAATTTTTTTCAATAATTTTAATTCTGGACCAATACCAAATATTTTTAAAGGAAGTTTAAGTCGGTTAAAAACTTTAACCACCAGATCAATCCGTTTGTAAGGGACGAGTCGGCCGCCCGCTACAAAGTAGTCTCCAATGGTTTGGTTCGGTTGGTAAAGATTGGTATCTACTGGCGGGTAGATTACTTCACTGCCGCGGCGGTAGTATTTTAAAATGCGGCGGCTAACGGTTTTAGAATTGGCAATGAATTCATCCACTCTTTGGGTGCTTAGTTGGTCCCAGATACGTAAACGGTGAATAAAGCCGGGTAAAAGCATCTTAACTAAGCGACTGCGTTTTAAGTCGCTTAAATATTCGCCGCCTTCTGCCCAGAGAAAGCGGGGAGGAGTGTGGCAGTAGGAGATGTGAAGGGTGTTGGGGTTGGTGATAACACCTTTCGCAAAGATACTGCTCGTGGATAATACCACTTCGTAGTTTTTTAAGTCGTGCTTTTCGGTCGCGAGTGGCATGAGAGGTAGATACCACGGAAAAGAAGACTTAATAAACGGCATGCGCGCTAAAAAAGTTTCTTCAATTTTAGCGGCATTGGAAAAGGGGAGTTTGTCTCGATCGTGAAATAAAACAAAAATTGGCGCCTCCGGCCAAATTTCGTGGAGGGACTTCAAGACTCTTTCCGCCCCTCCGTCTTGAGATAAATAATCGTGAACCAATGCAACTTTCATGAAACTTAGAGGGCGCCTTTTCTTAGTAAAACGATAAACGGAGTTTTAAGGAGGATAATAAAATCCGACCAAAGACTCCAGTGCTCAATGTAAAAGGTGTCGAGCTTAACTTCTTCTTCAAAGGTTAGGTTACTGCGGCCAGAAATTTGGGTAAGACCGGAAAGTCCTGGCCGGATAGTGAGAACAGCCTTGTGACTGCGTTCGTATTTGTCTACCTCGCGCGTTTGGTGTGGTCGGGGGCCGATGAGGCTCATATCACCCTTAAAGACATTCCAGAGCTGTGGTAATTCATCCAAACTCCAACGACGGATAAAGCGGCCAAAAGGTGTAACGCGTGGGTCGTTTTTAATTTTATACACCGGTCCAGTCTTGATGCTATTAGTTTTTATTAGGTCTTTTTCTTGTTTTAAGGCGTCGCAATTAATCTCGCCATTGGTGCCTTCCACACAATCTTTCTGGTACATGGAACGAAACTTGTAGGTTCGGAATTTGTATCCTGCTTGTCCTACTCGTTCATTTTTGTAAATTACTGGCCGACCGGTTTCGATTAGGATAACAAGCGAGATTAAAAAGAGCACGGGGGAAAGAACAATGAGTAAGATCAGGGAACCAAGGAAATCAAAAAGGCGTTTAATTATGGCGTTCCAGCCACTAAGACGAGTTCGACCGAGTTGGACGATTGGGATGCCAGCGATTGTTGTTATTGTCATATTGGAAGAGATGGTTTCAAAGAGATCGGCAGAGTACTTGAAAGCAATGTGGTGTTCGTCAGCAAATTCTAAGGTTCGGATGGCCTCGTCTTTGTTTTCTGGGTTAGTAAAGATAATCTCATCTGGAATTTTTACTGTAAGTTTTTTTATCGTTTCAGTATTAAAAGAATCGTAAACACCAACTAAGACATAGCCAAGGGTTGGGCGGTTGGAAAGAGCTTCTTGAATCTGGGCGGCAATGGAGTGGTTGCCAATAACTACAGTTTTCCGCAGGCCAACTCCTAGTCGGTGAAATAGGGCTTTAAGACCACGAATGGCGAGACGGCCGAGGGAGACATAAATGACAGCGAGAATCCAACCGGCCAAAACCAAAAAGCGGGAATCGAATTTTTGTAAGGTAAAAAAGACGTAAATGGTAATAGCGGAAAAACCAGTAGCGCAGGCAAAGAAGAGCCGGGTCAGGTCTTTGGCTAGTTTGCGGTTAGGGTTTGTATGGTAAAGGCCGTTAAGGGCGAAGATTATGATCCAACCGAGGGCAACCCACATAACTAATGGCCAATAGCGAGTCCAGGCTAGATTAAACTGAACTGGACGGATATTCTCGACAATATCGGCATAACGGAGGGTATAGGCAGTAAAACCGGCTAGAACGAGAAGTAAGTAGTCGACCGGGAGCTGCAGAAAGGTAAAGACGGTTTCAAAACGTTTCATAATAATAGGTTATGATGGCTGGTATTTTAAGCTAAAACAGCTGTTTGGTCAATTGTCTAATTTAATTGTCTGGGGTATAATTCTCCCATATGCAAATCTATTTTAAGAAACAGCTTTTACCGGACCCAGCTAAAGCCATTCGTCGAGCTGGCTATGGCGAACATCGCGACCGACGGAGCGCCCAGATAAGCTATGTTAAAAGAGTACATCGGGATTGGTACCCTCGTTTTCATGTATATATTTTAGAGAAAGGTGAAAAGATTATTTTTAATATGCATCTGGACCAGCGAGCTACGCGGTATGAGGGTGTAACTGCACATTCAGGTGAATACGAAGGGGAAGTGGTAAAAAAAGAAGCAGAGAGAATAAAAAAAGCCGTAGAAGTTTTTAATAATCCAACGGTCAAGCCAGTCCAGTTTGGATGAAATTACTTTTTTAATTCGGTAGCTACCGGTTTGGATGAAGTCAGAAAAACGGTATCATTTTTATGTTCAGTACGGTGTGCTTTCAAATCTAAGTTGATCTTTAAAATAACTAATACTACTACGGCGGCAGTCGGGAGGCTCAGGACCAAAGTCGCAATTCCACCCAGCATAACAACGATATGCATTATAACGATTCTCTTGTAGGGGGCAAAGAGCAATTCTTGAGTCGTGGTTTTTAAATATTCTTTTTGGCCGAAGTAGTTATTTATTAAAGATACACCGTGACTTACTAAAAGTGCTAGAAGAGAAATAGAGAGGAATAATGGGCTAATTGGTTGACCATAATATCCGTTGAGGAAGAAGATAAAAAAGCCGTGTGCTAAACAAAAGCCGGCATAATGAATTGCAAAAAAGCCGGTAACAATTCCTCTAGCCAAGCGGTCGCTAAGTTGGCGCGGACCTTCGTATTTACCAAATGGTGCGGCGAGCATTTTAATAAAGTGATAAAATCCAATCACCAAGTTTTCTGCCCAGTAGAGGATCAAGACATCCATCGCCCCCCAGCTATAAAAAATTACCCCAACTAAGGGTACTAAGTTAGAGAGGACTAAAAATAGTGTCGAAATTTTATTAGATTTTGAATGTGAGTTAAATTTGTCCATGGACATATTTTAAACTATTGAACCGGTTCAGTCAATTAAATAAAACAGTCTTGACTTGCGTCAAGACTGTTTAGTTCATTACGATAAGCCGAATTCTGTTGCTTAACCACAGAGGTGATTAAGTTGCAATCATTTCTCTAGTCCTAGTGTTGCCACTAGGATCATTAGCGAGCGAACTTATAGCGTCTTTCGACACTCTGCTCTTGCTTGCGGACAAGGATTTAGCCGTTTCACTTCCAACCTTTTTCCCCGAGGTCGGAACTAAGCTGTAACTCTTGATAATCCAAGAATTTGGGGTTTAGCTTTCCTAGTCTTTTCAGACTAAGACGTCTCTGCTCGCACCTATTTCCCGATAAATTATCGGGGTAGGCGGGTGTTACCCGCTGTCTGTTACTCTGACTTACGTCAGAGTGCAAGTTCGGACTTTCCTAGCCGATTTACACCGGCTCGATTGCTTGTAATGAACGAAAGTATAATAACAGATTTTAGTGGTTTTGTCAAGCGAAAAAAGTTAGTATTAGCCAGATTCTAGTACAAATTAAGTAGTATTAGTTTGCTATTATTTACGCCAGGCTGTACAATTCAGATGAGTAAAATATAATTTTAGCTATTATGTTAAATTTTTCTTATTTAATATTAATTATTGTGGGAGTGGTGTTGTGGGTAATTTTTTTAATAAGTTTTCTTATACCAAGAATTATTTTTAAAGTAAATCCTAAAGAGTTCGAATTGTTAATACAAGAGATACGGAATACCGGGAGATTGCTTCTGTCTAATCGTTGTGGCGGTAGGATGGGTTGGATAAATTTTACTTTTGGATTTTTGGGGGTAGAAATTTATAACACGGGAATAATAATTAAACCAGTATTTTTGCAATCCGTTGCCGTTAAGAAAGAAGAAATCACGGAAATTAAAAATTGCCACCACCTTATCACTCCGGGGATAAAAATAGTACATAAGTCTGATAAAATTCGAGGGTCAATCTATTTATATCTTAGATTAGAAGAAAATATTGTACAAGAACTTATGAGTAAGTAGCTCAATTGGAAGACACCAAATTTATGGCCAAAGTGGTTTACATAATACCGGGGTACCAACACACGACAAGCTTAAAGAGCTATAGAGAAGTAGCTCGGTATTTTAAATTACGTAATTACCAGGTAGAGCTCCTAAAGATAAACTGGGCACGTCGAGCAATGAGTGATTACGTGGCGGAGGCAACAGAACAGGTCGCCCGTCATAAGAAGAACGATGTGATCTGTCTTTTTGGTTTTTCCTTTGGTGCGTTCATTGCTTTAAACCTGGCTGAAAAAATTATTCCCAAGTATTTAATTCTAGGGTCTTTGTCCCCATTTTTTAAAGAAGACTTATCTTATCTCAAAAAAATCTGGAAAGAATTTTGGGGCAAAAGAAGAATTAAGGATTTTGAAAATTTTTCTTTTAATAAAATTGTTAAAAAAGTAAAATTTAATAAGACATATTTGTTAGGTGGCGGTGATGAGTCGCCCGAGTTAAAAAGAAGATTAAAAGAGGCGGTAAAAAAGATTAAGAATTCTAAACTGTATTACGCCGACCAAGTAGGACACGATTTGGGTCATAAGAATTATTTAAAATTGGTAAAAGCAATAGTTTCAACGATATGACAGAAATAAAATTGGGTAAGTATAGGCATTACAAAGGTAAAGAATACGAAGTGTTAGGAATGGTTAGACACAGCGAAACACTGGAAGAATTGGTGTTGTATCGCGCGTTGTATATTACGCCCGAATTTGGAGCGAATGCGCTGTGGGTTAGGCCAAAGGTAATGTTTTTGGAAAACGTACTCGTGGACGAAAAAGAGGTGCCGCGGTTTAAATATATCGAAGAGTAGTTTTTTATGTTATACTATACTCAAGATTTTTAATACATTTTTTATGCAGAAAGAAAACAAAAAGCCCGCGACACAAAAGATCGCCGTTATCGGTGCTGGGGCGGTCGGGTCGGCCGTAGCCTACACCTTAATGGTAAAGAACCTTGCCCCAGAGGTGGATTTGATCGATATCGACTTACAGAAGGAAGAGGGGGAAATAATGGATATTGACGACGGTATGAGTTTTGTGGAAACTGGTTCTGTTAGAGGAGCGACCTTTAGGGATGCGGCCAAAGCAGATATTATTATTGTGACCGCAGGTCTACCACAAAAGCCCGGAGAAACACGCTTGGATTTGGTTAAGAAAAATCGGGTGATTCTAGAGTCAATTTTTAAATCGATCGGCAAACTAAAACCGAGCGCTATTGTTTTGTTGGTAGCTAACCCGGTAGATGTTTTGACTTATGTGGCCCAAGAGATTTCTGGTTTACCGAAAAACCAAGTTTTTGGAACCGGCACCGGTCTTGATACCGCACGGTTGCGTTCCGAACTTTCCCACTATTTAAATGTTTATGCTCAGAATATTATTGGATATGTTTTGGGTGAACATGGAGATAGCGAGTTTGTTGCTTGGAGTTCGGTTAGCGTCGGGGGGGTGCCTTTGAAACAACTTAAATTGCCCACCTCGGCCTTAGTAGAGATCGAGAAAAAAGTAAAAAGTGCCGCTTATGCGATTATTAACCGCAAGGGAGCGACATTTTATGGTATTGCTTTAACAGTCGCAGATTTTGTAGAGGCTATTTTGTTCAATCAACATAAAATTATGCCTGCCTCAGTACGCTTAGACAAATGGAATGGCATCAGCGGATTATGTCTTGGTGTGCCAGCTATTATTGGCCGAAGTGGGGTAGAGGGCGTCTGGCCGTTAGAATTGGACCGAGGAGAAAAAAAGAAATTTGAATATTCGGCTAAGACTATCAAATCATTGCTTTAAAAAGTTTTCTTGATTATGACGGAAACTAAGAGTTTTCCTAAGCCGCCGGTCCTTAAGAAATTAATCGGGCCGAGTTTTATTATTTTAGCTTTGGGGCTAGGATCGGGCGAGGTGATACTTTGGCCTTATTTAGTTGCTAATTATGGTTTAGGCATTGCTTGGGGCGCACTCCTTGGAATTACCTTCCAGTATTTTATCAACATGGAGATCGAGCGTTATGCTCTTGTTAAAGGTGAAAGTGTTTTTGTTGGTATCGCCAAGGTCTGGGGCGGGGCAGTTTATTGGTTTATTATCTCCACGTTTATTGGTTTTGGTTTGCCGGGCATAGTTGCTGCTTCGGCCAAAGTTTTGGGAGTAGTTTTGGGTATAGAAAATTTTAAATGGTTAGCCATTGGTCTTTTACTAGTGATCGGTCTAATCTTAAGTGCTGGTAAAACCGTATATGGCATGATGGAGAAGATTACTAAAACAATCCTACTTTTAGGCGTGCCCTTTATCTTTATTTTAGCTCTATCCTTAAGTACTGGCGCTGATTGGAGCGCCCTCGCCGCCGGGTTAGCCGGTCGAGGGGAGGGTTTTAATTTTTTACCAGCAGGCATTGCCCTCGCAACATTTTTAGGAGCATTTGCTTATGCCGGAGCCGGTGGGAATCTAAACCTAACACAGTCAATCTATGTTAAGGAAAAGGGCTATGGTATGGGGAAATACTCGCAAAAGATAGCTGGTTTATTCGGTAAAAAAGGCGCCGAACAAAAAGTAAAGTTGACTGGTGAAAAATTTGTTTTAGACGAGGAGAGCAAGAAAAATTTTCGCGCTTGGTGGAGGTTGATAAGTTTTGAGCATCTATTAATTTTTTGGTTTGTTGGGCTACTGTCTATGTGTTTACTTATGCTCTTGTCGTATGCGACGGTTTATGGCTCTAGTGGTAATAATGTTGAAGGAATAAATTTTGTTGTTAACGAAGGAGGAGTAATTGGGGGAATGATTAGCCCGTCATTGGGAATAATTTTTTTAATCGTGGTAGGAATAATGTTGTTTCAAACCCAGTTGGGGATTATGGATTCAACCTCACGCATCATGGCGGAGAATCTAGCGATACGTCAGGTAGAATCCAAACAAAAGAAGACCATAAATTTATCTCGCATATATTTTATATTTCTTTGGGCGCAGATTGCTTTCGGCATAATCTTATTTTTGTTTAACGTTTACGAGCCAAAGACTTTAATCGTTTTGGGGGCGGTAATAAACGCGGTCGCGATGTTTGTCCATACCGCACTGGTGTTTGTGGCAAACCATAAAATTTTACCCAAAGAATTCCGCCCACGTTGGTGGCGGAAAATTCTGATGATCGGAATATTTTTATTTTTTGGTTTCTTTAGTAGCATTGTTATTTGGGATAAATTTTTTCGTTAGTTAAAAATACAAATTAAAAAACAAGAGACCCGCTTTTAGCGGGTCTTTTGTCTAACTGGATGAAGGAGGCGGGGGAGGGGGCATGTCCGGAGCCTTGGGGGCTTCGTAGTGCGATGTGGTAGCACTTGTAGCTACCACTTCTTCCGGCATAATGATGGCGGCGACGATGTACAAAAGTACAAAGGGTACCACACCAGTAATGATTAGAAGGAATAAATAGGCGAGTCGACACAAAGTCGAATCAATGTCGAAATATTCCGCCAAACCACCACAAACCCCAGCGATTTTGCGGTCAGTTTTGGACCGATAGAGTTTTTTCGCCATAAAGCTTAAGGTTAAAAATTAAGCCAAAGGTATAGTACCATTTTTAGACTTCGATTACAACCGGAAGAACCATTGGGCGCTTCTCGGTTTTGGTGTAGAGGAATTGGCCAACATAATCACGGATTTTATTTCGGATGTAGTTGGTATCAGCCCAAGAGAGGGGATCAGAATCAATAACCATCTTTTTTACACGGTGGCGTAGATCTTCGATCAACTCTTTGTTGCTTTTTAGGAAAACAAAACCACGGGAAATGATATCTGGATTTTGAATTAGTTTTCCAGTATGGGTGTCGACGGTTGCGATAACCACGACCATGCCATCCTCGGCCAATACTTGGCGATCACGAAGAACCACGTTGGTTTCGTCGCTCACGGCTAAACCGTCGACAAAGACATAATCGGCCGGTAGTTTTTCTTGAGTCAAGGTGCCAATGCCATTTTTGAATTCAATAACTTGGCCATTGTCAGCGATAAAGACGTGGTCTTTGCTGTAACCCATGGATTCGGCAACCCGGGCGTTGTAATGTAATAGGAAGTGATTACCTTCGATCGGTACATAATACTTTGGGCTTAGGAGACGGATCATCAACTTGACGTCATCAGCTTTAGCATGGCCGCCGGCATGGACGTCCATCATTTGGTAATGAATTACCTCAGCTCCCTTACGGAAGAGAGTGTCTTTTAGACGTTGAACAGTTCGTTCGTTGCCAGGGATAACGGAAGAAGAAAAGACGACAGTATCGCCAGCTACTAGTTTGATCATGCGATGTTCGCCGTTCGCGATCCGCATTAACGAAGCATTCTTTTCACCTTGGGCACCGGTACAGATGATAACTACTTTATCATCTGGGTAGTCATTTACATTTTTTAAGTCGATTAAAGTTTTGGGATTAAACTTTAGGTAGCCTAAAACTTTGGCAATCTCGATATTGCTCTTCATACTAAATCCATCGAGTGCGACAATTTTACCGTATTTTTCGGCTACCTCGATAATCTGTTTGATACGAGCAAGCAGAGAAGCGAAGGTCCCAATGATTAAACGTCCGGGAGCTTTGCCGATGATGTCATCTAAGTTTGTGCCAATCTCTGATTCAGACATCTGGTGACCGGGTTGAGAAGCATTGGTACTATCGGAAAGGAGCGCCAAGACACCACGACTGCCAATTTGAGCGATCCTTTGTAAATCAGCTGGTTTGTCTCCAGATACTGGTTGGTAGTCGAATTTCCAGTCGCCAGTATGGACGATTGTTCCTTCTGGTGTATGCACAACTACACCCATGGAATCAGGGATGTTGTGGTTTAGGTGGAAAAACTCCAACTCAAACACACCAAGCCGCAGCTTGTCCTCTAAAGTTAGGTTATGGATATTTAAAGGTTGAGTGCCTTTGTAGTCTTCTTGACGCTTTTTAATAATGGCGTTAGTTAAAGGCAGGCCATACATCGGCGGGTAGCCAAGTTCAGGAATTAAGTGGGGGATACCACCAATATGGTCATAATGAGCGTGGGTAATAATAACGCCTCGAATGTTTTTTTCTTTACCGCGGAGATAACCAATGTTGGGAATGATGTAATCAATCCCAGGCATGTCTTCTTCGGGGAACTGAAGACCCATGTCAATAATAATGATGTCATCACCATACTCGAGTAGAGTACAGTTGCGTCCGACTTCCTCTAAGCCGCCCAAGACGGCGATGCGCAATTTTTTTTCGGTTTTAATACCGATGCCCGCTTCACGAAAACGGGCGAAAGACGGTCGGTAATTTGGTCGTCTATTCCCGTCCGTGCGGGGTCTTTGTGGTTTACGATTTCTTTCACTAATCATAATGAAGATTTAATTAATTTAAATTAAGTTAATACCAGACTAAAATTGGTTACTTAAGCGTAACATTATTTAGCGCGGTAAAAAGAGAAGTTTGGTTTACTAATCTTGTGGGGATGGGGAGAGTTGAACTCCCACAGTATTGCTACTACTAGCTCCTGAAGCTAGCGCGTCTACCGGTTCCGCCACATCCCCGAAGGTTTTTTGTTACTTCCAGTCCCAGGTAGTCTTTACGTACCAATTAGAAAGAGAATTATAGCGTTCTGGTGGAGAACTGATTTCGCCAATCGTTATTCCTTTGATGCGTTTGTTGGCTGCAAAAGTGTGGCGGGGGGCATATAAAAAAATTGCTGGCAGTTCGTCGACGATTATGGTTTGAAATTTTTCATATAGTTTTCCGCGGGCGACATTATCTGATTCGGTTCTGGCATCTTCTAAAATTTTATCTACGTTACGATTTACGAATCCTGCCAGATTTAAGCCAGGGTAATCAGTTTGGGACGAATGCCAAAAGGGATAAGGGTCAGCATCGTGACCTAAAACCTCTCCATAAAGTAGTATATCAAATTCGCGTGTGCGTAATATTTCTCGATTAATCGAACGAGGTGAAACAGCGGTAATAGTGGTTTGGATTCCAAGTTTTTTCCACATTAAAGCGATCAATTCAGCTACCTTCTGGTATTCTGGCGTATCAGCAGTGGTGAGACCAAGGGTCAAAATATTGCCATCCTTATCTTTGCGATAGAAAGATTGGTCTTTACTCATTTCTCTGCGTACAATGTCTCGGATTTCTTGGTTGATCCGGTCTAAAGTACTGGAAACGACTTCAGGAGTCGAACTGGCGGTTTCCTGAATTTGCTTGATTTCCTCACTGTAATTTTTAAGGAGTTTTTCTTGGCGCAGTTTAAAATATTCTTCTGGTTGGACATGTGACCATTTTTTGTCTAAAAGAGCGTTGGCTTCTTCGTAATTTAGATCAATTTTTTTAACATCATCTTTAAAACCTAAATTGCCGGGTAAAATAGGGGAATGTATAGAGGTGCCGGTGCCGGCGAGGGCTTCGTTAATAATTTTGTTTTTATCGATTGCTAATGCTAAGGCACGGCGTAGGTCAGGCGATTTTAAAAGAGCCTGTTGGTCTTGGTTAAAAAATAGGGCGGTATATTGTTGTAGGCGAATATCATAGGTAGCAATGCTTTTACCGGTGATTTTTTCTTGGAGATTCCGAGGCACGAAGCTGATCGCGTCAATACCTTGCCCCTTTAAGGCATCAACAGCCTGGGCATAATCGTTAAATACCTTGAAGGTCAGTCTCTCTAGGTAAGGTTTTTGGTTATAGTAGTTTTCGTTTCGGACTAGGATATAAGATTGGATGTTACCAGAGTCGTCTTTAATAAGTTTGCTAAATTTCCACGGACCAGTACCGATGGTGTGTAAATTGTTTTTAGCCAACTTCATGCCGTTGGGAGTGATTTCTCCCCAAATGTGTTCTGGTAAAATGCCGATGGTTAAACTGGATAAAAACGGCGTAAATGGTTCAGACAAAGTGAAACGAACGGTTTTTTCGTCAACTTCTTCGATTTTTACACCCTGGAAAGAGACAATCAAAGGGCTACCTACGTCAGGGTTTTGGATCGTCTCGAAGGTGTAGAGGACGTCGCGCGCCGTGAATGGCTCGCCGTCTGACCACTTAACGTCATCATGGAGTTTGATCTCGTAAGTTTTTTTGTCGTTACTTAGGGTATGTTCCTTAGCGAGATCAGGCTGTAATCCATTCTCTAGATCATAACGGAACAATCCAGAGTAGACGAGGGTGGTTAGATCTAGGTCAATATCATTAGTCGAGGCGAAAATTGGGTTAACAAATTTTGGTTGTCCTAAAATGGCTTCGGTGTAGTCGCCGCCATTTTGCGGGACGGTTTCTATGTGTGAATAAAGAAAAATTCCGAGTGTAGATATCAAAGTCAGTACAACCAAAGTCGAAGCGGCATTAATGATAATTTTTTCCGTGCGACTCAAAAAATTAGGCAGATATTTAAACTGGTTGCTTTTGGGCCAGATTGAGCCTCGAGTATGCCGAAATAGTTTTTTATCCAAGGCATTACTGACGACTGGTTTGCTGGCGTGACGTTTTTTGAAAGACGCGAAAATTTTATCCCAACGCATGGTAGTTTTTAAAGTTCTTGAAGAAGTTTACAGAACGAGACGAACCAAAGAAATTACAAAGAAGACAATAGCGATTCCAATTGTCGCGTAATGAAGAGTTTTGTCGATCCCGCGTTTGGTGCTGTAAATGTTACTTGATCCACCAAAGACACCACTTAATCCAGAGCCCTTTTGTTGGAGAAGGATAACGAGGGTTAAAAGAATGGCTAAAACAAGTTGAATAACGCTAAATACAGTTTCTTGCATAAATGATGGAAGTCGAATGTTTAATACAAAAATTATAGCACAAAGATTGGGAAGTGTCAATCCGAGCCATGGTTTAGCGGTTTTTGTTTAAAAGAGCGGCCTTTAACAAATAGACAGGAGTGTGGTATAATTGGTTTCATGAACGTATATAAGGAATAAGAAACCTGGTTATGGATTTTCCCAATAACCCTATTCGGTGGTATAAGAAGCCAAGCGGGGTAATCATGATTATTTTCGGAGTTGTTGCCCTCGGATTATTATTTGGTTTTATAGCTCTGCTTAGCAATTATTGGTGGAATATTCGAGCGGGGCGAGGGGATTTGATTAGAGATCGTGTTTATGCCGGTTTCACAGCGGCCAATAAAAATACAGCTACTAGAACAACTGTGACGCGCGAAGAATTGGAAACAGCAGACGATCCTTATTTAGGGAATGTTGATGCGCCAATTGTGATTGTACAGTTTATAGACTTCCAATGTCCAAATAGTCTGGCGGCCCAGCCAATTTTACAACAGGTTTTAGGCCGTTACGGACAAAAAGTTAAACTAATTGTGCGGGATTTTCCAATTGATTCGCTTTATTATAAATCTAGCGAGCTCTCGAGTTTGGCTTATTGTGCCAAAGAGCAAAATGCTTATTGGGGCGTTCATTCTTGGTTATTTGCTGAGCGTGAGCGATTTTCTGGAGGTGCGACCACGGAATTAATAAGTGAAGCTGTTGAATTGTTTGGTTTGAAAAAGGATCTGTTTTTAAGTTGTTTAAATTCCACTCGTCCTAAAACCGAAGTGAACAAAGACTACGCTGATGGATATAACGTGGGGGTGGGGGGAACGCCGACTTTTTTTGTGAATGGTGAAAAAGTTGAGGGTGTAGTGCCGTTTGAGGTTTGGGATGGATATTTAAAGAATGTCAATTAATCAGTATGTCGAAGAAATACTTTTTAGTATTTACATTTCTTACAACCTTGTTTTTATTCTCTCCGTTTTTAGTTTTGGCACAAGGCACAGAAGATGTTCCTCCGGAATTAAATCCGATTTGTTGGCAACAGAAGGAATGTGAAGAAAAGAGAAGGCTAATTTTAGACGCCACCGGTATTCAGGGTGAAGAATACATGGATGAAAAAGTTAAAGAAGGATGGGTACCAAATGAGGAGCCCTGCAATAAAGATGGCTGGGGGAAATGTCTGCCCGCCAATTTGACGAGAACGGAGATTAGTTTTGGCGGTAAAAATACTTTTACAAATGTCGGCCAATTTTTGCAGACAAATTATAATTATCTTTTAGGGATCGCAGCGATTTTGGCCGTAGCGATGATTGTAATCGCTGGTTTTCAATGGACAGCATCGGGCGGTAACAGCGAGATGATCGGTAGCGCAAAAAAAAGAATTACCGGTGCGATCATTGGGCTATTTATTGCTTACATGTCATTTTTCATTTTGAATACCATAAACCCAGCTTTGGTAAATTTACGTTTGCCACAAACTTGGTTAATAAGAGCACAACAATTAGCAGATACTTTTTGTGACTCAGTTGATCCGAGTGCTAAATTAGCTCACGCTGGACAGGGGAATAATTTGGTTCCTTTTGAAAGTTTAAAAGCTACGGATTTTAAGATATCGCCGACTTATTTTAGACGCGAAGAGACAGTTTTTCAGAGAGCGTTGGGAGCGTGTAGAGAACTAGAAAATACAGGCAGAGGCATCAGTGGTGCCCAAACTGGTGGTGTTATTTCAAAGTATTGGTGTTTAGAAAGTTTGTTTAAGGAACTTGAGAAGACCCATGCGCCTTTAGAAAAAAATCTTATTGCCATGTGTGGTAATAAGTATTACGCCTCAAACAATCCTCAAGCCACCTGTCAGGGCAATGTTTGCAAGCCGACACGACAATTAAATCGCTTTGGAAAAATAGAAGCTGTGGCCATGAATTGTGCTTTAGATAAAAAACAGACGGGCGACGCGGGTTTGGGTAGTGGTAATTACGAATATTCGTGTGAGCCCGGAGCCTTAACCGGAATACTACGTGACCCACAAAATAGGTTTGGTAACAGCCCGCTAGAAAGTGTTTGGCTGGCCGAAGTGTGTAACAATGGAGTAGTAAACGAGCAGTGGACTCAAAAAGCTTCGGGCCAGGACATCGCTGAGTTTATAGACAATCAATCGAATTTTGAATTTGGTCAAGAATATATAAGTGGTTCTACCGAGTGTGATGATAAGGGTAACACAGCGGGTATTTATATAGTTATTAACGTCGATGACAGAAATGATGTTTTAGGGACTGCGGATGATGATTTGGCAGTAGGATGTCGAGGCGGGGGATCGGTTTGCAATACTAATTTGGCATACATTTTAAATAATGAGTTTAAAACCGCACCCGGCTATTTTGAGCTTATGGGTGGTGGACAAATTTGGACCCCCTTTGGTAATTATAACTTCAATCCATCGATAGAACACGAAGAGGATGAAGTACGGGCTATTTTAGGAAAGTACGGTGCCCCGGCAGTAGATTTTATTCGTTCTTATCTACTAAAGCCACAAGATATCTATCAGGGGAAGAATGTGGAAATAAACCTGTTGCAGGGTTTTATTCCGGATTAGTCATCATTAATTTCGTCAGGTTGACAGAACCATATTTATCTGCTTAGATATATATTATGCCAGATAAAATTATCATCAAAAACGCCAGGGTACATAACCTTAAAAATGTTTCTCTGGAGTTGCCAAAAAATAAGTTAATTGTTGTGACAGGACTTTCCGGATCAGGGAAGTCCTCTTTAGCTTTCGATACTATCTACGCCGAGGGCCAACGTCGTTATGCGGAGAGCCTGTCGGCTTACGCCCGGCAATTTATGGAAGTCAGGGACAAACCCGATGTGGACAGTATTGAGGGGCTGTCGCCAACTATTGCGATTGATCAAAAGTCTTCTTCACAAAATCCACGCTCAACAGTCGGTACGGTTAGTGAGACTTATGATTATCTCCGTTTATTATTTGCGCGTGAAGGGGTCCAGTATTGCCCAGACTGTGAGGAAAAGGTGGTATCGTACCGGACAGGAAGCATTGTCGAGAAAGTTCGACGAATGTTGAAAGAAAAGAAGGTGATTACGATTTTGGCTCCACTTATTATGGAAGGAAAGGTTAAAGCCGAGGAGTTAGTGGAACGAGTGGAAAAATCCGGAACGGAATGGGTTAGAATTAATGGAGAAATTTTACGGATCAATGATTTATTAAATTTTTCTTTTAAGACCAACGAAGATTATACAGTTGAAGTCGTGGTCGGTAAAGTTTCTGGCGCTAAAAAAGAAGACCCGGGTGCATTGGTTGAAAAGGCGATCGACCTCGGTAATGGTTTTGTGGTTATCTTAAAAGAAGATAAAGCAGAGATGTTTTCAACCGTTGGCTGGTGTCCTCGTTGTAAAAAGATAATGCCGGCTTTGGATGTGCGTAGTTTTAGTTTTAACAGCCCTTATGGGGCTTGTCCACATTGTACTGGTTTGGGTGTGAGTATGGAAGTTGATCCAGAATTGGTTATCCCGAATCCCAGGCTGACTCTAGCGGAAGGGGCAATCCAACCCTGGACACGTATTACGGGCAACCAGCAGTTTTACCAAAAATTATTAGCCGCTTTAGCCGAGGCCCATGGTTTTTCTGTTCATACTCCGGTTGAGAGTATAAAAAAAGAAACCATGGATTTAATTTTTCACGGTACGCATGGCCGTGAATATACCGTGGATAATAAAAGAATAGCTTATCCCGGTGTTTTAGACGATCTTTTAAATCGGTATAAAGAAACCAAGTCTGACTATGTTCGCAAAGAAATTGAACAATACATGCGCGAGAAGATCTGCCCGATTTGTGAAGGTAAAAAACTGCGTCGAGAGTCTTTGTTTGTAAAAATTGGGAAATATAGTATCTCGGATTTAACAGAAATTAGTTTGAGTGAGCTAATCCTAGAGATGAAACAGGTTTTAAAGATTAATGAAAAAAATCAAGTTTTACAATCTATCGTTAAAGAATTGGTGCCAAGACTTACCAATCTAAGCCAGGTTGGTTTAGATTATTTGAGTCTGGGTCGGACCATGAATACTTTATCGGGCGGTGAAGTAACGAGAGTAAGATTAGCTACCCAGCTTTCGGCTGGTTTGACTGGTGTTATCTATGTGTTAGATGAGCCATCGGTTGGTTTACACCCTCGCGATACAGCTAAATTAATCGATACTTTAAAATATCTTCGGGACAAAGGGAATACTGTGGTCGTGGTTGAGCATGATGCGGCCATTATAAAAGCCGCCGATCATTTGGTAGACATCGGCCCCGGTGCGGGCATTCATGGTGGCGAGCTTATTGTGTCTGGTACTATGGCTGAGGCGTTAAAGAATAAAAATTCTTTAACTGTCGCTTATCTTTTGGGTAAAGAAAAAATTGAGCGTGAGAAAAAGTTAGAAAAAATATCAAAAAGTGCTAAAGCAGTAAAGGCTAAGGAAATTAGTATTATCGGCGCTAAGGGGTATAACTTAAAAGATATTGACATTTCAATTCCGTTGCAAAAGTTAGTCTGCGTAACCGGTGTATCCGGTTCGGGGAAATCAACTCTTATAATCGACATCTTGAGTCGGGTGTTGTCTAAACATTTTTATCGGGCCAAAGAAGAACCAGCCGAACATAAAGAGGTTAAAGGTTTAGAAAACGTTGATAAAGTCATCTCAATCGACCAGTCGCCAATTGGTCGTACCCCTCGGTCTAACCCAGCCACTTACACTGGTGTTTTTACTCTCATTCGTGATTTGTTCGCTAATTTACCCGAAGCTAAATTACGCGGTTATGACGCCGGCAAGTTTAGTTTTAATGTTAAGGGTGGAGGAAGGTGCGAGGCTTGTGCCGGCGAAGGTTATATTCGTATTCCAATGCAATTTTTAACGGATGTATTTGTGGAGTGTGAGGAGTGTAATGGTTCAAGATATAACGGAGAAGCGTTGGAGGTACATTATAAAAATAAAAATATCGCGGAAGTCTTGGAAATGACTATTGAAGAGGCCTTTAAATTTTTTACTGACCAAGTATCGATTGCTGAAAAGTTGGATGTTTTGCGACAAGTGGGGTTGGGTTATCTACATTTGGGTCAGCCAGCGACCAACTTATCTGGTGGTGAGGCGCAGCGCATAAAGCTCGCGACTGAATTATCTCGACCGTCGACGGGCAATACTTTGTATATTTTAGATGAACCAACGACCGGTCTTCATTTCGAAGATGTAAAGCACCTTTTGGAAGTATTGGTTAAGTTGGTTGAGAAGGGTAACAGTGTTTTGGTAATTGAACATAATACTGAAGTAATCCGGGCCTCGGATTGGGTAATTGATCTTGGACCCGATGGCGGACGCGAAGGTGGGGAAGTGGTGGCCGTCGGTACTCCAGAAGATGTTAAAAAATGTAAAAAAAGTTGGACCGGAAAATATCTTTAGGGTTAAATGCTGGAAAAATTGTATTAAAAAACATGCACCAATCGGCGCGTGTTTTTTGTAATCGGGTGGGTTATTTAATAGTATCAGTAATCGCCCTCATTTCATCTAACCTGTCTCCGTCGTCTATATAGAGGTATATCCCATATTTTTGCCCAGCCACAGTTCTTTCCTCATAACCAGGAGGATAATCTACTCCCTGGTTACTTGGTTTAGTTGGAAAGTCGTTGACTTTCCAAATTTCTATACGGATTTCACCGTTACTTCCTTTTCGAGTGAGGGTTAGCCATTTATTCCCATCGGCGTCACCATTCGCCAGTTTTACGTCATAGATATTAACTGGGTACCCGATGGAGATACCAAGATATGGATCAGAGATACGCTCCCAGCCAAAACTATTAAACAAATCTTGTTCGGAGTCTCCGTAGTCAGTCGGCGTGTCGGTAGTTTTGGCGACGTCTTCCTTTGTTTGTGCTGGCAGAGTAGTGGAGTTAGAATCTTGTGGTCCAGGTGTGGGGCCAGAATTTTTTTGACATCCACCGCCAATAAGTAACGCGGCGATGGCAAAACTTAAACCAAATTTGTTTAGTGCACTCATATATTTTTTAAAAATGGTATAAACGTATGTTTGGATAATAGCAGAGAAAGACGAAATGGGCAATAAATAAAACATCACCCGGTTAATGGGTGATGTTTGTAGATGAATTTAGCTTAGTTTTTCTTCTTTTAAACGTCGTTTGAATTTTGGGTTTCGTAAGTGGTTTAACTTGGCGCGTCGGACAATGAATTGACGTACTGGTTCGATTTTGGCAATGGCGGGAGAATAGATTGGGAAGATTTTTTCCACACCTATACCATCCGAAGTTTTTCTTACAGTGATAGTGGCGCCAGATTCTTTGCCGTGTTTGGCGGCGATGATAGTGCCTTCGAAAATCTGGATACGTTCTTTTTCTTCGCCCTTAGTATTGGTTTCTTTGATTTTTTGGTGGACTTTTACAACCATACCTGGTTTATAGTCCAAAATTTTGTTGTCTTCAGCCATAGAATTTTTTAGTGTTAAAGCTCCGTGATTTTACTTTATTTTAGGTTTTTTGTCAAGATTAGGCCAAGTCTTGAGTTCAGTTTCGATTATTTTAGCCATTTTTTCGATTGTTTCGCTTAGGCGACCTTCCTTATTGATCACCCGATATTGGTAATTTTTGGAGCGGGCTATCTCACCTTTAGCAATAACCATGCGTTTTCTAGCCATGTCTTTGGTCATGCCACCTCTTTTTAAGATACGTTTTTCCAGGTTGGCGAGTTTATCTGGTAGTAGAAAAATAGCCAAGTGGGGGATTTTCTGTTTTTCGAGATTTTTTTTGCCATTGACGTCGAGTTGCCACAATACAACATCATATTTTTTTAAGAGAGGGAACAGATGCCGGAGCTGGGTACCGTAATAATTATCTGCTAGTAGGTTGTATTCTAAAAAATCACCGCTAGCAATTTTTTTCTCAAAGGTTTTTTTGCTAACGAAATGGTAAGTTGTCCCGGGGATGTCTTCTGGTCGTGGTGTACGCGAGGTGGTTGTAACCAAATTAATAGAATTTGGCAACATTTCTAATAAAGCTCGTATGCTCGAGGTTTTTCCTCCACCGCCGGGAGCGGAGATAATTACCAACATTCCTTTTTTTACTGTTTTAGTTTTCGGCATATTATTTAAGAGCCTTTAAAAAAACTTCAAGCTCTTTTGGTAGGGAAGAGAGATAAGATTTTTTATCTCCCTCTAGATCCACAAAACTTAATTCATGACAGTGTAAAAACAAGCGACCAAGTTTTTTATCCCATACTTGTTTATTCTTTTTTTGGAAATATAATGGATCGCCGACAACCGGATGGTTATACGCTAAGAAATGGGCGCGGATTTGGTGCATACGACCGGTGTGGATTTTAACTTTTAGCAAAGTAAAGTTTACAAATCTTTTTTCTACCCAGAATTCCGTTTCAGCTTTTTTACCTTCTTCGGTTGCTCGGCCGCGCATGGTTTGGGGAATGGCGGCGATTCGTTCGCTGGTTTTAGAACGGGTCAAGGGAAATTTAATTTCATTCCAGTCTTTTTCGACTTGGCCGTGAACTAAGACTAGATATTCTTTATCTATTTGTCGAGTTTTAAAAAGATTTTTTAAATGATCGAACGTCGCCTCGGTGCGGGGGATAACGAGTAAACCCGAAGCTTCTTTATCCAAACGGTGAACAATACCGGGGCGAAGTAAATCCTCGCCAATTTTTGTGAGTTCAGGATATTTTTGAACTAGTAGTTCGGCCAGCGAGTCTTTTTCTCGCCGTTCAGTTGAATGGGTCAACATTCCCCACGGTTTTTCAATGATTAAATAAGTAGGTGTTTCTTCAAGGATTTTAATATCCTTAAACGTAAAAGTAGGGTAGACAGGTGCTTCGGTAATTAGTGTTTTATCGGTTGTGCTATCGTTTGTTTGAATTTGGATTTGGTCACCGATAACTAATTTTTGTCCGCTTTTTCTCGGCGCCTCTTTATTAACAGTGACACCATTATTGGTGATTAATTTTTGTATTTGAGACCGAGTGATGCCAAGTCTCTCAGCTAAAAAAAGATCAAGCCGTTCGCCGGCTGATTCGGAGTCAATAATAATTATATTTTTTTCGTCTTTCATAAATCGTGCGCCCAGATGGATTTGAACCGTCAGCCTACGGCTTATAAGACCGTTGCTCTAACCATTGAGCTATGGGCGCGTTTTAATGAACATGTCCGTGATTACCTGTATGGACATTAGAACTTTTTCTGTTAATCTGGCGTTACCTATTTTGATATTGCACGTGCCGTGTCCAAAACCGCGTTTGTGGTTTATTTTTATTGAATTACTTTGTTTTATATAAGGTTTGCAGAATTGTTTTATTGGTATGCTAATTACTTTCGACCAAAATTCAATTTCTTTTTCAATGTCCATGTCGTTATATAAGTGGAGATACACCCTTAGATTATTTTTAGATACACCTAAGCATTTTGTAAGCCACAATATAGAGAAGTTTATTATTGATGGATCTGTGTTAGAAACACTCAGGTCAGCCGTATGGCTTTTAGTGCCCTCTCCCCAATAAAGAAATAGCCCAGCTATAAAGAGATCCCTATTGTTTAATGGCAAGATATTTTTTTTCTCTGATTCATAAATGGTCTTTAATCTATGATCTCTTTTTGTTTTCATTGTGACTCTAAATTTTTCAATTCTGCCTTCGTTTTTATCGCGCAATTCTTTTATCCGTTCCCGCGACAGGGGGTATGGAGACAACCAGTAACTCAGAGTGCTTTTACCGACTTTTAAAGATGATTTAATTTGGCTGTAACTCATTCCTTGTAAACGTAGGGCAATTGCCTTTTGTTTGTCGTCGAACCTCGTCATAATTGAACTACTAATAAATTATTTTACGTTGTTTTTACTCGTTCAATTTTAGCATAAATTTTTAAAGGACGCAACGATCTTTAGAAACAAACAAAACAATTTTACATTACCACTATCTTAGCGGGCGCGATTAATGCCCTCAGTATACCAGTTTTGCTGAATAATTCAAGAGTAAGCCAACCATTGCCAGCGGAGCGATTCATTGCTAAAATAGTAAGCAACTTATACATTATCTATATGGGTTTTAATACCAATTGGTTTTTAAGCATAAATCGTCTGGTTGGGAAGAATAAATGGCTCGATGCTTTTGGCCGGGCTGGGGCGGAATGGGTGATTGTCGCTATGGTCGCCTGGTTTGCGGTAGCGGCTATGGTGGCGGGATATCCTAGCGAACGAGCGATTTTAAAGCCGATTATTATTTTAGGCTCAAGCTGGTCTTTGGCGTGGATAATAAATTTACTAATTGGCATGATTGTTAAAGAGCCGCGTCCACATTTAAAACACCCGGAGAGTCAGTTGCTTTTCCGACCACTCATGAGTTGGAAATCTTTTCCTTCCGATCACAGCATGGCGGCTTTCCTGATGTTTTTTACCGCTTTAAATTACAACCTGCCGCTATCCTGGTCATTATTACCCTTGGCACTTTGGGTAGCCTGGGGTAGGGTATATTCAGGGGTGCATTACCCCCTAGATACAGTCGGGGGAGCGGTAGTGGCTGGACTTGTTGCTCTTCTGGTTCATTATTTATTGGCATTTCTATGAATATAGTAATTCTCGCGGGCGGAGCGGGCACACGGTTGTGGCCCTTGGGGAGAAAATATACCCCCAAACAATTTTCTCCGGTTTTGGGTAAAAAAGCTTTGGTTGAACAGACTTATGATCGTTTTAAGAAGAAATATGGAGTAGATAAAATATATTTTTCTACTACCAAACAACTTCTGCCACAGTTGCGAAAGATGTTCCCAAAGA
>DATDYA010000036.1:0-16184 GCA_035289165.1 Patescibacteria group bacterium
CACAGCGTCCGAGATCGCTTTCAAGATCTCGTACGCCGTACCCGCTCCGGACAAAAACTCGCTTTTCGGCTTGCGGGCCATCGCCCACCTCCCTCTAGAACCGTGGCTCACCCCTCATCTACGCGACTTGCATAGACATAGGGCCTGCCAACCAAGCCAGGATTATTCCCGGCCTTCTTTCTGCCTTCTCCGTTAAAATAAGGCAAAAAGAAAACTAGGAGGTTGTAAAAAAGAACAGTTTTATGAACTGTCCTTTATACTATGTTTTGACTAAAAAGTCAACGTTCAAGGTGGATAACTATTACTGTATAATTTTCTTTACTTCCTTTATTTTTTCTTGCATTGTCGCTTCGTCGTCGGCCTCAAGATTTAAACGTAAAAGTGGTTCAGTGTTGCTACCCCGGACATTAAACCAAAAATTTGGATAAGTAAAGGTTAAGCCATCTAGATCTGAAATGACGGCATCAGAATATTTTGTTTTAAGTTTCTGTAAAATTATTTCCTTGTCTTCCACTTCGAAATTTATTTCTCCAGAATGAAATTTGGTATTCATAACCGGCCATAATTCACTTAATTTTTTATTTGACTCGGAAAGGATTTTTAAAATGTATAGCAAGGATAAATCGCTAGACTCCACATCATACATATCCCCGTAGTACAGGTGGAGCGAAAGCTCGGCTGCAAAAACAGCTTTCCTTTCTTTCATAAAAGCCTTAATATTAGCATGACCGACTGGACACATCTGGGTTTGCCCACCATTCTTCTCCCAAATTTCTTTAACCGCCCGACTCATCCGAAGGTCGTACAAAAGCGTCGAACCGGGTTTAGACCTTAAAACTTCCAGACCAACTAAGCCACCAACAAAGGAGGCGGGAACAACCTGGCCTTGGTTATCGACTAAACCAACACGATCCGCATCACCATCTAGAGCAAAACCAAAATCAGCCTTGGTTTCCAAAACTTTAGCCTGGAGATCTTTTAAGGTTTCTACTTTTAATGGATTGGCTTCGTGATTAGGAAAATTACCATCTGGTTCGAGATAAAGGTATTCTACTTCAACTGGTAATTGTTTTAAAATTTCTGGCAAAGTTACTTTGGCCATACCGTTCCCCGCGTCCACCACAATTTTTAATGGCTTTAAACTGCTACGCGGGACTAGGCCGAGTACCCGATCCATATAATCCTTTAAAACATTTTTCTCTTCAGTCTTCGCTTGTCCTCCCCCACTTACCACATAAGTCATATTAACCAATTCTGCCAACCGACTCATGCCGTTGTTTTTACCAATCGGTAATCCATCGCCTAAGGTTAATTTAAAGCCGTTATATTCCGCCGGATTGTGACTGGCTGTGACCATAATCCCGCCAGCGTGCTCTGGGTAATGAGCGCAGGCAAAATTAAATAACGGGGTAGAACTCAGCCCAATATTCACCACGCTAATACCAGCGTCATTTAGACCACGAATTACCTCGGGATAATATTCTTGACTGGAAGCCCGCATGTCATAACCAACTACTAGTTTTTTATTGGTTGAATCTGTGCCTTTTTCCTGTAAGAGAACCGGAAAACTACGACCAATCTGGTACGCCAGTTCTTTGGACAACTCTCCTTGTACTAAGCCGCGGATGTCATAGGCTTTGAAGATGGTTTTGGTAAAATTCATAATAAAAATCTTAACTTGTAAATAACCTCTTTTCATTATATAATAACCCCGCTGAATTAGGCAAATTTTAATAAGGCTCATAAGCCTCTGTTTCTGTTATATGAACTTACTCGACCGCTTTAGTACCCACTTACGAGACGTGTTAGTCCGGAGTATTCGCCTCGCAAGCGAACTCGGACACGCCGAGGTTTTACCAATCCATCTGCTGTTTGCGCTATCAGCGCAAAAAGGGGCGGTGGCCGCAGAGATATTAGCCAGGTTTAAAGTAAAAGGAGCAACCTTAGAAAATGTTCTACTGGCTATACCGTCGGAGAGTCGTAAGGTAACCGTCAAAAACGGAGTAAAAAACGAAGCGCTTTCGGTGCTGTCCCTAGCCGCGAAAACAGCCCTAGAAAAAGCCATGATTATTGCCCAAGAAAACCAACACAACTATGTAGGAACCGAGCATCTTTTGACCGCTCTCATTAGACAAGGTGACGAATATCTTAAACAAGTCTTCTTACAAGACGGGGTAAAAATGAACGAATTGGAAGAACAATTACAAATCGTGTTAGGCAATGCCACGCAATTTCCACAAATTGCCGAGATGGCTGAAGCCGTAGAAAATTTACAAGATGCACTTGGTGAATCTATGGATAATCCCCCGCTTAAAAAACCAGCACTTAAAAAAGAAAGTCTCTTAAGTTTTTTTGCCACCAATTTAACTAATCCGGAAATCCAAAAAAATATTGATCCGGTTATTGGGCGCGACAAAGAAATTGAGCGCCTGATCCAGATACTATCTCGCCGCACCAAAAACAATCCTATTCTCCTCGGTGACCCCGGGGTCGGAAAAACAGCTATCGTTGAAGGTCTGGCGAAAAAAATATTAGAGGGCCAAGTGCCACCGCTACTTCTTAACAAAAAAATTTATGCCCTTGATATGAGCCTTATGATCGCGGGCACGATTTACCGCGGTGAATTTGAAGCACGTCTCCGTCAAGTAATGGAAGAAATTAGCAGCAATCCAGACATTATTCTTTTCATTGATGAGATTCACAACATTGTGGGTGCGGGGTCAAACCAGGGCACCATGGATGCGGCCAACATTTTAAAACCCGTTCTCGCTCGAGGACAGATCCGTTGTATCGGAGCGACCACAACTGAAGAATTTAAAAAACACATTGAAAACGACGCGGCTTTGGAGCGCCGCTTCCAACCGATTATTGTTCGTGAATCTAGTCTAGAAGATGCCGTTAAAATTATTCAGGGTATTAAAAGCAACTACGAACTTTACCATGATGTAGAAATAACCGACGAAGCCATCACTGCAGCGGTACGACTCGCAGACAAATATATTTCCAACAAGTTCTTACCAGATAAGGCAATAGATATTATTGATGAGACGTCGGCCGCCAAGCGATTAGCCGCCAAAGCTCCGGCTTGGCAAGATAAATTGTGGCGGCTGAAACAAAAACTGGATAAAGTAATTTTAGATAAAGAAACAGCCGCTGGCACCGATGATTTCGAAAAAGCCGTTAAACTAAAAAAGGAGGAGGATAAATTACGAGCGGAAATTAAGAAAACCGAAGCCTTGGGACAAAAGAAAAAAAATAAATCTAATGGCATTATTACGTCCGTAGATGTAGCCGAACAATTAGCTAAGATCATTGGTGTAAAACCGAGCGAACTAATGATGAGTGAAGTAGAGAGATTAAAAAACTTAGCTCATGATCTCAAAGAATATGTCGTCGGACAAGATAAAACTATTGAAGAAGTTACCAACATTATTCGCCAAGCCGAACTTGGTCTGACTCATCCCGAGCGACCGCTGGCCTCATTTCTGTTTGTTGGGCCAAGTGGAGTTGGAAAAACTGAACTAGCGAAATCCATTGCCAAGGTAGTCTACCCTGGCCACGAAGCCCTTATTAAGCTTGACATGAGTGAATTTAACGAAGGTTTTAGCGTCTCCAAACTCCTCGGTTCTCCGGCTGGTTATATTGGTTACAAAGAAAGTAACCAGTTTACAGATAAATTAAAGATGAACCCACATTCCGTGGTTTTATTTGATGAAATAGACAAGGCCCATCGCGATGTCATTAAATTACTTTTGCAAATACTGGAAAATGGTGAGATAACAGATGCGACTGGTAAAAAAATTTCTTTGCGTCATGCAATCGTAATATTAACTACGACCCAGGGTGCAGAAGAAATTGAAAAAAAGAATTTTGGCTTTGGGGAAGATAACAACCAGCAAAATAAAGCACAGGATCGTTTGAAACAAAAACTAAAAGAATTTTTCTCACCGGAAGTGATCAACCGTTTAGACGCGATTTGTCTTTTCAACAACCTTACCTCGAGTGATCTAATCTCAATCGCCGAAAAAGAAATCCGCCGATTGAATGACCGCTTAAAGTCTTACGCCACTTCGATTTCCCCCACTCCCGAGACTCTAACGTGGTTTCTAGAACAAACTGGAAACAAAAAGTTGTCTGCCCGTGATCTACGGAGAGAGATAAATAACCAAGTAGAAAAAGTGGTTGCGGCTCTTATCTTGCACCAAAAGAATTTAAAAAAAGAATATCAGCTTACTATTAAGGAGAACGCTTTGGCCTTAGACTAAGCCAAGCCCACAAACTATGTCAGAAAGGTCGTTGAAAAACGCTTTCGGAAACATTTTAAGGCATACCGGTCACCAAACCAATGCCTATTTTCGGATTACCGATTTATTAGGCGACAAACCCAGTCGGGCGCTGGACACCGTCTTACTAAAAACTGGGCAGAAAGATGACTTTGACCCGCGGGCAACAGCGCGTGCGCGAGCCGCCTCAAACGTCTTTTTAAGACAACTGAAGGAAGCACTAAGGCTCAAAAAATCCGGGGCCTCAACTCAAACCCAAAAACTACTGCTGGCCCAAGCCTTGCGAAAATTTTTAGGTGCGACTAAAAGAGGCAAAATATCTAAAATAGTTTTTGAACAGGCCAAGAGAAAGTTTGCGGAAGTCGCCAAACTTAACAATGAACCAGAAACTGAAACAGAAAGAAAAGAACGAGCAAAAAAAGAAGCGGTGGTAAAGAAAAAAGAAGAAAGGGGTAGTACTAAAAAAATCCAAGCCACCAAAACTGAAGGTAAAAAGGAGGCATTACCTAGCGTTGTAGTGGCCGAAGAAAAAATAAAAGTTCAATTAAAAAACATCGAAGATGAAATCGAGGAAGATACTAGAGAATTAAAAGAGGAAATACTCGAGGAAATAAAAGAACAGTTGCAAAAAGCCGCTCTGGTTGGTGGTTTAGATTGGGGAGAAAAATTTGACTTAGCAGAAAAAATTACCCAGATGATGTTAGGGGGTAATCTGGGTGTTGTTACGAAGTTGAAGGAAGCAGGGGCTCCAGGTTTAGACAATCTTCTCCCAGACATTGCCTTTAATCTTAAAATTGAAGGGAGGGAGGACCTCGCTAATCAAGTGGCCGGACAAATGGAAGACAAAAAATATCGAGAGATGACCTTAGAAGGTCTAGCTAAAGTTAGCCCAAACCCATCCCCGAGCACAACCGGAACGACAGGCCAACCAGCCGAAGAAATGGCTACTACTCCCCCCACTGCTTCACCAACCTCACCAGAAATCCAGGTAAAAATTACAGAAGAGAATCAAAAAAATAACGGAGGCAATAATCTTAATGACCCCGAACATATAAGTCAGACTCCTCAAAGTACCGAGACAGAAAATAAACAACAAGCCACCTCATCATCCGCTCCGGAAAAGATCGGCGCCTGGAGCGATGGCGAAGCCATAAGTGAAGGAAAAGAAAAAACTGACAGTCAACAACATCAAAAACAACCAGCCATTGTTCAAAATTTACCAACACCACAAACTGCCACGACAAAGATTGAACTAAACGAGGCCACCGCCCCGTCTTCGAGTTCGGTTGATTTGCCGATATCCCAAAAAAATGAGCTGGAGCAAGAACAAACAAACGCTTTGCCCAATTCCTCTCCTCCAGACACCCAGGTCCCCGCAGTTTCAACTCCTCATGGAGAAACTGATAAAAAACAAATACAACTGTCTTCGGAGGAACTGAAACCAAAAAAGAATGGGACTGAATCCCCCGCTACTCCAAAAGCAAACATCGCAACCGCTGGCCCTTCTACCATTAACACAACCCCTTCTCCTTCTGTACCAACCAAAACACCTGTCCCGGCTAAGCCGGCTGTAAGCCCTGATTTCACCATCTCTACACCACCTCCTTTAGAAGGAGTAAGCTCGACACCTGTCACAGATACTTCCGGAGCCGCTACGCCACCCCTATCTGTACCGACACAGGGTGACCAGACTGAATTAACTAATAGAAAAAACACCTTACAACCTGAAGATAATCAGCCGGTTGCCGCCACACCAGATGAATTACCAAGTTCACCTCTATCCGAAGGTCCGGCAGAAGAAAAACTACCCGAAACTACTCCCAAAGAGCCGACTGACGCTCGCGCTGAAGCAGATAGAACTCCGGCAACTTTAAGCCCCGACGAACAGTCAGAAGTGGGCAGTGGATTGGATGGAGACAGAGCTAAAGCCGCCAAAGACAAAACTAACGAAGTGCCGGGTGGCGAAGGGTCGCCTCTTCCCGGGGGAGAGCCAGGAGAAACGCCACCGGACATGGCTGAGTCAGAAGAATCGGAAGATCCGCAATTGGGCAATGCTAAACGAGCCGTAAACAAAGTAGCCCGGCCACTAAAAGGCTTCATGAATTTTCGACAACTGCAACAGATTAACCGCCAAATGAAAGAACTGGACAAAAAAATCCGAGACAAGAAAAAAGGGTTGAAAAAAGCGCGACGGGCAATTATAATCGGCCGCCTCCGTGGAGCATTCGGACAGTGTTGTTGTATTTGGTGGACTTTAGTCGGACCGCTTATCATCGCCGTACTTTTTCTGGTTCGTTTGGCGGTGCAAAAAGATAATATTTTTTCAGAAAAAATTGTTAAAGAACTTAAGTCCCTAGAGAAAGAAAAAGATGACTTACTTAAAAGAAGAGAAAATCTGTTAAATGTATTTAAGGCATATAACATACGTGAACAACAAGCCACCCAAGACGAAAACCAAAACCCGGAACAATCGAACTCTTAAAACATTGGCACAACTACCAAAATGAGCTATAATTATAGTAGTCTATGCTCCAAACAAAAAAGATTTTACTAATTGTCGGGTTACTCGCCGTGGCTGTGTTGATCGGCTATGGTTTTTATCGTCTTTTCCAGTCTACCAATCCGCTCCAACGGGGTTCCGCCACCTCCTCCAGCCCGACCGGTACACTCCCTTTGGCTGGAGACCGCCCGCTCACTACCTCGACCCCGAGCGGAGCAACCGGGCTTCCGACCGCCAACTTTATTCCCTCAGCTAGTGGAGACAATTATTACCAAACCCAACCCGTCAACCGCCTTACCAATGACTATGTAACCTCCCCTTCGCTTAATAACAGCGGCTCAGTACGGTACCATAACGCGGCCGATGGAAAATTTTATCGCATCCAAAGTGACGGTACAATCAAAGCGCTTTCCGATCAAATATTTTATAACGTTAAAAACGTCACCTGGGGCAAGACTAAAGATATAGCGGTTCTAGAATATCCGGATAACTCCAAAATAGTATATAATTTTGAAACCCAGAAGCAAGTGACTCTGCCTAAACATTGGGAAGAATTTTCTTTTTCCAACGACAGCGAAGAAATCGCCGCCAAAAGCATTGGGCTCTCGCCAGAAAATCGCTGGCTAGTAACTGTTAAAAACGATGGTACGGGGACGAAAACCATCGAACCAATGGGTAATAATGCCGACAAAGTCCAAATTGATTGGTCCCCGAGCCGGCAGGTGGTGGCCTTTTCTCAGACCGGGCAGCCGCTAGGGGCAGAACGTCGAGAAATTTTGATGGTCGGACTTAATGGCGAAAATTTTAAGTCCACGGTTGTTGAAGGAGTAGGCTTTGAACCGCAATGGTCACCAACAGGTAAAAAATTACTTTATAGCGTCTACAGCTCACGGAGCGAATACAAGCCAGAACTATGGGTGGTCAACGCTTATGGCGATGAAATCGGTTCCAATCGGCAAACCCTAAAAATAAATACATGGGCGCACAAATGTTCTTTTTCCGACGACAGCTATCTATACTGTGCTGTCCCTAAAAACCTTCCAAGCGGTGCTGGTATGGCTCCCACGCTTGCCGACGGGGTTTATGACGATCTTTACCGCGTGGATCTGCGTACTGGTGGCCGCACCCCGATTAATCTAGGCGGTGATTATCAAATTAAAAATATCTCTTTCGACAACTCCGGCCGTAAAATATTATTTACCGACAAGTTTCAATCCGGCATCTTCGAAGTTAAACTTTAAACTATGGCTTCGCACAAAGGTCTGAACTTAATCCTTATCGCTGTTCTCACAGTTACGGCGGTTATTTTTGGTTTTCAAATTAAGAAAACCATCGGCATCACCACTCGTCCCAAAACAATTCCGCTCATAAGTAACGACCTATACTTTTTAGCGGTTACTTCGGACGACCCTGTCTATGGCAACCCTGGCGCTACTCATCTAATTGTGGAATATGTAGATTTTAATTGCGAAAAGTGTCTAGAATTACACCAAAAAATTTCTGCTCTAGTTGACAAACACCCAGATAAACTACAACTAATTTGGAAAGATCTTCCAAAAACTAATCTGTTTTCAAGCCGGAATATTGAAGAACATAAAGCAGCATACTGTGCTAAACTACAAAAAAAATTCTGGCCTTTTGCTAACCAAATTATTGAGGCTAGGCTAAAAAAAGAAAAACCCAATCTTTCTGAATTGGCCGGGCAAAACAAACTTAATTTGCCGGCTTTTGAGGCCTGTCTCCTCGCCGAGAGTACCGCCGAACACCTTAAAAATAGTATTGCCGTTGCCCAAGCTGAAAAAATTGTTTCCACGCCGGCAATTTTTGTGAATTACAAAAGAATTAATCTATTGGAAGATATTCAAATTGACGAATTATTACAAGAGGTAATAAAAGAGTAATATGGCTAGAACAAATAAATCACTTATTGTTGTTTATTCAGTTCTGGTCTTTTTTTTATTTATTCCAAAGATAGTTCAGACCATTGATCGGCCAGCCGATCCTTGTGTATTCGATCGAACGGCAAGCCCAGTAATAGTTGCTTGTGGCGCTACAAGCACCTGTAGTACCCCGAGTGCTTCACAAATTCAGTGCGATGGCATAGTCTTTACTAAAACAACCAAGGATTGCCAAAAACAAATAGAATGTGACGGATATACTGGAACAAACAGTGGAAGATGTTTGGAGGGGTTTTGTTATCTTGATGAAGCAGGTTTTGAAAAATTTCAAACCCAACCCACCTTGCCCATACCTTTAGTAGAAGTTAAATCTGATCTAGAAATATTCCCGCCCCAAACCAACATCAAAATTCCCAGCCTGTCTGATGGATTTAGTGACGTCAGTAAAAACCTAGTTGAAGAAGAGGGCGACACTTATCTGCTTCTACCTTGGATCGGCGAATATCTTGGAGCCATATTTAATTTTGCGCTTGGTGTTGTTAGCATAGTCGCTGTAGTCATGGTTATTATCCATGGCGCTAAGGTGGTAGTTTCGGCTGGCGGATCGGCCAAGGCAGAAGCCTACAAACGAATTACCCAAGCTGTGATTGGGCTGGTTATAATGTGGGGATCTTATGCTATCCTTTATACTATTAACCCGGAACTGGTTAGGTTTAAAAACTTAAGTGTTTTATATATAAAAGGAAAAACACTTGACACTCTCCCGGACGCACACGACGAAGATGCCGATGCCGAAATGATAACGGAAGCAGGACAAACAGCAGAACCTGGGGCTGCAGGTGCTGTGACTGGGGCTACTATTCCCACCACACCAATTGTCGGCTCCGAAGGAGCTCCGGACTGTAGCGCCTTTGTTACACCAGCCTGTCCCGCCGAAGATTTATACAACCCAAAAGCCAAGCACTGCAACGCCCAAAGGGATAAATGCCGAAGGGCCTGCTTGGCACAATTGCCAGAAGAAAAAAAAACAAAGGTGTTTATTGAAGGAAAATATTTCTCGAGTAAATTTACTGGCGCTCTAGATTGCAATGTCAAACCTAAGGAAAGGAAACTCTCCGCGATTAAAGCCATTGTGATACACGAAGGCGGCAACGCGATCGGTACCTGGTGGAATAAACATCTACAAGCGTCCTACACTCCCGGTTCGAGAAATAAATACCTAGGCACGCACTTTACTATTAGCGCTGGCGGTAGTGTGATTCAAATAACAGATCTAAAATATACCGTGATCCATTCTTCTCGTGCGGACTCTATCGGCATAGATATTAGCGCTTCAAAATTTTCTGAAAAAGGGAAAAGATGTGCCTCCGTAGGTTATTCAACCGAATATGTTAAGGCAAACTGTGGTTACGAAGATGTCGTATATAATAAACTAAACACACTTATTTCTGAATTACAAGAAGCGGTAAAAAAAGCGGGCGGAGGGAGTCTAGAAATTTTTGGCCATTGTGAACTCCCAGGTTCAACACATACCGATCCAAGAAACTTCAACTGGGACAAAGTTACTGGTCAAAAAACCCTCAATCATGCTGGTGGAAAATGTAGCTATGTGTTTGGGCAGGAAGATAAGTGGCCGTAATCTATGTTTAAAATATACAAAAAAATATTTTATGGTTCATCTTTGGCAATTTCCTTAATTCTAGTCTTTTTTTATTTTCCTTTAAAGCAGCCCAAGCAGAAGAGTTAGTTGATCCGTGTATTTTGGATCCAACTTTCAGTCTGACCCAATGCACTTTGAATATGTGGCCCCTTGTAAAAATTAATAACACCCATCATGCCTAAACAAATTGAAAAACTTTTCACCTGCACTAACTGTGGCGCCCAATACCAGAAATGGACTGGAAAGTGTTTGGAGTGCGGCAAGTGGGGCACGGTGTTGGAAGAACAACCAACGGAAAAAGTACGTTTCTCGGGCGAAAACGAATCGCAAACACATGCTCCGCTTAAAATTTCCGAACTAAATTCAATCAAAGCTGAAAATTTTAAGAGATTCACCACTAACAACAGTGAGTTAGACCGAGTGTTGGGCGGTGGAATTGTCCCGGGGTCTTTGATACTTTTGGGTGGCGAACCGGGCATTGGCAAATCTACTTTGGCCCTCCAAATCGCTATTACCTCACCCAATTGCTTATACTTCTCCGGCGAAGAATCCGCCGAACAAATTAAACTTCGCTCGGAAAGATTAAAATTAAAGAATGTTGGTTTGCGCCTAGCTAGCGCGACCAATATTGATAGTATTATTGCAACGATAAATTCACTAATCAAAGAAAAAAACCAACCGGGGTTAGTAATCGTTGACTCAATTCAAACTGTCTACACCGGTGACATTGAAGGATCACCGGGAAATGTTAACCAAGTACGAGCCTGCACAACAAAACTCATGGACCTAGCAAAAACCAGTGGCGTGACTGTTGTGATTATCGGCCAAGTGACTAAGGAAGGCACGGTGGCTGGACCTAAGACCCTAGAGCATCTGGTAGATACTGTTCTTTACCTTGAGGGCGACCGTTTCCATGAACACCGTATTTTACGAGCGGCTAAAAACCGCTTTGGCTCAATTGATGAAGTTGGAGTGTTTGCAATGGAAGAAACCGGCCTAAAAGAAGTTAAAAGTCCCTCGGCGGTCTTCTTAGCTGAGCGCGGTGAAAATGTCCCAGGCAGTGTTATTACCTGTCTTTTAGAAGGCACCCGGCCAATTCTGGTCGAAGTACAGGCCTTGGTTACTAAAACTAATTTTGGTTACCCCCAACGCCGAGCGTCTGGTTTTGATTTAAACCGTTTACAAGTTTTAATTGGGGTTTTGTCTCGCCGAGCTGGTCTCCCCCTTGATTCTTATGATGTCTTTCTAAATGTCGTGGGCGGCCTGCAGGCCGAAGAACCAGCTGCTGATCTCGCCGTGATACTTGCGATCGCCTCGGGTATACAAAACAAAACCCTGCCAAAAAATTTGGCAGCATTCGGTGAGGTGGGGCTAGGCGGCGAAGTTAGGAGCGTTAACCAAAGCGAAAAACGTCTGACGGAAATTAAAAATATGGGATTTGAATTTGCCGTAATTCCCACCGGGTCAAAATATGGAAAAACTGTCGGCCTAAAATTGGCACCAATTAAAAATGTCCAGGAAATATTAGAAAAAGTATTAAACAAATAAGAGTTAACAATTAAAAAACCCTTAAAAATTCTCCTGGTCGGGGGATTTTTTATTCCAAGTGAACTTTTTGTTCCCATTCCTTTAGCTCTTTTTTAAGCGACGGATATTTGTCCCATTCTTTCGCTACAGTTTTGGCGGCTTCCCGAGAGATTTTTATTATCTCCCGGTCAGTAAGTTTGGCTAAACGCAAATTCATTAATCCGCTTTGCACTGTGCCATAGACTTCGCCAGGACCACGAATCTCTAAGTCGTGCTCGGCCAATTTAAAGCCATCGTTTGTTCCTTCAAAAAACTTTAGACGGTCCAACACTTTTTGACTGGTGTTACTAGTAAAAATAAAGCAATATGATTGGTGCACCGAACGTCCAACCCGGCCGCGAAACTGATGTAATTGAGCAAGACCGAACTTTTCGGCGTCTTCAATCATCATGACCGCGGCGTTAGGCACATCGACACCGACTTCGACGACTGAGGTGGAAACCAAGATATCGAAAACATGATTTTTAAAATCTTGCATGATTTTTTCTTTTTCTTCGCTCTTCATTTTACCGTGCAAGTAGTTAACTTTAAGATCAGGGAATATTTTCTGGGACAACTTTTCGTATTCAGTCATGACCGTTTTTTTATCATTAGTTAAAGAGTATGGCGACAAAACCTCTATGGCTTCTCCCCCATTTTTTTCCTTCTCCTCTATTAGGGGACAAATAACAAAAACTTGCCGGCCAGTTTTTACCTGCGCGCGAATAAATTCGTAGGCCTTGTTACGGTTATGCGGTTCCACTAGTCTGGTTAAAATCTTTTTCCGGCCGGCTGGCATTTCGTTTAGAATTGAAATATCTAAATCGCCATAAAGCATGAGAGCTAGTGAGCGAGGGATGGGGGTGGCCGTCATACTTAAAAAATGCACCCCTTCTCCTTTAGACTTTATGATCCGGCGCTGATTCACACCAAAACGATGTTGCTCGTCAACGACGACCAATCCTAAATTAGGATAAACAACATCCTCATTGAGAAGAGCATGCGTACCAATGACGATCTTTATTTCCCCACCATTAACCTTAGCCAATAATTCTTCTTTTTGCCCTTTTTTGCTGGTAGACGTAAAGTCAAGACCGTGTAAATATATTTGACTTCGAGTTAGAAGCGCTATTTTTACTTTACCCCCCAAAAGTTTAACAAAGGAATCGAAATGTTGTTTAGCCAGTATTTCGGTTGGGGCCATGACCGCTGTCTGTAAACTATTTAAAGCGGCGTTAAACGCAGTAATAGCGGCCACAATAGTTTTACCTGAACCAACATCGCCAGACAACAAGCGATTCATCGGAACAGTACGTCCAGTATCTTTCAAAATTTCCCAAGCGGCAATCTTCTGGGCCTTTGTTAAAGCATAAGGAAGACTCTGAACAAATTCTTTTATTTCCGCTTCTTTAAAAACAATTTGGGGGGCGGTAATAGTATTTTTTTCTAAACGAGCCAGCTCGGATTGTAGCTGTAAAACAAATACTTCATCAAATTTTAAGCGGTGGGTAGCGAGATCCAAGTGTTTTTGATCATCGGGAAAATGAATTCCTTTTACAGCGTCACCAAGTTTTATTAAATTAAAATCCCGGCGAATTTTATCCGGCAACCATTCCGGGAGGCGTTCGGCCAAGCCGATGACCTGGGTAATTAAAAAACGTAATTGTTTTTGCGTAATTCCTTCAGTTAAGGGGTAAACCGGAACTAATCGAGCGGTATTAGCGGTTTCTTTTATAGTTACTTTTTCATAGGCCGGGCTAAGAAGTTCCGACCCGATCATGTCGGTTTGGACTTTACCAGATAAATATACCAAATCGCCGGGTTTCAAATTCTTGATTAAAAATGGTTGGTTAAACCAAACTACTCGGAGGCTCCCAGTGTCATCTGAGACCAAAGCTTCAGTAATAATTTTTCGCCACCGCGGCGTACGCTTATTGGAAATTAATTCAATTTTTACTTTCACCGTTACCATTTCTCCTTCTGTCAATTGTTTAATCTTTAGGAGACGGCTGTAATCTTCATAGCGAAAAGGAAAATAATACAATAATTCCCGGGCGTTCTTTACGCCGAGTCGAGCGAGATATTTTTGAGTGGCTTCACCCACTCTTGTGAGCGCACTAACCGGGGTATTTAATTGCATAATCAGGCTAAAATATAACCTAATCTTAACAAAAAAACAGCCTTTGGTAAAGCTGTTTTTGATCTTTGTTTTATTCCGTGGTAACACCATCAAACTCTTCTTCGTTCACAACCGCCTCTTCGCGAGTAGCGCGAACAATACCGTCTTTATGGTGAGCGGGCGAATAGATAGTATAAAGCTTAAGCGATTCGGTAGAAGAGACATTAACCACATTGTGTTCGGCTCCGGCGGGGACCACAACGGCATCACCATCACCGACAGCATATTCGTTGCCATTGATAATTACCTTGCCTTCCCCGGCTTCAAAACGAAAAAATTGATCATTCTCGGCGTGCACCTCCATACCAATTTCTTCGTTGGGCCGAAGACTCATTAAAACCAATTGACTGTGTGGACCGCTATACAACACTTTACGAAAATTTTCATTTTCTAAAGTGAGTTTTTCGATGTTATCTTTATAACCGTGCATAGATGACAAAATTAAGATTTACTTCGTAAATATACCACAATGATAAAACTTTAGTCAAACAAAAGCCCCGCCTCTAGAAAGAGGCGGGGGCCTGTTTAATGATTGTTATAACCCCATCATTCTCATGCCACCCCCGTGACGACCGCCCATCATTTTGCCTTTACCATTCAATTCTCTTGACTGCATGAATTTCAGTCTGGCGTCGGCTTGGGCTTGCGTTAATTTACCCTGGCTGACTAAATTTTGTAACTGTTCCTTCATTTCAGCTTCGCGCGCGGCTTTCATTTTGGCCTGAAGATCGGCTTCGGAAATGCCTTTTTCAGCCGCAATCTCTTTTAAAGTTTTTCCTTCGGCCCATTTGGATTTCATCTCATCGGCCGAGAGGCCGAGTATGCTGGCCTGTTCGGCAATCATGCTCTCCCAATGATTAGCCACGGCCGCGGGATCGGATTTCCACATGCCGCCGAACCCGCCGTGAGCAAAAACAGTTGAGGCACCAAAAAGCGCAAACAAAGCAATAGCTGGAACGATAATTAATGATTTTTTCTTCATGGTTTTTAAGTTAAGAATTAAATAGGCTAGCCTTCTATCTATACTACATAGTGACCAGCCTATTTATTCCATTTTGTTTTTATTTCTTGTTTACTCTACTAAAATTCTAAATTCCTTTGCCCCACTACCACAAGGCAAAAGAGGACGGCGTTCGTTCATGGGCCCAAACTCGCGGTGGATGCCACGCCGGATCATTAACAAATCTTCTTCGCCTAGGACCCGCATGTCTAAGGCGACAAATACCACCCCATCGTGCCCACCAACAGCCAGAACAAACATGCCGGGCACCAAGTCTTCCTTTAGCGGCCGAACCATTCTGGTTAGGTCGATCCGCTTTAGGCAATCCGGGGTTTGGATGTTAATAAACCCATCCCCTACTTCCACTATTTTCCCAGCCGCACCGTTCTCCCTTTGTTTTAAACCGTGGGAAAGAAAAGGACGAAGGAATCTTGCTGGTTGGTGGTTGTTAAAAGTTTCGTCTTCAATTTTTTCAGACAAATTGGTAAACGCCAGGGCCGTACCAACAAAAACTATTACACCCAATAAGCCAACGGCAGAAAAAGTAAACGGCCGTTGGTAAAAAACACCACTCTTTTTTAAAATCCAGCCAGATAAGAGTATTAGCACAATTAAAGCAACAACAAGAAAATACGGGAAAGATTCAAGAAAAGCATTAACACCTCGGCTGCCAAAACTTAAGTACCATAAGTTATCCGTGGCTTGGAGATAAAAGAGGGCCAGGCTAAAAAACAAGACAGCCAGTAAAATTGTTAAAACCAAAGCACTACCCAGGCCTAATTTTTCGGCCAGAAAGATATATCTGGAACGTAATTTTACTTGGCCACCTTTAATACTTTCCATCACCTTGTTCTCAAGGTTAGGATTTTTGTTTGGCTCCATACATTTCTTGTAGTAAATACTCTTTTAACATTTTTTTACCCCGCATAATTAATGTTCCGACAGTATTGCGTGGTAAACGTAAGATGTCGGAAATTTCTTCATAGGACTTTTGCTCGAAATAATACAGGATAATTGGCTCACGGTACTTTTCTTTTATCTTACTAAGACACTCTTCCATCTTTTCTTTCAGCAAACTGGCATCGACTTCTTTTTTTA
>DATDYA010000037.1:0-6560 GCA_035289165.1 Patescibacteria group bacterium
TTTTGTTGTTTGTAGGCCACTCTCTTCATCATAATTTCAGGAAGCAATTTACCAGACGGTAATTTGTGCCACTGTGATTTTTTAACCACCCCGGCCTTTTTAAACCCAACCGATTCATAAAATTTAATAGATGGTGTGTTGTAGCTAGCTACTTTAACTGTTATATTTTTTCTATCGCCCAACCAAGCAAACGCTTTACCAATCAATCTTTTGCCCACACCTTTACCTTGGTATTTCGGTAATACATAAATTGCGCCTATTTCGTGAGTGTTGTTTTCCTTATTGGCTCCACAAAAACCGACTATTTCTCTCCTAACTTTAGCGACCCATGTCTTGCGATTTTTATTTTCTTTAATATTTTTTCGCCAACGTTTAATTCTTTCCTTTTCAAATTCAGCTCTTTGAGCTAAATCTTTAACGGTAATACCAAATTTTTTGTTGGGATAAGTTGCCAGCCAGGTTATTCTGGATACTCTAACTAAACCTTTACCATCGTTAGGCACGGCACTATAAATTTTAACTGCGTTTATATTTTTATCCATACTTAATTAAAAACATTCTTCTTTCCTTTTCCGATGATTTTGATACTCTTGTCATTCACTAACAAAGCTTGTTCATCGGTTAGGGCAATAACTGCTTCCAGTGAATAAAGATTGGTCTTTCTTTCTACTACTCTTTTACCCTCTTTTTGAACTTGTAAGAAATCCTTACAAGTTGCCATTTGATCTAATTCACCTTCTGCATATAAATTTTTAAGATGCTGGGTAATGTTTTGTGAAGTGGTGTCAAAAAGTTCCGCCATTTTCTTTTGGGTGAGCCAAATGTTTTCTTCAGCATATAAAACTTCTATATTCACTGAGCCGTCAAGTGATTGATAGAAAGTTATTTGATTATCTGGTATTTTTTTCATAATTTATACGTTAATTATTGTCTTAATTATACTATCTCCATAGGTTTATTTCAATAACAAAAACAGGATTTATTATCCTGTTTCAAATTTGCTCCGGGGGCGGGATTCGAACCCGCGACCAATTGATTACACTTACCTACTTGTTTCCAAATAGCGTGGACTATATCATCACCCTGACACTTTGTCAGGGGCAAGGTGCTTCGACCGAATTATCGGCCTACTCCTTTCGGATAGTCTCTGAACCTTCCTGTCGCTTTGACAGGCTCGGCTGCTGATTACCATAGCCTTTCGGCCTTAGGCTTCCAGCAATTCACCTTGTTTTCTGCCTCAATTACTTAAGGCAGCTGCGTTATATCACAGTCAACTGCGCTACCGCTGCGCTACCCCGGAATGAATTGTAACGAGCAAATTATACAATATTGTCCTAAATTCGTCAATGCCGAGTTTTGTTGGTTACTATTGTTCTTTATTGTATTACAAACATCGATTGCATACCAGGAAACAAAGGCTAAAAAACACCCCGTTTTCGTGGGGCGTTTTAAATATATCATTTAGCTCTTTCTGGCCGCGCGGACACGATCGTTTTCCGTTAGATTTTGTTTACGCAAGCGAACGCTTTTTGGTGTAACTTCCAAATACTCATCTTCTCGCATTATTTCCAATCCCCTTTCCAGGGTTAAATCTAGCGGTGCGGTAAGCTGAATGGCAAAATCCGCGTTAGACGAGCGCATATTGGTCAAATGCTTTCCTTTAACAGGGTTTACAGTCATATCCTGGCCTTTCGCCGTCATACCGATTACCTGGCCCTCGTAGACGTCTACATTGGGCAATACGTAAAGAATACCGCGTTCTTGGAGGTTAGATAGAGCATAGGTCAAAACCTTGCCGGTTATACCGGAAATCATCGAACCATAATCACGGTGAGCAATTTCACCAGCGTGCGGTTTAAAACCAACTACTTCAGTACACAGAATACCTTCGCCTTTGGTATCTACCACAAATTCACTACGGTAACCTAAAAGTCCGCGGGTCGGAATCTGATAGATCAACCTGGTGTGGTTTTCTTCTGGGGTCATAGACATCATGACACCTTTGCGTTTCGCAAGTTTTTCAATGATCGTGCCACAGAATTCACTCGGAACATCAATCGTCGCTTCTTCATATGGCTCCAATTTTATGCCACCCTCTTCTTTAATAATTACGCGTGGCATGGATACTTGAAGTTCAAAACCTTCGCGACGCATGTTTTCCATGAGGATGGCGATATGTAGTTCACCACGACCGTCTACTTTGTAGTAATCGGCGGAGGAAAAGTCAATTCGTAAACCAACATTAACTTCCAATTCTTTTTCTAAACGTTCTTTAATCTGGCTATTGGTTACATAACGACCTTCTTTACCAGCAAAAGGAGAATTGTTTACTAAAAAGTTTAAAGAGATAGTTGGTTCGTCAATTCTAATCGCCGGCAAAAGCTCGCGATTTTGTTCAGTTGCAATCGTGTCACCAATGTAAATACCAGGGAGACCGGCCATCATGACGATGTCACCAGCAACTGCTTCGGAAACTTCTTTTCGATTTAATCCTTCAAAAGTAAATAGTTTGGTAACAGTGCCGGAGATAATTTCACCGGTCCCCTTTTTGTCAAAAACTTTGTCGCCGGATTTAATCTTACCTTCATAGACCCGGCCAATACCCATACGGCCGAGATAATTGTCGTAAGCCAGGTTAAAAGGTTGAAAAGCGAAAGAAGCTTCGACATCTCCTTTGGCTGGCATTACTTTTTCTAAAATGGTATCTAGTAAAGGGGTCAGATCTTTGGAGTCATCAGAAAGAGACATCTTTGCGATACCTTCTTTAGCAATTGCGTAGACAGTTGTAAAATCTAATTGTTCGTCATTGGCACCAAGATCCATAAATAACTCTAAGACCTGTTCCACCGCCCATTCCGGACGAGCCGCTGGTTTGTCAATTTTATTCATGACGACGATTGGTTTCAAACCAAGTTCAAGAGATTTCTTCAAAACAAACTTAGTTTGAGGCATCGGACCTTCTTGGGCGTCGACGACCAACAAAACAGAATCGATGGAGCGCAAAACACGTTCTACTTCCGAACCAAAGTCCGCGTGGCCGGGGGTATCAACGATATTAATTTTAGTACCTTTGTAAAAAACACTAGTATTTTTGGAATAAATGGTAATACCGCGCTCTTTTTCTAAAGCGTTCGAATCCATGCTCGCGCTAGCATCGGTCGTCATACCAGTTTGAGTCATTAAAGCGTCGGTCAGACGAGTCTTACCATGGTCAACGTGCGCGATAATTGCGATATTTCTAATTTCCATAAGTAGAGTTTGGCCGAAAAATCTCGGCTGACACGGCATTATAACCTAAAAGGGGTGGTTTGTCAATATGCTAAGCGAAAAAGTGAATTAAAAAACCCTCTAATTAAAGAGGGTTTTGAAATTTGAGCTATTAAACGCGAGTAACGTTTACAGCGCGTGGACCCTTGTCAGAATCCTCGACATCAAAGGATACAGTCTCGCCAACCTTAAGGTCAGAAAACTGTACGCCATTCAAAGCGGTCTCATGGAAAAAAATGTCCTTTTCGCCGCCTTCGACAGCGATAAAGCCAAAATGCTTCTCATTAACCAAATTTTTGATAGTACCTTGCATAATATGTATGTATAGACTAATGTAAAAATAATTTAGCTGAAACTCGACGACTTTTTCTACTTAAATTATCTAAGACGTATTATAGCACTTTTTCGCCAAAAAGTCAAATGAACAGGGCATGGAGGGCTAAATCAGCTGATAATCTTTGGCTGGTTTTTTGGTTCCTTTGAAGATCACATTGGCCATGTTCTCCACTCCAAACTGCCGCCCATCAAGGAAACCGCTCATGGCCGCTTCGGCTAACCAGCCGCTATTTACCCAATCAAAAAGCCATTCATTAGCATATCGAGGATTTTCTTCCGAAATACCCGCACCAACAGTCTTTAGCCAGATTTTGTTATAATCCTCCTGGCTACCAAGCGGCGGGGCGATAATAATCGGCAAACCCAGGGCGCTGTAAAATATTAATTCGCTTGGTTTTGTCCACAGCACATCAGTAGTGCGCAAAGACTTATTGAATTCTGTAAAATAATCCTCTTTATCAGTAGCAAAAATAATATTAATGTTTTTACCAACGTGTTTATCCAAACCAGATTCGTTCAATAATTTTTGAAAATATAGATAAACATCGTTGCGCGTACCGGCAACAAGATTTAGGTTGATTCTTTTGTCCACTAAAGCGCCGTAAAGACTTCGGAGTAAATCTTTCGCTATATTCCTCTGCGCACCCGCTCCACCAACGGCGAAAGACAACGTCAACGGATGACGATGCACTTCATGTAATTTAGAATCTTTAAAAAATTGTTTAAAGGTACCACTAAATTTCTGTCGGTAGCGCCGCTCTGGATCCAAGTTAACAATTCTTTCGGACAGATCCGCTTTTAAAAGTCCGAGCTTACTAGTGCCAAGATTTTCTTCCGGGAGAGGAAAACCGGTTAAATGAATATTCTCGTCTTTGACACCATACAAGCTAAGTCGCTCAGTAGCACGCCGACAGGGAGTTAGATACTTAATACGGCTTTTACGCGGGCTAAGGGGGGCCCAAGCGCGAGCGATGTCACTATCACAGATAACGCAATAGATGTCTTCTTTAAAACTATGCTCTTCGGCCATAAAAGCGACCGCTGGGAAAGTGGTAATAAGCGGGATGTTCTTTTGGTTTAAAAGTCGGACCAATTGCTCTCCCCAACCACCACGAACCGTGCGGTAAGTGGTTATAAGTTGAAAATTTGGCCGAGTTAAATCACGTGTCGGATAAAACGGCTGAATGCGTTGCATCCGGTCGATTAGAAGATCAAACAAAAAGTTACCAACAACGGGAATATTTTTAGAGCGCGAAAAAAATTCATAAAAATGCCGCGAGCCTTGCCAGATAGCGCGGTCTTTATTGGAAATCCCTTGGTAATTGTTGGCGATCAGAACTTTACCGGTTGGCGACAAATGTCGCAACGGATAAGCGGCTCTCTGATGACCATAGCCCATGTCGACGGCGACGACCCATGCCTCCTGCATAAAGCAAAATTATTTAAGACGTTTATTGTGGGCGAAGATAAAGCCCATAGTTTTATCAAATTGGGAAGGAAATACTCGGACACTAAAACCATTTTTGCGGAATTTGTTTTCGATTTGTTTATAATCGTCCTTACGCCTATTATGATACTCCAAAATTACATTTTTTACTAGAGCAAATTCATCATCATTCCAACTTTCGATGATCGAGAACTCGCCACCTTCAATATCCATTTTGATTAAACCAACTTTTTTCACTTTTATTTTCTTTAATAAATCCAAGAGCGAATAACTTCTAACTTTTTGGCATACCCCTTCCCCCGTTTCTTCTTCCACCACCTCGTGGTTGTGGCTGTCTATGGAAATGCGCAACAGGGCTTCGCCTGTTTTGTTGGCTAAGACTCCGGGCACAATCTCCACACCAGTAATATTATTCATTTCAAGATGCTTTTTTAATTGGGTCAGGTTATTCTTTTCCGGTTCAACCGCAAAAATCTTTATTTTCTCGTTCAAAAGGCGGGTGTACATAACAAAGAAACCAGCATGCGCGCCGATATCTAGAATTGGGTCTGTGGTTTCTTCTATGGCATCTTCCGCTATACGGTATTCACGAAACTTAAAAACCTCGCGCATCACGCTTTCGTCGGCTTCATCCCGAATTATTACCTGCAAACTTTGGTCTTTAAATTTTATGATCTTAGAGGGCATTTCATTACCAATATGCATTTTTTACATAATGCTTTAATTGAGTATATCATTTTCTTGTTTGCTCGACAATAATAAAAAGACCTTATAATCTTTTAAAGATAAACTATTACAAACAATTCTTGAATCTTACTCAACTTGTGATGTGGTTTTTAAAAGCCCCTTCCCCTTCTCGGCCCACTCCGTAAGGCCGAGGTATTGTTTCTCAAAAATGTAGTTATCCAGAAGATAGACTATCTCTTTAGAATCTTTGAGAGAAGCCAATTGCTTTTTAATTAATTGAAAATGTACTTCTTCACGAATCTGCCCATCTTCTATTTGCAACCATAAACGTTTATCTAAGATATCTTGTACATTATTTTTATCAGTAATTCGATCTTTTAAATATTTAATTAAATCGGCCTGTACCGCTTCGATCGATTGGGTAGAAGTTCTGATCACAGCTGGTAAAGGAAACTTGGTAAGAGATTTCTCAGGGTTATCCAAGTCAAGATGGTAATCAACAGTGGCAAAATATGGTTTCATGGTTAGGGTAATTCGTTCTGGGTGTTTGGCAAGGTCAGATTCAGCATAACCCTTTAAAAGAGCATAAAAATACGGGAAGCTGAGCTCAGAATCGACAAAAGAAAAACCAATTTTTGTTAAAGGCAACATGGTGATTGCGCTAGACGGTCCAATCGTTTTAATAATAACATCTTTCATAAACACCGCCTGGTTGTGGCTACGCTGGGGATCGCCAATACCAGGCGGTGTTTATGAAAGATGTTATTATTAAAACGATTGGACCGTCTAGCACAATCACCATGTTGCCTTTAACAAAAATTGG
>DATDYA010000038.1:0-13421 GCA_035289165.1 Patescibacteria group bacterium
GAAATCGGGCGCGCGCAAAATGAAAAGAGCAAAGAGTATTTTTCTGTGGTGTGGCGAGCTTGTCGAGCAGTGGCGGGGCTGGCTTCCTTATTGGGGGTTTTGCTCAAAAAAAGTTCGAACATCAATCAAAAAACACCGCCACGTGATTTCAACACTTAACAAATAACTTAAAAATATGGTATATAGAAGACACATCTGGGGCGTCATGGGTGTTCTAGGCGTTCTTTTGTTAATAATTGGCATTATCCTTATTACCTATAGCTTAATTCAAGCTGAACAGCATAAAATAAGAGATAATGGTATTACAACTACGGCAGCAGTTATTTCTATCTCTGAAGATACGTGTTCACGTGGCAGATGGAGCAGTATATGTTATGACATTTCCATCATGTTCGATACGGGAGAAGGAAAAACCATCATGACTGTGCTCGAAGATGAGTTTGATAGACCCACGACCGACGAGATACCGATCATATATGACGAGAATCAGCCGGAACAAGTTTTGCTAGACTCGGGTATTACCCGGCCGTGGCTTGATAACATGTCCCAGTTTGCATATCCAGTAACACTCATCGGTCTTGCTTTGTTTGTCGGAACATTGTTCTATGGCGCAAAACACAATTGATGTTTAAAACCCGTCTCAATTATTGTCTACCGGGGAAACCGAGGCCGTCAGGCCCCGGTTGTTTTCTTAAAAGAATACGGTCCAGTTTAAGCGAAGTTTGGATTGACCGGATGGTGTAAGGAGCATATAATGGAGACTGGAAAAAAGATTTTGAATTCTGAAAATTAAATGCTGACCCCCGAACACATCTTGAAAACCAAGTTTGGTTACGAATCATTTCGCTTTAACCAAGAGGAGATTATTAATACCATTTTGGCCAAGCGGGATGCCTTTGTTTTAATGCCAACCGGCGGCGGTAAGTCTCTTTGTTACCAAATACCAGCCCTAATATTCCCCGGAGTCACGATCGTAATCTCTCCCCTCATTGCGCTAATGAAAGATCAGGTGGATGCTTTGTGGTTGAATGGAATAAAGGCGGCGTATTTAAACTCATCTCTGGATGGAGATGAAATAACCGAGGTCTATGAACAATTAAACAAGGGGGAGATAAAGTTGCTGTATGTGTCTCCGGAAAGACTCTTGGGTAATAACCAGGAGTTTTTGGTGTATTTACGAGATTTAAAAATTTCTTTGTTTGCGATTGACGAAGCCCACTGTATTTCACATTGGGGACATGATTTCCGACCAGAATACCGGATGTTGTCTTCTTTAAAACGAGAATACCCGGATGTTCCGATCATCGCTCTTACGGCTACAGCGGATAAACTTACCCGTGATGACATTTTATCTAAACTGCGGTTGAAAGACCCGAATGTTTTTGTGTCCAGTTTTAATCGGCCAAATATTACTTATTCGGTAGAGCCAAAGAGGAAGATGTATGAACAGATTGTGGCTTATCTTACTAAACACCGGCAGGATTCCGGTATTATTTACGTTTTGTCACGTAATTCAGCCGAAAGCTTGGCGGAAAGATTGGTTAGACAAGGTTTTTCAGCCCGGCCATATCACGCGGGGTTGTCGAATGAAAAGAGACAGAAAAACCAGGAATTGTTTATTAAAGACCAGATTAAAATAATCGTTGCGACCATTGCTTTTGGTATGGGGATCAATAAGTCTAATGTTAGGTTTGTAATACACGCTGATTTACCAAAAAATATTGAAGGGTATTACCAAGAGACTGGCCGAGCGGGCCGGGATGGTTTAAAAAGTGATGCCATATTGTATTACAGCGGCGGGGATGTCATAAAACTTAAGAATTTTGCCATTGTGGAAGATAACCCTGAACAAACGCGGATTATGTTGCATAAATTGGCCCAAATGGCGACACTATGTGAATCTAACGCCTGTCGGCGTCGGGCCATTCTTACATATTTTGGCGAAGAAGCACCGGAACAGTGTGGTTCTTGCGATGTTTGTCTAACCACCAGAGAAAAATTTGATGGTACGGTTATCGCCCAAAAGGCCTTGTCGGCTGTGGCGCGTTTAGAGAGCCGGTATGGTTTAACTTACACCGTAGATTTTCTTCGAGGTTCAAAGTCGGAAAGAATTTCTCCTAACCACAAGACACTTAAAACATATGGTATTGGCAAAGATATTCCGAGAGAAGATTGGTATCGGTATTTCAAAGATTTAATATCTTTTAATTATTTAAAACAAATTGGGAGTGAATATCCAGTTTTGGCTTTAACAGAAAAAAGTCGGGATGTACTTTTAGGAAAGGAGAAAATTTTCTTGGTAAAGATAGCGGCCAAAGCTGAAGTGGCTTTGTCTGACTCGGCCCACGAAGAAGAATTGTTTACTAGGCTGAAAACCATCCGCACGGAATTGGCACAAAAAGAAAATGTACCACCGTACTTAATTTTTTCGGATGCTACTCTTTTAGAATTAGCCACCTACCTTCCTCTGACAACTGAGGACATTCGAAAAATTTCCGGGTTTGGAGACCTTAAATTAGCGAGATACGGTAAGTTATTTTTGGAAGCGGTGGTTGGGTATTGTGAGGAACACAAGTTGGAATCTAAAATACACGAGAAAGTACCAAAGAGAGAAAGAAGCACAAAAATTGTTACAAATTTCAAGCCGGTGAAAAAGAAGAAAATAAAATGGTGGGGGAAAAGGACTGGGATTTTTTAAAAAGATTGGTTGACGGAGCGAGTAAATTTGTGTCAGTATATGGTTATAATCCATTTATGTTAGATACTACAAAAGTAACAATAGAGACCGAAAGGCTAAGGCTTGTGCCGATAGCTTTGGGTTACTTGGAAGAAATTTTTAAGGAGTTTACCCCAGAGGTTACAAAATATATGTTCCCCCAACCGACCGGGGATATTAAGGATATTAGGAAATTTATCTCTGAATCTTTAGAAAGAATGAAAAAAGGAGAAAATTTACAATTAGTAGCAATTAACAAAGTAAATAGAGAATTTTTAGGGTGTGTCGGGTTACACGAAATTCATAAACCTGATCCAGAAATGGGTATCTGGCTTAAGCGGTCCGCCCAGGGTAGTGGATATGGTAAAGAAGCTATGTTGGGGGTAAAAAAGTGGGCAGAAGGGAATCTTTTTTATGAACATATTAAATATCCTGTAGCTAAAGCAAATAATCCAAGTCGGCAGGTAGCTGAATACTTAGGGGGGAAAGTGGTAAAAGAGTATATGGGGACAAATCAGAATGGAGACAAGATGGAAGAGGTAGAGTATTGGATAGAAAGAAAGTCGGAAACAAGTTAAGTTTATTGAGTAGGTTTGGGCAAACTTGGGAAATTAAAATAAATTTTTTGAAGCAGAAAAATTTTATGGACAAGAAATTACAGACAGTTAAAACTTATAACGATAGCGCGAAACAATTGGCAAAAAAGTTTGATGATCTGGGTGCCAGGACAGAGGATATCAGAGAAGCCTTTAATTTGGTTAAAAAGGTCAATCCGCATGTTTTAGAAATTGGTTGTGGGAACGGAAGAGACGCAAAAGAAATTATTAAACACACTGATTCATATCTGGGCATTGATATTTCGACTGAACTAATAAAATTAGCTCGTCAAAATGTTCCAGGAGTAAAATTTGAGGTTGCCGACATTGAGACCTATAATTTTCCAAGCAGTTTGGATATAATCTTTGCCTTTGCTTCTTTGATACATGTCCCGAAACCAAGCCTAAAGAAAATTTTGCAACAGTCGTTTTTATCTTTGAACAATGGTGGTATAGTGCGCTTGTCGTTGAAATACGCCGATAAATATTTTGAGACAACGAAAGACGATGAATTTGGGACAAGAACCTATTTTTTATATTCAAAGAGCGATATTGAAGAAATAACTGGGGAGTTTGTGATTTATAAAAATGAGGCGGTAAATTTTGGGCCACAGTCATGGCTCGAAATTATCTTGATTAAAAAACAAACTACTTTTTTAGGAAGAAAAACGTAATTGTTATGTTAAATCTACGTCAGTCGACACTAGTTTTTCTTCTAAAAAAAGAAGGGAAAACAGTCCGGGAAGTTTGCTTGGCACTTAAAAAGCGCGGGTTTGGTGTTGGGCGGTGGAATGGTGTGGGCGGCAAGGTTGAACCTGGCGAAAAGGTAGAAAAAGCCGTCCGGCGGGAGGCAAGGGAAGAAATAGGAGTAGAGTTAAGGACTGTGCGAAAAGTGGCAGAATTGTCTTTTTATTTTCCTCATAAGCCAGATTGGGACCAACAAGTGCTAGTTTATTTTTCTCATGATTGGGTCGGAGAACCGATCGAGACCGAAGAAATGAGACCGGCCTGGTATCCAGAAGAAAAAATACCTTATGACTTAATGTGGCCAGATGATGTTTTCTGGTTGCCGGAAGTTTTAAAGGGAAATTTAGTTCGCGCCTCGTTTATTTTTGAGGAAGGTGATAAGATCAAAGTAAGTGAAGTAAAAACTGTGGATAAATTTTAAAATTGATTTATGCCAGAAGTAAGAGGAAAAGAGTTAGATCGTTATCGCTATGCTGGGGTGTGGAAAGAGCGAAGCCGAGAGGTACTAGAACGGTTGGAGGGGGTATTAGAAGAAATGGGGCGTCGAAGCGCGGAAGATTTGGTGCGAGAGGACCAAGAAAAATACCGACCCGCCATAGAATATATGGTTGGTCTGTATTTGGCTTGGGCAAGAGAGAGGTTAGGTCTGGATCTTGGTAGGCGCAAACCTCACTCGGAGAGTGTCGTAATTAGAGAAGTCTCCGGTTATGAGGAAATTAATCAACGGGGGTATACGGATGTTATTACCAGAGATATTTATGCCGCTGCTTTACAGTCAAAAGACGCCACCTTTTTAAGTATATTAGGCCATGAACTGGGTCATTTATTTGCCGCGACCTCGCTTCATCCTGACCAGGAAAAGTTTGTGCGCGGCGGCCGTACGGGTTATGAAAATCTTAGTACGGGAAATTACCAGGAGTTTAATGATTGGATAAATGAAATGATTAATCAGGAAGTATTACAGATGGGTCGGCAAAGAGATGGCTTAAGAATTGAGGTGGAAGATCATTTTCGTCCCGAGGGGTTAATAATTTTGGATACTCTTTGGGTCGATCTTTCTCGGCGTCGTAAAAAACGGTATGATCAAATTTCTGATGTTTTTTACCGCGGATATTTTACGGGCGATACCAGAGGACTTCGGATGATAAAAGATACTTATGGTGTCGAAGCCTTAAAGGCCTTGAGTCAAATAAAAGATAAGGAGTTGGTAGATCAGGCTTTGGGAGTAGATATGGAGGACCTGGAAAGGTTTTTAACTTCAGTCGGTCTAAGTTTGGGGGAAATAGTGAGAAAAGCGAGTGTGATGGAAGAGGGTAAATACCAGTTAGGAAACGGGGTTAGGCTGTGGCATAAAAAATTGGGACAAGAATAATTATGTATTTGAGTATTGTCTTAGAACTTAAAAAGAGTTGCCACCCCGAAAAAGTTTCGTTATTACAGGGGTTTTTTAAAACTGGGAAAGGCGGGTATGCAGAAGGGGACAAATTTTTAGGAGTCGTGGTGCCAGACCAACGTCGTATTGCTAAAGCATATCGCACGGCCAGTCTTAAAGTAATTAAAAGACTTTTGGGTAGTATATACCACGAGCACCGTTTAACTGGCTTATTAATTTTGGTTTATAAATACCAAGTAGCCGATGAGAAGGAAAAAAAAGTTATCTATAATTTTTATTTAAAAAATACTAAGTCGATAAACAATTGGGATCTAGTCGACGTAACTTGCCCACCGATCGTGGGTGATTACTTGTTTAGTCGTCCCAGTGAGAGAAAAATCCTTTATCGTCTGGTGAGGTCTAAAAATTTGTGGGAGCGGAGAATCGCGGTTTTAGCCACGTTTGTCTTTATAAGACACGGTGATTTTAAAGATATTTTAAAATTATCCAAGTGGTTATTATCAGATAAACACGATCTCATCCATAAAGCGGTGGGTTGGATGTTGCGAGAAGTGGGAAAAAAGAACCAGAGAGTGCTAACCGAGTTTTTAAAAAATAACATTTCTAAAATGCCGCGCACTATCCTGCGTTATGCAGTTGAAAAATACGCCCCAGCGGAACGCGCGAAAATCATGTCAAAGTAGTATGAATTTGACGAAAAATTATTTTGTCGTTATACTGGTATAAAAATTAATTATGAAAAAGAACTCTAAATATTATTGGGGTATTGGGATAGTCATCATGGTGGCAATAATTTCTTTGCTGGTCTATGTTAGTCGTTTGCCGGGGAAATATGATGGCTTTGCTCGTTGTATTAAAGACAGTGGAGCTAAGTTTTATGGGGCATTTTGGTGTTCACACTGTCAGACCCAGAAGCGGGCATTTGGAAAGTCAGCCAAGTATCTACCGTATGTCGAGTGTTCGACACCGGATGGACAAGGTCAGCTCTCCGAGTGTAGCGAAGCGGGCGTGCAGTCTTATCCAACCTGGCAGTACCCGGACGGTACGCGGGAAAGCGGAGAAATAACCTTTGAGCGATTAGCGGAAAAAACAAGTTGTGTTTTGCCTAAAGATTAAGTTTTTATGGTGAGTTATATAAATCAACTATTTGGTGCACTGACAATCGTGGCTCAGGTCGGGTGGTTGGCGGTGCTTTTGATTTGGATCTTTCGGCGTGATCATAAAATTATCTCGTTTTTTCAAAAGAACGCCCTGTTGTTTTCTTTTCTAATCGTTTTGGGGGCGACCTTAGCCAGTTTGTATTATTCCGAGGTGGTCGGTTACCCTCCTTGTAATTTGTGTTGGTATCAACGAGTTTTTTTATATCCCCAATTAATTTTGACCGGCCTGGCGCTGTACCACAAGGACCAGAATATTTTTAAATATCTTCTGCCTTTGAGTGTAATTGGTGGCATAGTCGCGGTTTATCAGTATTTGTTGCAGCTCGGATTGGTCTCCGGTGCCATTTGTGGTGTGAGCGGCGGATCTTGTACACAAGTCTATATCAGCAATTTTGGTTACGTCACAATGGTTATGATGTCGTTTACGGCCTTTTTACTCCTCGCTTCCTTGGCCTTTGTCGGCCGCAAAAAGGTTTAAGTTATTAGTGTTCTCCGAGCTTGTGGTATTAAGGGGATTTCGGTATAATTCCAGCACTTATGCTTCGCAAGTTAATCATCAATAACCACGAGATCACCTATACCCTTCGAAAAAGTCGCCGCGCTAAACGTCTGAAAGTAGCGGTTTTTTGTGACGCAAGTGTGGTGGTAACTTTGCCACGAACAGTTACAGTCGCTTGGATGGAAGAATTTTTAAAACGGAAGGTCAACTGGATTCTTAAAGAAATAAAGTATTTTAAGAAATTGGATCCAAAGCTACGCTTGCGTGGCGGGGTCGCAGAATACCGACAGAACCGGGCCGAAGCCCTAACATTAGTTATGAAGAAAATCACCAAGATTAACGCAATTTACCAGTTTCCTTTTCGACGGGTGACCATTAAGAACCAAAAGACACGCTGGGGGAGTTGTTCTCTGCAAGGAAACCTTAATTTTAATTATAAGATTATTTTTTTGCCTGATCGGGCGGCCGAATATCTGGTAGCACACGAGTTGGCGCATCTTGAGGAGTATAACCACTCCAAGGACTTTTGGCGCTTAGTGGAAAGAGCAATACCGGACTACCGCGAGCAAAGGACCGAGCTGTCAAGGAGAATGTTGATGTAGGCGGGGCAACATTAAAAAAGACAATTTTTACAACCGAGCTGGGTTGTAACATTTGACATACCTAATTAGTATGTTATTCTTAAAGAATTAGTTTTCTTTATGCAAGGATTTATTTCGGATAGCGTAAACCCCTTTTGGCGACGCTTGTTTTTCGTAGCGGCCAGTTTGACCGCTGTCTTGGGCGCTTTTTACGCCCAATCCTTGAATTATGGCTTTTACCATAATTTTATTGAAGTCTTAGGGATAGTGGCTTCCGGCGCAATTTTTGCGATTACTTGGCACGCCAGACAGGTAATCAAAAATAATTTTTTTCTTTTACTTGGCACGGCGATGGCTTTTGTTGGCTTTTTTAATCTGCTTCATTCGTTGTATTATCCCGGTATTTTATCGCCAGGATTATTGCCTTCGAACGAGTCATATCTTTTATCTTTAGCGGCCGATTATCTTCTAGCCATCGCTTTTATAGTAGCGCCGCTCGTGCTTGACCGACGACTAAATGTTAGTTTTTTATTGGTTGGGCTTTTAATAGTAACCACGATTATGCTCTTAAGTATTTTTGAGTGGTCCATTTTTCCAAGCGCAATTGACGCGGGGCATAAATTTACGGAATTTAAAAATATCAGTGAGTTCACTATTGCTACGCTCGCGGTAGTGGGAGGGGCAACATTATACCGGCATCGTCGTTATTTTGAACGAGAGACGATTGGTTTTTTATATCTTTCTTTAGCTGTGGGCTTTGTTTCTTCGGCTATGATGGGGTTTTTTAATAACCCAATTGGCTACGGGAATTTCGTGGGCCATATTCTAAAGATTTTTGCTTTTTATTTTGTCTATCATACAGTAGCGACCATGTCGCTCCGAAAGCCATATCGAGCGCTTTTTCATGATTTAGAAACGCGGGACCGGGAGTTGAGAGAAGAACGTGACTGGACAAAAAAGCTGTTTGACTTCGCTAATGTATTTTTTGTTTATATTGATAATACCCAGCGCGTACAAAGAATTAATCGCAAGGGTTTAGAGATCCTTGGCCGCAGGGAAGAGGAGGTGGTCGGTAAAAACTGGTTTGATAATTTTCTTCCTAACACAATCCGACCGCAACTCAAGGTGCTGTATGATAATTTGATGGCCGGGAAATTAGAAGCTTTTGAGTTTTATGAGAACTGTGTTATGACAAAAAATGGAGACTTAAGAGATATTTATTGGCGAAACACGCTTATTAAAGGTGAAGAGGGGGAAGTGCTTGGGATGTTAATCGCCGGGGAAGATGTTACGGATTTAAAGAATCACAAGCGGAAAATGGAGCTAATTAAAAGGGAAGTTCAATCAATTGATAAAAAACACTAGCGCCATGATCAAAAAGAAAAGGCGTTTTATCCACAGCATCCCTTGACCTACACCTATGGTGTAGGTTATAATATTTTTATTATACATTTAATCTCTTAGTTCTATGATAGAGCCATACCACAATAAAGTGGCCATTAATTTAAAAAAGGCCAACGGTCAATTAAGGCGGGTAGAGAAAATGATTGAAGAACAAAAATATTGTTTGGATATCGCCCAACAAATTAATGCGGCCATTGGGCTTTTAAAACAAGCTAACAGTTATATTATGGAAAGCCACATGCTTTCTTGTGGTGTAGAGAAACTCAAATCTAAAGATAGGGGAGAGCGCTTGGAATTTGTTAAACGAATGATGCAAACTTTTAGTATTACTAACCGTTAAATAGATATGCCAAAATTACAAGTGCCAATTCGTGGTATGCATTGCCGATCGTGCGAAATTATGATCGAAGAGCAATTAAAAGAGTTGCCAGGGGTAAAGCAAGTTAGTGTGAATCACAAGACCGGTAAGGCCGATTTGGAGTATGAGGGTAATCCGCCACCGAAAGAAGCGATTGCGGGAGCAGTTGACAAGGCCGGTTATGAGGTGGGCGAGAAAGAGAAGCCGACGTGGTTATCTAAAAATCGTGATGATTATAGATATTTGGGCTATGCCGCCCTTATTTTATTCAGTCTGTATTTAATAGGAAAAGCGACAGGAATTTTTGAACTAAGTTTAAATACGGATAGCGCTAGTTTGTGGATTATTCCACTCGTTGGTTTGGTCGCTGGGTTTTCCACGTGCATGGCGATTATTGGTGGATTAGTTTTGGGAGTATCAGCGCGTTATAGCGAGCTTCACCCGGAAGCAACCAGTAAACAAAAATTTGTGCCCCACCTATTTTTTAATCTCGGCCGGATCAGCGGTTTTGCGGTTTTGGGTGGTTTAATGGGATTAATTGGTTCAGCTCTAAAACCGTCGGCGGGGTTTTTAGGAGTTCTCACGATTGTCGTCGGAGTAGTAATGATCTTACTTGGTTTAAAGTTGGTCGAAATATTTCCTAAATTAAAAAATAAAACCATTGCTCTTCCGAAAAGTATTGGTCGGTTACTGGGTGCCAATAAAAGCGGGGATAAGTACAGCCACCGGGCGGCGGTGGTTTCCGGGGTCCTGACGTTTTTCTTGCCGTGTGGTTTTACGCAAGCGATGCAGCTTTTAGCAGTCAGTTCGGGTAGTTTTATCCAGGGGGCTTTAATAATGTCTTTGTTTGCTTTAGGCACCGCACCGGGCCTTTTGGGTGTCGGCGGATTGGCCTCAATTTTTAAAGGTAAAAAGGCCCGCGTGTTTTACGCTACCGCCGGTTTACTAGTGATTATTTTAGGTTGGGTAAATATTGCAAACGGAAGCAGGTTGATTACTTTTAAAGGGGGGAATAACAATACAGTTGTTGATCAACCAGCCGGCGATGAGCAGATAGTCCGGATGACTCAAAAAGCCAACGGTTATACCCCCACTAACTTGGTTATAGAAAAAGGCCGACCGGTGAAGTGGATTATAACTTCGGAGACGAGTTTTTCTTGTGCCGCGTATTTGGTTGTGCCAGAGTATCGGATTAGTACGGCTTTAAAAAAGGGTGAGAATATCATACGTTTTACACCAACACGAACCGGTATAATCCCTTTCTCATGTTCCATGGGCATGTATCGCGGTCAGTTCACGGTTGTTGAAAAAGGTAGTGGGGCTAAGGCTGCTGAGGCGGCAGTTGCTTCTGCCCCTTCAGCTCAAGGAGAAGTAGTGTGTCGTTTTGACACCGGCTGTGGTCCGCAGTAATTTTTAATCATATGGTGATTACTAAATTTAAATTATCCAATCTGAATTGTGAGGCGTGCGTCAAGGTTTCCAAGCTAAAAATTGGACAGATTGATGGAGTGGAAAGCGTGCTCATTAAAGGGGCGGGTTCTGAGGCGAATGGTCAGTTGGAATCGACTCGGGAGATTTCTTTAAGTGAAATAAAGCAAGCGCTTGTCGATTTGCCTTATGGGGTTGCGTCTATATAATTTTATTTACTCACTAAGAATATGGAAAAAAATGTTGAATTAAAAATTGAGGGGATGCACTGCCAATCTTGCGAAGCGCTTATTTCGGAAGAGTTAAGGAACGTGCCGGGAGTAGAAGAAGTAGTGGTGTCTTACACAGAAGGGAAAGCGAAAGTAGCGGCTGATCTTACACGAGTAACGGATAAGGATTTGGTTGCGGCGGTCAGTCGCGCTGGTTACGCCGCCGAAGTGGTCTCAAGTAGCCAATTAAAAGAGCCGTTAGATATGGAAGTGACGGTTAGAGAGGCCGAAACCGGCGAACCAGTCTCTTTAAAGATTGATTCGAGCAACGAGGCCGAGGGCCGGGTGCTCCGAGATGACAGGGGTAAGTCATATTTTGAAGGAAAATTAAAAAACCGAAAGACTGCGGAAATTAAACTGCCCAAAGGGCAGGAGGCGTCGAAAAGCCACTGGGTCGAGTTGTTTAGAAGTGCCCACTTCTTTAATAATTCTTTAGAAAATTTAGCTCCGCCGATTAGTGATAGCAAAAACGAGTCAAAGCCAATTTTGGACGAGGTCCGAGAAGTGTTGGTAGCAAAAACTAAACAACCCAGAGTGAATCTCGCCATCTCTGGGATGCATTGCGCTAGTTGCGCCGGGATTATCGAGCGCTCTCTTAAGAAGTTACCGGGGGTTAGGGATGCTAATGTAAATTTTGCTTCGGAGAAAGCCGTAGTCACTTTAAATGATGTGGGCGCGAGTGTGGAAGTGTTAAAGGCGGCAGTTAAAAAAGCTGGTTATCGAGCGGAAGAAATAAATGAAAAGGATAATGAGTGGGAAAGTAAAAAGCGTGAAGCGGAAATTTCCTCCTACTTTAAAAAATTTATTTTTAGCGCAACCTTAAGTCTACCGATGCTGTACTTCATGTTTTTGGATTTTTTTGTGTGGCTACCAGCTCGAGAGGCACTTATGCCATATATTGGTATTGTGTCCTTGGTTTTGGCCGCTCCGGTGCAAATTATAATCGGTCGAGGATTTTATAAAGGCATGTGGTCGGCTCTGCGCATGAAAACATTCAACATGGATAGTTTGATTGCGATTGGAACGTCTGCGGCCTTTATATACAGTTTTGTTGTCTTCCTTATTTATGCCACTACCAACGGGTCAGTTGTGGGTTTAAATGGAGAAAAAATTTCTGACTTATACTTTGAAACCGCCGCTTTTCTTATTACCTTTGTAATTTTAGGTAAATGGTTAGAGGCCCGGACTAAAGGCAAGACGTCGGAATCCATTAAAAAATTAATGGGTCTTCAAGCGAAGACCGCACGGGTAATCCGGGATGGAGTCACAAAAGATATTGGGATTGATGAAGTAGTAAAAAATGACGTGGTAATTGTGCGGCCAGGTGAAAAAGTTCCAGTGGATGGCACAGTTGTCCGGGGGGTCTCAGCCGTAGATGAATCAATGGTAACTGGAGAAAGCATACCGGTCGAGAAAAAAGTCGGAGATAATGTTGTGGGTGGTACGATTAACAAAACAGGCAGTTTTGAATTTACTGTGACACGGGTGGGAAGCGAGACCACCCTCGCCCAGATCATTCGTTTGGTTGAAGAAGCCCAAGGAAGTAAGGCGCCGATTCAGGATTTTGCGGATAAAATATCGGCTAAATTTGTACCAACGGTTTTAATACTTGCCGTCTTAACTTTTGTTGTTTGGTATTTTTTCTTAGGCGGTTCTTTGGCGTTCGCACTCATGGCGTTTACTTCAGTCATTGTGATCGCCTGTCCCTGCGCCTTGGGTCTAGCGACACCGACTGCGATTATGGTTGGAACGGGTAAGGGTGCGGAAAATGGCGTTTTGGTTAAAGGCGGAGAGCCGCTAGAGACGGCGTGCAAAGTAAATGTGATCGTGTTCGACAAAACCGGGACGATTACTAAAGGCAAACCGGAAGTGACGGACATTATTGTACTAGGAGACAAGGATGAAGACGACACCTTGGCGATTGCCGCCAGTCTTGAAAAGTTATCCGAACATCCTTTGGCGGAGGCAATCTATGCTTATGCCGAAGAGGAAGATGTTAATTTGGATGAAGTTAAAGATTTTAAAGCAGTACCAGGGCATGGGGTGCAAGGTGAAATTGCGGGCGTAACCTATTATTTAGGTAATCGAAAAATGATGACGGACATTGCGAAAATTGGAGTAGACAAGGTTAACCGAAAATTAACTCGCTTAGAAGAGGCGGGGAAAACCGCTATGATTTTAGGGAACCAAGAAGGGGTGATGGGGATAATCGCGGTCGCGGATACGGTTAAAGATACTTCAAAAAAAGCAGTAGAAAGATTGCAAAAGAT
>DATDYA010000039.1:0-23328 GCA_035289165.1 Patescibacteria group bacterium
ACCCCAGGAATGAGGAGGCGGTCGCGGGTGTAGAACCGGTGTTCCCGGAGCCAGCGCTCCACCGCCAGTTCCACACGGTAGTCCGAACATCCGACAACGATCGCGTCGATTCGGTGCTCCATAGAGGAGTACCTTTCCCAACAAGAGTAAATCTCACACCTCGAAACCATTCCGAGGGGAGCTTTAAATCGGCCTGTCACTCCAACTTAAAGCTCACCTCGGTGTACTTTTAAAAGAGCAGTCAAAAAGTGTAGCAGAGATTTTCTCTAATGTCAACAATTTTTTGTGTATAAAAATTAGTTTTCTCTTTTAGGTTTTTTGACTAATTCATCACTTTCTAGTATAATTTAGCCATATTTTTAAACCTCTTTGTATGCGTTATTCCAAGCTTTTCGGAAAAACCAGTAAAACCATTTCTAGCGATGAAGATAGTATCAACGCCAAGTTTTTAATCCAGGCGGGATATATTTCCAAACAAATGGCCGGGGTTTACAATTATTTACCCCTTGGCCTGCGGGTTTTGGGAAAAATCCAAAACATTATCCGTGAAGAAATGAACGCTGTCGGTGGTAATGAAATTCTCATGCCGACCTTGACTCAAGAAGAAAATTACAAAACTACTGGGCGAGATAATATGGACATTCTCTTTCGTACTATCGGTCCAGGTGAGGCGACTTATTTTCTTAACCCCACTCACGAAGAGATTGTAACACCGTTGGTTAAAAAATACGTCTTTTCTTACCAGGATTTACCGCAAGCGGTTTACCAAATCCAAAACAAATTTAGGAATGAACCGCGAGCTAAAAGCGGTATTTTACGCGGCAGAGAATTCAACATGAAAGATTTGTATTCTTTCCACACCAACGAAGCTGATCTTGATACCTATTACGAAAAAGTTAAACAAGCCTATTTTAAAGTATATGAACGGTTAGGTTTGGGTGAAAAAACTGTTCTAACCTTTGCTTCAGGCGGGGTTTTTAGTAAATATTCCCACGAATTCCAGACTCTCTGCGCTAGCGGTGAGGATACTGTCTATCTCTGCTCCAAATGCCATGTAGCAATTAATAAGGAAATTATTGAAGAACAGAAATCTTGTCCTGAATGTGGCAATACGGATTTACAAGAAGAAAAGGGAATTGAGGTGGGTAATATTTTTAAATTGCGCACCCGATTTAGTGAGCCTTTTGGTTTTACCTATGCTGACAAAGACGGGAAAGAACATTTAGTCGAAATGGGTTGTTACGGAATGGGTCCATCACGAATAATGGGTACGTTGGTTGAAGTTGCCCATGATGACAAAGGTATCATCTGGCCGGAAAATGTTGCACCATTTAAATACCAGCTGGTTGTCTTAGGCAACGACGAGACAGTTCGTTCGACTGCTGACGAGCTATACAACTCTCTTATAGAGAAGGGGGCCGAGGTGCTCTATGACGACCGCGAAGGTCCAACCGCCGGCGAAAAATTCGCCGATGCCGATCTTATCGGCATACCTAATCGTTTGGTAATTTCGAAGAAAACCGTCGCGGAAGAATCCTTAGAATACAAAAAACGAAATGAAGAAGGGGCGAAGTTAATCAAAATATCTGAATTCTTATCCACCCTTGACAAGGTTTAAGTTATCTCATACCATATAGGTATATTTTATGGGCTACGAAGTAGTTTTTGACATTGAAACACAAAATTCTTTTGCCGAAGTCGACAACGACTTCAAGAAACTGCGGGTGTCCGTAGTTTCTTTGTATCGCTCAGATACCGGACTTTACTATAGCTTTACTGAAAGCGAACTTTCGCAACTTTGGCCAATACTAGAAAAATCTGATCGCGTCATCGGCTATAACAGCACGCATTTCGACCTCCCGGTCCTTAACAATTATTACCCCGGCGACCTTTTAACTTTCTCTCATTTAGACATCATGGCCGTGGTTAAAGAAAGTATCGGCATCCGTTTAAAACTAAACGACCTGGCGCTCGCAACCCTAGATGATGTAGAAAAAAGTGCCGACGGTCTCCAAGCCATTCGTTGGTGGAAGGAAGGTAAAATTGATGAGATTAAAAAATATTGTGAACAGGATGTACATATTACCAAAGAAATCTACGATTTCGGTCGTACTAATAAACAGTTATTCTACAAAACTTTGGGCGGTGAAGTCACGCCGTTTGCGGTAAATTTTGAGCCAGTTGTAAAATCTAGCACTGAAAATAATAAAAATATTAATTTCACTTTGCCTATTTAATCAACATCCCTATGCTCGTACTACGCAAGGAGACCGACCTCGCTGTTCAACTCTTAAAACGTTTGGCTAAGAGCCCAGGCAAATATTTAAGTTTACAAGACTTTGCCGAAGAAGCCGGAATTTCTTTTCTGTTCTTACAAAAAATTGCGCGCAAGTTACGTTTAGGAAAATTAATTGTCTCCGCCCACGGTATGAAGGGGGGATACAAGCTGGCGGTGCCGGCCAATAAGATAAACTTAAAGAAAATCATGGATGCGATGGACGATCATTGCCAACTAACTCCTTGTGCTGGTACTGATAGGAGATGTGAGCATAATAATAAGTATTGCATCACCATTGCCATGACCAAGCTAAATAAAGAATTAAATAATGTTTTAGCCAAAGTTAGCTTGCCAAAAATGTAATCTATGGAGAGATCTAGCGCTAAAATTCGCTCTGTCTATCTTGATCATGCCGCGACAACCTACCTGCGGCCAGAGGTTTTGGCGTCCATGGAACCATACTTTACTAAATACTTCGGTAATCCTTCGGCTATCTATGAAGCTGGCCGTATTGCCAACGGCGCTGTTAATGACGCTCGTCGAACAATTGCTGGTGTCTTACACGCCTTACCAGAGAACATTATCTTCACCAGCGGTGGAACTGAATCAGATAATCTCGCTATTTACGGTATTGCTCACGCTCACGAGAAACAAGGGAAACACATTATTTCCCTCTCGATCGAGCATCATGCTGTTTTGCACCCTCTTGAAGACCTCGAGCAACAAGGTTTTGAATTTACCTATGTAAAAACAGATAAAACTGGTCTAGTAAATGTTAAAGATGTACTTAAAGCGATTCGTCCGGATACAATTTTAATTACAATCATGTACGCCAATAATGAGATCGGCACGATTGAACCAATCGCGGAAATCGGTCGCGAATTATTGCGTTATCGCAAAGCCAATAACACCAGTTATCCGTATTTTCATACTGATGCTTGTCAGGCCGCTGGATATCTTGACCTCGATGTGGAGAAATTGCATGTCGATCTTCTAACCCTAAACGGTAGCAAGCTCTACGGACCAAAAGGCGTTGGCTTGTTATATGTCCGCCGTGGCACCCAACTAAAGCCTTTAATTGTGGGTGGTGCCCAAGAAAGACGACTGCGCGCCGGTACCGAAAACGTGCCTAGTATAGTTGGACTGGCTAAAGCTTTGGAATTAGCGCAAAAAGAAAAGGAAAAAGAATCCAGGCGTGTTGCTGACCTTCGAGATTATTTGTGGAAAAAACTACAGGAGAAGATTGCCAACCTTCACCTCAATGGGCCAGAACTAAATGACCAACGTTTACCAAATAACCTGAATGTTACTTTTATGGACGTCGAGGGAGAAGCTTTATTATTATATTTAGATGAACACAAAATAATGTGTTCGACCGGTTCAGCTTGCACCTCAACATCCCTTGAACCATCTCACGTTCTAACTAGCATTGGTTTACCATATGAATACGCCCACGGCAGTTTACGTTTTACTTTTGGGCATTGTAATACCAAAGCCGACGTGGATTATGTTTTAAAATACTTACCTAAAATTGTTTCGCAGTTACGAGAAATTAGCCCAGTTAGACTCCTCGAGAAACAGCATGCTAAATATAAAGCCGCGAGGTGAAACCATATGAATATTAAGGCTTTACTTGGAACAATTGGAGTAGTCGCTCTACTACTTACAGGCGCTACCTATGTGTGGGTAAAAGATGGAGCAAATGGCCCCGAAGCTAACGAGTGTGGCGAAGGTAATGTATCTATTTATGTAAATAATATACAAGAAAGCGTTAGGAGGCTAGAGCAAGACTTTAAAGAAATAAATTGGCAAATAACATCTCAAGATAAGATTGTGGATTACAAGACAAAATTAATTTCTAAGGGTCCTGTAGTAGAAATCGAAAAGCTAAATGAAATAATTCGCGCTCAATCTACAGACAGCATAGTTTACGGTGAAAAAACTTTGACACTATGGAGGGAGGACGAGGGCCTAAAAGATTGTAAAATATATTATACAGATATTACTCTTACTGATGTTAAGGCTTTGCAAAAATAAAATATGCCAAAAAAAATCATCAAAAAAGTAAACCTAAAGGAACAAGTGGACATCCGCGATCGTGAAGGTGGGGGATGGCTGTATTCGGATTTGGTGCGCGACCATTTTTTCAATCCGCGTAATTTTATGCGCTACGGCGAAGAAGAAAAGTTTAAATACAACGCCATGGGGCGTGTCGGCTCACCGGCCTGCGGCGATGAAATGGTTATTTGGCTAAAAATAGACCCTAAAACGGATACTATCAAAGATTGCCGCTGGAGGACGTTCGGCTGTGGTAGCGCCATTGCTTCCACCTCGGTCTTGAGTGAAATGATTACCGAAAAAGATGGAATGAAAATTGATGAGGCTTTAAAAATTAAACCCCAAAATATCTTAGATCGTTTGGGTGGGCTTCCGGATCGTAAAGTCCACTGTTCGGTATTGGGGGATAAAGCGCTCCAGGCCGCTGTCAATGATTACTTCCGCCAAACCGGCCAACATAATCGGGTGGTGACAGCCGGAGCTAAAGTAATAGATAAGGATTTAAATATTACCGACCACGATATCGAAGAGGCGGTGTTAGAGGGGGCACAAACTTTGGAAGATTTACAAAAAAAATTGAAGGTAGGCATCTTTAACAAAGAGGCCCTTCCAGAAATAGAAGATCTATTAAGATTTTACCAAGAAAAATACTATGGTTGAGATAATCACTGTCCATAATTTAGACAATCCCAATGTCACATTGCCCTACGATCGGGATGATTTTTATAACGAACAAGTTGAAACATACAAAAAAACTGGTGCACCGACCAAATCTATTGAGGTAGTAAATCTTCTACTATTTAACACCGATAAGCAAATAATTCTTCAAAAAAGATCACGCAATAAAAATCATAATCCGTCCTTACTAGACAAGTCGGTTGGTGGACATATTAAATTCGAAGACTCACCTCATTACACTTTGATGGTCGAAACTGTCCAGGAGCTTATGGTACCATCGATCGTACTCTATGATGATCAGGACTTCGACAAAAGCTACGGGTTGCTACGAGATTATTTACAAAATGTTGCCATTGTAAAAAAAATTACCACTGATGACATGGTCGTAACAAAAATTTTTAGAAGTGAGAATATTAAAATAGCCAATAAAATTCATTTGTTTTTTGGTATTTTCAATGGAGCAACTAGGCCAGCAGATAAAGAAGCGAGCGGTATTTTGTTTTACAACCTCGATGATCTTAACCTGGAAATTAAAGAGAAGCCGGAGATATTTACTAATGATTTAATTACCCTGCTCTCTAAATATAAAAAAGAAATCGATGAGTTTGTTAAAAAAATTTAATATGCCCAAAATTCTCCTAGAAAAATGTATTGGTTGCGGTACTTGTGCCGCGCTTTGCCCCAACACCTTCGAAATGACTGACGACAACAAGGCCAAGATAACAAACCCCGCCGGTGACGATCCTGATTCAATTCAGATGGCAGTCGATGCCTGTCCAACCCAGGCGATTATTATGGAGTAACTAAGGCAACTAGATAGAGCGCCTATTAAAAGTTGGCGCTTTTTTAATTTGCTAAATACAGAGTATTTTGCTAAAATATAGTCCATTATGCTTGGTAAACTATATATCATAGCCACCCCGATCGGCAACCTCGAAGATATCACCCTTCGTGCTTTGTCAACCTTAAAATCCGTGGATGTAATCCTCTGTGAAGACACCCGCGTTACCAAGAACATGCTCAGTCGTTATGAGATAAGTAAACCACTTTTAAGTTACCATCATCATAGTGATACCCGGAAAACCAACGAAATTAAAACTCTGCTTGAGGAAGGTAAAAATCTGGCCTTAGTCACTGACGCCGGCACGCCTGGTATCTCTGACCCTGGTAATCAGTTGGTAAGCGACCTGGTGAAAAGTTTTGGCAATCTAGATATTATTCCCATCCCTGGGCCGTCTGCTCTTACCGCTATTTTATCTATCTCCGGGTTTCCGACCGACCGTTTTACCTTTATGGGGTTTCCACCCCATAAAAACAAAAGACAAAAATATTTTGAAGAAGTGGCTAAAACTGAATATACAGTCGTGTTCTTCGAATCTGGCCACCGGATTGAAAAGTGCCTTGCGGATTTAGAAAAAGTCCTCGCACCAAATCGTCAAATTGTAGTCGGTCGTGAACTGACCAAAAAATTTGAGGCTGTCTATCGTGGAAACATTGGTGAGATAAAAAAAATGAAAATGAACATTAAAGGAGAGTTTGTAATTGTTCTTAAAAATTTCTAGTATGTCAGAACGAGTATCACGAATTTTCGAAAGAGTCGACAAGAAAGACGGACGGACAGAAGCTCTAAAAATAATTTTAGATAATCAAGCCGAAATACTAAGAATACTTCGATCCTTTTTGAACCCAACGACTCCCGCGGTGTATGTTGACGAGATATTTCACACTGCCTTGGGGATGGTCCAAGACGTCATTTTAAAAGCTGACGAGGCAAAAGTAAAAGAGTTTATTCGAAAACCAAGTCTAAGGTTTTTTGTTTATAAAAGAAAAGTGATTGACTCTTTGCGATTAGCTAAAAATAAAGAATATTTTTTAACTCAACGTTTAGATCAAGTAGAAATAAGTTGTTTTGATAACCAGGAGAGACACTGTGAATTTAGGGAGTTGGTTAAAAAATTTCAAAACATTATTAGACGATTACCAGATTCAGACCAACGGATACTTTTAGCAATTTTTGATGCTGTCTTAGACAGAGATGGAGTAAAGAATTTAGAAGAGACACCGGGGTTTTTTAAAAATACAACTGGTACTAGATATAAAAAAATTATAGCTAAATATAAAGCCACAGGGGAAATTCCTGGTAATTTTCCAGATGATTTACCAACTTTAAGAACAAACATAAAATCTTTCGATAGCGATGCTGACCACAAAGATAGCCACCGCGTAAGAAAAAAGAAAAAAGAAAGAAAGTCGGGTGAGGCGAAAGAGTTATTGTTATTTTTAGAAAATTTAGATGCGATACCCAAACAAGATTACGATTATTTACATATAACTAAAAAAGAAGTAAGGGACTACATCTCTTCTCTATTGAAAAGCGGGGATGGAGAAGCGACGCCAGCCGGTCCTACTTTAAAAGGCGAAAGGAGAAAAAAAAGAATTAGAAAATTTATACGTCTTAAAACCGGGCTTACCCTAAATTTTGTATTCAGACGAGACAAAAATTATGTCTAATAATAAATACTACCTTACCACCGCCATTCCTTACGCTAACGCCGATCCGCACATTGGCTTCGCTTTAGAATTACTCTATACCGACGTTATGGCTCGCTACCAGAGACTTTTGGGTAAAGAGGTCTATTTTCTAACCGGTACCGACGAACATGGACAAAAAATGTTTAAAACCGCCAAGGAAAATAACGAGGAAGTCAGTGCCTATGCCGCTAAAAAATCTGCTGAATTTCAGCGTCTCGCTGACCTCTGGAATATTGGCAACAATGATTTTATCCGCACCACTGAAGAGCGCCACTTGTCACGCGCTCAAAAATTCTGGCAAGCGGCGTTAGCGAGTGAAGACATCTACAAGAAACAATATTCTGGCTTGTATTGTTATGGTTGCGAAGCCTTTAAAACCGAAAAGGATTTAGTTGACGGAAAATGCCCTGACCACAACCGTGAACCAGAGCTAGTGACTGAAGAAAATTACTTCTTTCGCTTGTCTAAATACCAAGAGCCTTTAGAATTTTTGTTTGAACAAAATTCAAATTTTGTTTATCCAGACATTCGCTTTAACGAAATGAAAAACATCTTAAAAAGTGGACTGGAAGACGTAAGTATCTCCCGCGCCAAAGACAAACTACCTTGGGGCATACCGGTTCCGGGTGATGATACCCAAGTAATGTATGTCTGGTTTGATGCTCTCACCAACTACATCACCGCTTTGGGTTGGGGGAGTAACGACACTAAATTATTTGACAAGTTTTGGCCAGCCAATGCCCATGTTGTTGGCAAAGAAATTAATCGTTTCCACTCTTTGCTTTGGCCAGCCATGCTCATGAGCGCCGGAGTTGAATTACCCAAACAAATTTGTGTTCATGGCTGGTTAACATTAAATGGAAAAAAGATTAGTAAATCTATCGGCAACGTCATTAACCCGATCGAACTGATCGAAACTTATCCGCTTGAGCCAACTCGCTACTTCTTAATGCGGGAAATCCCTTTTGACAACGACGGTGACTTTACTCATGAAAAATTCAAAGAACGTTACACGGCCGAATTAGCCAACGGCCTTGGCAACTTTACTAGCCGAGTTTTAACCATGGTCGAAAAATACAGCAATGCTGAAGTGCCCAAAGTAACTGACGTTAGACAGGACCTAATTGATTTCTTAACTAAGGAAATTTGGCCGGCTTATGTTTTAAACATGGAAAAGTGGCGTTTTGACCTAGCGCTTGAAACGGTCAATAAATTTATCTCTCACTGTGACCAGATTATTTCTGACGAGGAACCCTGGGCCAAAGCCAAGGCGGGCAATTTAGTCGAGGTACATAATCTTCTTTACCACCTAAGTGAATCGTTAAGACACATCGCGATCATGATCTGGCCAGTGATACCAGAAACAGCTGAAAAAATTATTAGCCAACTCGGCCTCGATGTTGCCACTGAATTAGCGAAGCCTTTAAGTGATCTACAACAGTGGGTAGATTTAGTCGTGGGCAATAAAATTAATAAAGGAGAGGCGTTATTTCCTCGCTTAACTTAAAACTATATGTCATTCTTTGACATCGTTCTACTAATCATCATCGGAGCCTTTGGTTTATTTGGTTTATGGTTTGGCTTAATCCACACCCTGGGTTCGCTAATCGGTACTGTCCTTGGTGCCTACTTAGCCTTTCGGTATTACGAGCCAGTTGCTAATTGGCTTATGGGAGTCACACACTGGTCACCAAACTTTTCCAAGGTTTTAATTTTCGTCATCGCTTTTTTTATTATTAACCGCGCTGTCGGGCTGGTTTTCTGGTTAATAGATAAAGTACTTAGCTTAATAACTCGTTTACCATTTGTTAACTCGATTAACCGCTTGCTCGGACTGGTCTTCGGTATTTTAGAGGGAGCGATCGTTCTTGGTTTAATTTTCTACTTCATCGCCCGTTTTCCAATTAGTGACCGTTTTATGGAAGCCCTCGCTCATTCGGTCGTCGCGCCCTACACCGTAAACATTGCTTCCATACTGTGGCCTTTAATTCCGGAAGCGATCCGTGCCCTCCAAAGCACTGTTAATGGTCTAATGTAATTATGCTCGATACTCACTGTCATATCCAGTTTCAAGCGTATAAAGAAGATTACGAAGAAATAATTAAACGCTGTAAAGAAAAAGACATACAAATGAACGCCGTTGGTACTCAAAAAGATACCAGCCGTCTTGCCGTTGAATTTGCCGAAAAGTATGACAACATTTATGCCACGATCGGACTCCACCCCATCCACGTTTCTTCTTGCGAAGTAGACGAGGAAGAAATAATTTTTAAATCTCGTGAAGAAGAATTCGATCCGGTATGTTATGGCGAACTGGCGAAATCTAAAAAAGTCATCGGGGTCGGGGAGTGCGGTTTAGATTTGTATCATATCCCGGAAGATAAAAGACTTGAGGATATTTTAGAAAAACAAAAAGTGGCATTCATCGCGCAATATCATTTCGCCAAAGAGCGCGACCTGTCTTTAGTTATCCACGTTCGTGATGCGCACGAACAAATGATTGAAATTTTAAAAAGTCTCGCCCCTAAACACCGGGGGGTGGTGCATTGTTACACCAGTAATTGGGAAAATGCAAAAAAATACCTTGACCTCGGCCTTCATCTTGGTTTTACTGGCATTGTTACTTTTCCACCGAAGAAAACTGATCCGAAACCGCAACTCGAATTGTTGGAAGTAATCGAAAAATGTCCTCTTGACCGGATGTTAATCGAGACCGATGCCCCGTATCTCGCCCCTCAGGCCTACCGAGGGCAAAGGTGCGAACCGTGGATGGTGGAGGAGGTACCAAAAAAAATTGCTGAGATTAAAAAAATAGCTCTGGCCGAAGTTGTTAACCAAGTTGAGAAGAATAGCCAAAGATTATTTAAAATCTAGCCCAATTATCCCCATAGAGTATTTTTTATTCCCTTGACGTTCAAGGGATTTTACTGTAAAATGTGGGCGTCATATAGATTATGAACCAAGAGGAAAAAAACAAGTCCCGTGAATATTATTTATTCGCTTTCCGGATCATTGGAGACTTTGGTGCCTCGATCGCCATCCCTGTCGTTGTTTTAGCTATGTTGGGCCAGTATTTAGACAATAAATATGGTACGGGTCCCTGGCTAACTGCTCTCGGTTTTGCCCTGGCCGCCTATATTACTTACCGAATAATCCGACGCAAAGCGACTGAATACGGCGAACAATACAAAAAATTAAACGAAAAATGGGACAAACCTACTAAAAAAGACTAATTATGGAGTTTCATATCCCAACTTTAGCGCCAGAAGTGCTGTTTCAAATCGGGAGTCTGCCCGTGACCAACACGATGGTCAACGCCTCGTTGGCCACACTAATTTTCTTAATCCTTGGGATAATTGTAAAACGAAACATCCACTTGAAACCTCGCAGTACCCAGAACTTTATTGAATACTTTTTAGAAATTCTCTTTGGATATTTTGATCAAGTAACCGGTAGTCGCAAGAAGACCTTGAGATTTTTACCCATTGTGGGCTCGGTCTTCTTTTTTATTTTACTCTCCAACTGGCTCGGCCTACTCCCCGGTACCGGTAGTATTACCTGGGGACACAACATGCTCCTACGCCCGGCTAACACCGATCTCAATCTAACCGTCGCCATGGCCCTCGTTGCCGTAGTTTCTTCCCACCTCTTCGGTTTTTTCACTGTCGGACTCTTTACCCATCTCAACAAGTTTATTCAGCTTGGTACTTTGGTTAAAAGCTTTAAAAAGGGTCCGATCGGTGTTTTTACCGCTGTCATTGAGGTGGCTGTTGGTCTGATCGAGATCGTCTCCGAACTTTCCAAGGTTTTGTCACTATCCCTTCGTCTTTTCGGCAACATTTTTGCGGGCGAAGTCTTGATTACCGTTATTAGTAGCCTAGTCGGAGTACTAGTACCAACTCCTTTCATGCTTTTAGAACTTTTGGTTGGTCTTATCCAAGCGGCGGTGTTCACGATGTTAACTCTCGTCTATCTAACTACCATGTCGAGCGAGCCGCACGGCGCGCACGAAGAAGCCCATTAAAAATTAGAGTTGAGCCTGTAAGTAGGCATTGGTTCAACTTTAACTTTTAATCGTGGTAACCGGGTGAGGTAAAATTTTTCCAAAAACAAATCCTGCGCCCAAGTTATCACCAGAAAGGTAAAATATGGATCACGAATCCATCGTTACTATTGCCAAGGGTATGACCATGGCAATCGGCGGCTTTTTCCCCGCCTTGGCAATCGGCCGCTTGGTCGCTAAAGCCATGGAATCTATTGGAAGAAACCCAGAGTCAGCGGACAAATTGTTTGTTCCGATGCTTTTGGGTGCGGCTTTCGCTGAAGCGATCGCCATCTATGCTTTGGTTGTCGTATTCACTTTGAAGTAAATTTTGAAGCTCGGGCCAGTTTTTACTGGCCCGGCCTACTAAGTTTATGTCACATATATTTAAAGCTATGCAATTAATTGAAATCGCTAACGCTTCTCCTGCCCCAGAAGTTGCCGGGGAAAACACCGAAGTGGTCGCAGATACCGGCATTTTCGGATCCTTGGGAATTAATGGGACTTTATTTACTTTCCAACTGATCAACTTTGCGGTTGTCGCCGTCATTTTGTGGTATCTCATTTTGAAACCAATAACCAAAAAAATGGGAGAACGAGCCAAGTTGATCGACGACAGCATTGAAAACGCTAAAAAAATTGAGAGCAATCTTGCCCACAGTGAACAAAAATACCAAGAAAAGATCGACATGGCCAAAGTTGAAGCTAACCGTATTTTGGAAAAGGCCAACGCTGAAACTGAAATTGTGACAGCAGAAATGAAAGAAAAAGCTAAGAAAGAAATTAATCTCCTGGTTGAACAGGCTAAGAAGAATATTAAGCTGGACAAAGACGAAATGGTTTTAGAGGTTAAAAAAGAAATGGCTACGTTGGTCGCCGAGGCTTTGGAAAGAGTGTTGGGTGATAAAATTGACGACAAAAAAGACGTAAAACTAATCGAGGAAAGCCTCGCTAAAATTGGCCAATAATTATGCGCGTTTCCCGTAACAAAGAACTGGCAATCGCTCTCTACCAAGCGGCCGAAGGATTACACGGCAAGGATCTTGGCATTGTTGTTGCCGACTTTGTAAAAATTTTAGTAAAAGAAGGTCGTTTAAATCAGGTAGAAAACATTGTTAACGAACTAACAAAATACACTAAAAAACAAGAGGGGATTACGAGTTTAGAAGTTACCTCCGCTCGACCGTTGTCGAAAAAAATAATTGCTGCGATTGAAAAAATCTGGGCTGGTAAAAGTGAACTGACTGAAACGGTAGACGAGTCAATCATCGGCGGAATAATAATCAAAACCGAAGATAAAATCCTTGACGCTAGTATTATTAGACAAATTAAATCATTAAAAAAATCATTAGAGAAATAAATATAAACGTATGTCCATAAATCGCATTGTTGAAGAATTAAGAAAAAATATTGAATCTTTCGAGAAACAAGTCGAAGTCGAAGAAATTGGCCGTGTCGCTGACGTCGGCGATGGTATTGCCCGTTTGACTGGTTTAACCTCGGCCCAAGCCAGTGAAATGTTGGAATTCCCGGGTGGCGTTTTTGGCGTTGCTTTAAACCTTGAAGAAGAAACGGTTGGTGCCGTAATACTTGGCGAATACTCTCACATTAAAGAAGGGGACGTTGTGAAACGTACTGGCCGCATTTTATCTGTACCAGTTGGTGAAGAACTAATCGGTCGTGTTGTTAACTCACTTGGTCAACCAGTTGATGGGGGAGCCGAATTAAAAACCAAAAAGTTTTACCCAATTGAAAAGATTGCCCCGGGTGTTATGACCCGCGAGCCAGTTACCCAACCAGTGCAAACTGGTATTAAAGCGATCGATGCCATGATCCCAATCGGTCGTGGTCAACGTGAACTTATCATTGGCGACCGCCAGACTGGTAAAACCGCCATTGCGATCGATGCTATTATCAACCAAAAAGGCAAAGACATGATCTGTGTCTATGTTGCGATCGGTCAAAAAGAATCCAAAGTAGCCAGAATCGTTGCCAAACTAAAAGAAACCGGCGCCATGGATTACACCATCGTGGTAATCGCCGGCGCTTCCGACCCTGCCGCTCTGTCATACATTGCCCCTTACGCCGGTGTCGCGATGGCCGAATACTTCATGGACCAAGGCAAAGACGTTTTGTGTGTCTATGATGACCTCTCCAAACAAGCCTGGGCTTACCGTGAAATTTCTTTGTTACTCCGCCGCCCACCCGGTCGTGAGGCTTATCCCGGCGATGTTTTCTATCTCCACTCACGCTTGCTTGAACGCGCTTGCCGAAGAAATAAAGAAGCTGGCGGTGGTTCTATCACCGCCTTGCCGATTATTGAAACCCAGGCCAGTGACGTGACAGCCTACATTCCAACGAACGTCATTTCCATTACTGATGGTCAGATCTTCCTTGAAACCGATTTATTCTACCGTGGTATTCGCCCAGCTTTGAACATTGGTATTTCCGTCTCTCGTGTCGGTGGAGCGGCGCAAATAAAATCCATGAAAAAAGTCGCCGGTAAATTAAAACTTTCCATGGCCCAATTCCGTGAACTGGAAGCCTTCGCCCAATTTGCGAGCGATCTCGATCCAGATACCAAAAAACAGATTGATCTTGGTCAGAGATTGGTGGAAATTCTAAAACAACCGCAATTTCAACCAATGGAAGTAGCCAACCAAGTCGCAGTTATCTACGCTGTAACCAATGGTTTAGCCAACGACATTGAGGTGTCTAAAATGGCGGAATGGGAAGAAAAATTCCATGCTTTCTTTAACAGCACTAAAAAAGAACTCCTTGGTAAATTAGGAAGCGGGGAGTGGGATGAGAACGTCGAAAAAGAATTAAAACAAGCGATTGAAGAATTTAAAAAAAATAAATAAACCAAATTCTTATGCGTAAAACCATTGGAATTTTACTCCTAGCTACCATCGCCTCAACTTGGATATTTACTCTTTGGCTCACGCTCATGGTAGCAGGCGGTGGAGGTGCCGATATCGCCAAAAACAAGCTCGTTATTGGCGTCCAAATGGTCCTAGGTCTGTTATACATGATTCTTGGCGTCTGGGCGGGGATATTACTTGTAATAAAAAAAGGGACACCTAAAAATACTAATGAGGATACGGAAACAAAATTAAATTAAAAGCTAGAAAATTCTAAATATGGCGGTCAATACTAAAGCCATCAAACGCCGCATCCGTTCAGTCGGCAACACCAAGAAAATCACCAAGGCCATGGAAATGGTCTCGGCTTCTAAAATGCGTAAAGCGGTTACGGCGGCCTTGAACACTCGAACTTACGCTAAAATGGCCTGGGATCTTTTAGTCCATCTGTCTGAACTAGAAAAAGAAGCCCTGCCACTTTTAGAGGTTCGCGAGGTTAAGAAACTTCTTCTTATCCTTGTCACCTCAAACCGCGGTCTTTGTGGTAGTTTTAATTCCAATATTATTCGTAAAACCGCTGAACAGTTAAGAGACCCCCGAAATATTAGCCGCCAAAGAATGAAAAACCGCATTGTTGAACCGAGCGACGCTGTCTCGGTGGATGTTATCGGAGTAGGGAAGAAGGGCGCGGAATTTGCCAAAAAAATGGGTTACAATTTAATCGCCGCCTTTACGGATTTTCCAGATACACCTGGGCTCGATGACATTAATCCAATTAGTCGCATGGTTGTAAAAGAATATGAGGCCAAAAAATATGACAAGGTAGTAGTTGCTTACACGGATTACCGCTCGGCGATTGCCCAAGTTGCAAAACTACGTCAAGTACTACCAATTTCCGAAACTGATCTAGAAAAAATGCTAGATGAAATCAAGAGCCTAAACGGCGATAACGTAATGCCGGAAGTAGAGCTAGAGGATTACCTTTTTGAACCAAATCAAAATGAAGTTTTAAAAATTGTCTTACCGCGCCTGGTGGAAACACAGGTTTACCAATCTGTTTTGGAATCCACGGCCAGTGAACACAGCGCTCGCATGATGGCCATGCGTAACGCCAGTGATTCAGCCGAAGATATGATCAGCGAACTGAACCTGAACTTTAACAAAGCCCGTCAAGCTGGTATTACGCAGGAAATCGCAGAAATCGCTAGTGGCGCGGCCGCTTTAAATTAAAAATTAATATCTAAAAAAGAAAATTAATTGTTAAAATATGGCTGAATTAAACAAAGGAAAAATCTCACAGATTATTGGCGTGGTAGTGGATGTCAAATTCGCTGACAAACTGCCGGATCTGTTCAACGCTTTGGAAATTACGAACGACACTGGCAAACGCTTGGTGTTAGAGGTGCAACAGCATTTAGGCAACAACGTCGTACGCACGGTTGCTATGAGTACTACCGACGGTCTACAACGTGGTATGGAAGTTGTTGACACTGGTGGGCCAATCGTGGTACCAGTCGGTCCAGAGACTCTAGGGCGCATGTTTAATGTTATTGGCGAACAGATAGATAACAAAGGAGCGGTCAAAGTCAAAAAACAATATCCAATCCACCGCAAAGCACCAAAATTTAAAGATCAATCAACTAAATACGAGATTTTAGAAACTGGCATTAAAGTTATTGACCTCATCTGCCCGTTCTTAAAAGGTGGTAAGGTTGGTTTGTTTGGTGGCGCTGGTGTCGGAAAAACCGTTGTTATCCAAGAACTTATTAGAAACATCGCCCAAGAACATGGTGGTTACTCCATGTTTGCTGGTGTCGGGGAACGCACCCGTGAAGGAAACGACCTTTACCGTGAAATGAAAGAATCTGGTGTGTTAGAAAAAACCGCTCTGGTCTTCGGTCAGATGAATGAACCACCAGGTGCTCGTGCTCGCGTTGCTTTGACTGCTCTCGCTATGGCGGAATACTTCCGCGATGAAGAGGGGAAAGACCTTTTGTTATTCGTCGACAACATTTTCCGTTTCACTCAAGCTGGTTCCGAAGTATCTGCTTTACTTGGCCGTATGCCTTCCGCCGTTGGTTACCAACCAACCTTGGCTTCGGAAATGGGTGCTCTTCAAGAGCGTATTACTTCGACTGCTAAAGGCTCCATTACTTCCGTACAAGCAGTTTACGTTCCAGCCGACGACTTGACCGATCCAGCTCCCGCGACCACCTTCGCCCATTTGGATTCTACGGTTGTTTTAAACCGTTCTCTCTCCGAATTAGGTATTTACCCAGCTGTGGATCCTTTGGACTCAAATTCGACCATTCTTGACCCAAATATCGTCGGTGAGGAACACTACCGCACCGCTCGTGATGTCCAACAGGTATTACAAAGATACAAAGACTTACAAGATATTATCGCCATCCTTGGTATGGAAGAATTGAGTGATGAAGATAAGCTCACCGTATCTCGCGCCAGAAAAATCCAAAAGTTCTTATCTCAACCCTTCTTCGTTGCTGAACAATTTACTGGTTTTGAAGGTAAATATGTTAAGAGCGAAGATACGGTTCGTGGTTTTCGTGAAATCTTGGACGGCAAACATGATGACAAACCAGAACAAGCTTTCTACATGAAGGGTGGCATTGAAGAGGTAAAGGCGTAAAAAATAAAAGTATAACTATGAAAAGCCTAAAATTTCGTATTGCAACACCCGCGCGTGTTGTGTACGAAAATGACAATGTCGAACAAGTTACCATTCCGACCACCACCGGTCAGATTACGGTTTTACCAAACCACATTCCTTTGGTTTCGATCATCCAATCCGGTGAGTTAGTAATAAAAGACCCCAGCGGCGAAAACATTATTGCGGTGGCCAGTGGTTTCCTCGAAATCCGTGCCAACAACGAAGTTATTGTCCTCGCTGACCATGCTGAAAAAGCCGAAGAGATTGATCTTGACCGCGCTGAAGAAGCCAGAAAAAAAGCCGAGGAACAAATGAAACAAATTAAGAGTGTCCAGGATGTCGACTTTGCTCGTCTGCAATCCAAGATTGACCGTGAGATGAACCGGTTGAAGATAGGGAAGAAGTATAAGAATATTAAGCAGAAACCACAGTAGGAAGATGCAGAGACAAATGAAAACCACCAGCTTAATTGCTGGTGGTTTTCATTTAAATTATTACGGTTGTCTTTGCATACAACATGGGTAGGCAATCTTGCTTCATACGAAATTTTGTGCCATGATTATGACCCGTACGAGCGTCAAAATCAACTAATATCTTTCCTGCTTCTAGGGCTTTTAAAAAATTTTCAAAACTAAATTTTTGTAACATCATCACTTTCGAGTAATGATAGTATTCTTTGTCCCCATCTTTTTTTACCTCAGCTTGAACATAAAAACAGTTTAATAACTTAGTCCCTGCCTTATGCTCAAGATCGTCAAAACCCCAATAGGGCTGTGGTTCAAGTTCTCTTAAGTTGCCGGCCCTTTTCTCAACTGATTTTAACCAAGCTTTATGTTTTTTAAATACTTTTGAAGCGTCAAAAGAAATTAAGATTTTTCTTTCCACACGATCGATTTTTACCATAAACCCACGATCGCTTGGACTACCACCGTGGATAGTTTGACGAAAACTCATTTCTTTTTTTGAATATTGTTTTCCTGCCCCTTCATGTTTCCAACCGTAAAACGGAAGTAGGATCTGTGGCACAAACTTTACCGCACGGGGCGAAGGCTCGGTATGAAATAAAGTGGTCAAGGAACTTGTTGCAACTCGCTGAGTTTTTAATTCCCATTCCGCCGCGTTTGGGATAGGGAGATTATTCTCTTGAATTCCAAGTAAATCCTCGAGTGTATTGCCTATACCCCCATGATTTCCGTGACGACCGTTTGAAACCCAACCACGCGCTGCAATTTCTTTCAGCTTAAGAATTAGTTGAGGTTTAGTATAAATTTTCATGTAGCTTGACGTAACTTAAAAATGCTCATTTGAGGTTTTAATAGCTCCACCTCACTACGCTTAACATTTCTCCCCAAACGTTCTTCAGACATTTTACAATATTCAGGTGAGATATCAATACCAATAAATTTTCTCCCCAATCCTTTTGCCACAACCGCAGTAGTACCTGAGCCCATGAAAGGATCTAAAATAACTTGGGCATTAGTTGAAGAAACTATTCTTTCAATCAGGGCAACCGGAAAAGGAGCGGGGTGAGGGTTGTTCATATCTTGAGTAAACTCCCAAACATCTCCGTGCGCGTTGGCTTTTGCTACCAACTTAAAATTCTTTTTTGCAATGAGGTATATCACTTCATAAGTAGGCAAAAAATAACCAGCATTGAAATTTATACCGCCTTTACGGCGCCAAATAATAATTTGGCGAACTGGAAAACCGCTGACAATGTCCTGTCTGTCTTGTAATAGTCCGTCTTGGACGCGCCATTTATGATTATAAAAAATAGCGCCATCATCATTTATCACTCTCATCATCTCCGTTAAACATTCACGTTGCCATTGAGCATATTCGTCGTGGGGCATACAATCATCATAGTTGTCATAACCATTTACCAAAGCCGCTCCTGACCACTTTCCACCCCGCCCATCTTTCATTCCGTTACCGGTAGAATTTTTAAGGTTATAAGGTGGAGACGTAACGACTAAATCCACCGAACCATCTGGTATATGTTTCATTACTTTAACGCAATCGCCAATAAGAAATTGGTTGATAAAATCTTTGGGGTAGTTCATACTGTAAAAAACTTATTATACCTTAATTTTACCTCCTTTCTTTTTTAAAGTCAAAGCTTCTTATCCTCCCATTGCCCCGCATGCTCTAATCTGCTAAAATACCCCTGTCGGCAGGCGTTAGCCTGCCACTAAACCTAAGATATGGACACCTGCACCAAGTGTCAGATGCCACTTGAGGTAGAGGAGAATCGCTGTTCATGCAATGACGCAGTCTGCTTTCATTGTTGTGCATGCGGTGAGGGATGTGGTTGTGGTTGCGATGAGAAATAACAAGGCCTAATTTGTCCATTCACCAATATAGTGAGTGAAATTATTGTTGTGCTGAATTTAAAATAGATTTATGGTAGAAACCACAAAAATTAAACTAGAAACCAAAGGCCTAAACGAGGCCCAACAAAAGGCCGTTGAATACAACGACGGTCCGCTTTTGATCATCGCCGGCGCCGGTACTGGTAAAACCACCGTCATTACTGAAAAAATATCTTACCTGATCAAAAACCAGATCGCCAAACCCGAAGAAATCCTCGCCGTCACTTTCACAGAAAAAGCCACCGCTGAAATGGAAGAGAGGGTTGGCAACCTCGTAAATTTTGGCACCTACGATTTAACCATCTCTACTTTCCACGCCTTAGCCCAAAGCATACTCGAAGCTAGGGGATTAGATATTGGTCTACCAAACAACTTCAAGATTCTAAACGAAGTAGAGACCTGGCTTTTAGTTCGCCAAAACTTGGATAAATTCAATTTGGATTATTACCGCCCGCTTGGCAACCCTACCAAGTTTATCCACGCTCTCCTGAAACACTTTTCTCGCTGTAAAGATGAATTAATTACTCCAGACGACTATCTCCACTATGCCGAGAGTGTAAAATTAAACACGGACAATGTTACTTTTACTGAAATAAAAAGTAAAACCAAAAAAACAAAAAAAATAGGAGGGGATGATGACAACGAAGAACTAATCCTCGAACCAAAGCGTTTGGAAGAAATTGCTAATGCTTACCAGGTATATAACCAGTTATTGTTAGATCACGGCGCCCTGGATTTCGCCGACTTAATCCAATACACGGTTAAGTTGTTAAATGAACGACCAAAAATTTTAAAGGAATACCAAAATAAATACAAATTCATTCTTGTCGATGAATTCCAAGACACTAACTGGGCGCAATACGCGCTAATTAAATTACTGACGAAAGATATCCCCAAACCACGCCTAACTGTCGTGGGGGATGACGACCAAAGTATCTACAAATTCCGCGGGGCTTCTGTGTCAAACATTTTACAGTTCAAAGATGACTTCCCGGGTACGGAGGAAGTTGTTTTAACCGAAAACTACCGTTCTGGACAAAAGATTTTGGACCTGGCGTATGGTTTTATCCAATTAAACAACCCCGATCGTCTCGAAGCCAAGTTAAAGATTAATAAACACCTCAAAGCCAAACAACCCTGGGAAGGAGAGGTAAAATTTCTCTACGGTCAGAACGCGGGAGATGAAGCCCGGTTGGTTGCGGATAAAATTAAAGAACTGAAAGAAGAAAACAATCTAGATTGGGGAGACTTTGCTGTACTCTGCCGAGCGAATAAACAAGCCGAGCAATTTATTCCGGTATTTTTAGAAAAACACATTCCTTATGAATTTCTCTCGACGGCCGGACTCTTCCGCCAAAAGGTCGTCTTGGATTCCATGGCTTTCTTGCGTCTACTAGACAACTACCATGAATCTGGTGCGCTTTTCCGTGTTTTAAATTCACCAGTTTACAAACTCCACCACGAGGATTGGTCCAAACTCTTACAAGAAGCTAAACGTCGCGCGGTCTCTCTTTACGAGGTTGTTCTAGACGCCGAGAAAGGCAATGTCGACATGACGAGCGAAGGAAGAGAAATTTTAACCAAACTTTTAAAAATTCTCGACCGCTGTACAAAACTAGTTAAGACCGATCCGGTCGCCAAAATTCTCTACACCTTCTGGAACGAATCCGGATATCTGCAGTTGTTGAGCAACCAGGTCGATGAACATTACCGAGACATTTTACATCTCCAGGCCATGTTTTCTCGACTCGAAAAATTCAGTCGGGAAAATATTGAAAGCACCGTCCATGCTTGGCTAAACTATTACGAGTTTATCCTCGAATACGGCGAAGACAACGAAGTAACAGATGATTTAAACTCTAATACCGATGCCGTGAAAATACTAACTATCCACGGCGCCAAGGGATTGGAATTTCCGTATGTGTTTATCGGAAACATGGTTGAGCAAAGATTTCCGAGCAATAACCGAGGCGAAGCGATTGAACTACCACTCGAATTAGTACGCGAAAGCGCTCTCCCGAGCGGAGATCATCATCTACAAGAAGAACGCCGCCTGTTTTACGTTGGTATGACCCGCGCTAAAAAAGGACTCTATCTTACCGCCGCCAAAAACTATGGTGGCGTCAGAGAAAAAAAGATCTCCCGCTTTTTAAAAGAATTAGACGAAACTTCTGGACTACCACTTCATGACGACCCGTCGGCTTTTACGAATATTATGGACAAATTTGTGACAGAAGAAGAAGTGAAAAACCAACCGGTTTTTCCAATCCCCGAAAGTTTTTCTTTCTCCCAGTTACAAGCCTACAAAAAATGTCCATACCAATACCGTTTTCAGTTTGTACTCCAAATTCCCACTTTTGGTAAAGGCGTCTTTAGCTTTGGTCGAACCATGCACCTCACTCTACAAAAGTTCTATGAACGCATTGTGGAGTTAAATAGCGCTAAACAAAACTCGCTTTTTGCTCCTTCGGATGAAAAAGTTGTTACCACCAACACTGTTAAAAAACCAAATATTGAGGAACTTCTCGCCATTTACTACGCCTCTTGGCAAGATGACTGGTTTAATTCCACTAAACAAAAGAAGGAATATTACGCTAAAGGTGAAGAAATTCTTCGCGAGTTTTACCGGCTAGGTGAAACTAACGGTTGGACGGTGCCAGTTGGTCTGGAAAGTGGTTTCCGTTTTAAATTAAACGGTGCAACGATTAAAGGACAGATTGATCGTATTGATCGTGGTCTAGATAATAAATTAATTCTCACTGACTACAAAACTGGTAAACCAAAAGATAAATTAGGTTTTGACGATAAAGAACAATTATTTATCTACCAAATTGCCGCTGGAAGTGTGATCGAACTACGTAACCAAGGCGAAGTGGGGGAGTTACGTTATTACTACCTTGACAATAACTCAGTGCAAAACTTTCTTGGTAAAGATGAAGAATTAGAAAAAGTAAAAACCGGTATTATTGAAACAATTGAAAACATTAAAGCTAATAAATTCGAACCAAAACCTAGCAAAGAAATTTGTAGCTATTGCGACTTTAAAGAAATTTGTGATTTTAGACTTTAACTATGGACTCCTTAGCTAATATTTTTAGTAAACACAAACGTTCGCCAATTCTTAAAAAAGTCCAGGCTTCACTTTTGGTTGAACGAGCTAATGATCTAATCAAAGATTATCTGAACCACCACGGTGAAATGGCCCGAGCGGTATATATTAAAGACAACACTTTAGCCGTCGCCTGTCTTAGTTCAGTGGTAGCCCAGGAGCTAAAACTACGTGAAATGCATCTGCTGAATGCTTTAAATAAGGACCAAACTGGACAGAAGATTACGACGATAAAGTTTCTGTTATAAACAGAAAACTTTTGACCAAAAATTGGAAACGTGGTATAAGGACAGCTCAAAAACTGTTCTTTATTTTGTTCCCAACTTTCTCTTTGTTTCATTTGTTAAAGTAGACAAAAAGAAGGTTGGGACACAAAGGGCGTCCTAACCAAAACACCCGTTCGTTTCGTAAATCAGAGAGGGGGAGAAGGATGAGTTGGAGCCAGTTGGGTCTCTTCGCCGGCCAGTACATCTCTGGCGGCGATGTCACTCCGGAGAATTTCCCGCCCGAATCTCCGGGCGATGTCCGACCGGTACGGGAGTACCGGTTCGACCGAAACATCCAGGGCCTCGAGGCCCTGGAGCGCCTCAGAAAAGAAGGCCTCGAAATCGCCCGACCGCGGGCGACGAGTGAGTACCTCGAAGATAACCCAGACCTGCAGAAGCAGTTCTCGGTGATCGGCGCCGGGGTGTGGCAGCCGCGCCCCGGGAAAATTCTCATGGTCCAG
>DATDYA010000040.1:0-25837 GCA_035289165.1 Patescibacteria group bacterium
TCAAAGGAGTAGAAATTGCCCGCGCTGCCTCAAGAGCTCGTTCCACGTCTTCCTGGGATATCTCGCTATCGGCTTTAGAAACCGCCACCACTCCTTTACTATTCTGTGACAAAACATGCAACCCGGAAATCCCGAGCCAAACACTATCAATCGGTACACCAACAATCCGCTCGGTTTTTTCTAAAGCGGCTGAAACCGAAGAAACCACATCTTCAATGCTGTTTATCGCCCCCTTATGGACACCCATTGACTCACTCTCCGCTGCGCCTAAAATCTGCAGCTCGGGTCCGCCACCATCTTTTTCCACAAACTGACCAACGGCCATGCGTATGACAGTAGATCCGATGTCTAATCCGGCGATAAAATTGCTTGTGCCCCGTTTCATAATGATCTTAGTGGTGATTATTACAAACTAACCAGCCTGGTACGGTATTATACCCTATCTCGCTAAATTAATAAAGTGTGGGATAAAGATAATTAAACCAATTATTAGAGCCCCGAGAGACGTCAATAACACGGCCGCCGCCATAATATCCTTCAGCATGTAAACATAATGATTCAGTCGTGGTTTGATGAGGTCAGATACATATTCAAAAGCCGTGTTTAAAAGTTCCATGACCAAAACAAACATGATAAGCAAAATGAGCAACACAACCTCCCAGATTTTCAAAGGCAAAACAGTAGCGAGGAATAAAGCAATAATACCAATAAAAACTTGAATCCGAAAATTCTGTTCTGACTTTAGAACCGCCTTAAGGCCACGTACAGCATCGCGAAAACTAATTAATAATCTGCTTAAACGCATAACCGTTTTTAACTTAGACATTCTTTAATTATCATTTCTTGTTTTTTAAACATTTTTTTGGCGTCTAGCGGCTTTAGATGGTCATATCCAACTAAATGCAAAAGACCATGAACGAGCATTCGAGCGAACTCCTCTTTTGCCGTTACTTTGAATTCCTTAGCCTGCTCTTTAATTTTTTCAAAACAAAGGTAAATCTCGCCCAGATGAGAGCTACCCGGTGTAGTTAATCCTTCTTGCCAGGCAAAAGACAAAACATCTGTTACCTGATTCTTTCCGCGCCACTCTCGATTAATTTTCTTGATTGTTTTTTTGTCCACTACATTTATTTCCACCACTCCCCTAACCATTTTTTCTCTTTTATTTACCACACCAGCCACTTTTTCTACCCACAGAGCCTTATATGGGCAAGGAGAAAAAATATTATATTCAACGTTTATCATAACTAATTAGTAAAATCAGTCGTCGTGGCTGGAATGGCGGGTGTCGTACTGACTACCGGGGCAGTACTGGTTGCTGGTAATCCGGGCGGTGGGAGGATCGGGTCGCTATATTCATCAAACCGCAAACTTTGGGCCATCATTGTGGTGATCAATCGATAATTTATCGCCGTAATTTCCTCCGGGTGATAAATAATTGTGAACACATAGTCTTTAGTCGGGAAATAATATACCAGCTCATCGTGACGTTGCCAACCGCTTACACCAAATCGATTAGCAAACTCTTTTAGATCCGTATATTTTTCTCCCGTCGCCACTCGGCCAAACCATTCAGCAAAACTTTCCGTAGTATTTTTGTCAATTGATCTAACTTCGATATTTTCTCCAGTCAGGGTGCTGAACACAACAATCCGGCCTCCTGTATCAACATTGCCTACCGCCCAATTATATGGATAATAAAGCTTGTAACCAAAATTAGGATTGACATACTCGCGAATACTTCCGGCATCAATCAATTTTTGCGGTTCTTTCCCCGCTGGGTTATAAAGATAAAACATTTCATGCCCATCCGGAAAACTATCGCTGTCGGAATCCGGCACAGCCGGATCAGTAAAGAAAGTATCTTCGGCTAGATCAGTTAAACGATCTTTGTCCAAATCCGTACTATCTGGCAGTAAAGAAGAAGGAAAATCTAAAGCAGTTTCCTCGATTGGTTTCAAAGTCTCAAGTGTGGTCGTTGTTTCGACTATTTCTATTGGTGTAGTAGTCGGTACCGTAATAAGACTGGCTTGGCCATTGTCCACAGTTTCAATCACTGGCGGCGTCGGTCTTCTTCGCGCCTCTTCAGCTTTTTTAAAACTCCACCAATAATAAATACCTGCTCCCAATACAAAAACAATAAACAACCCTGCTCCGCCAAGAATCAAAAACTTACGATTTAACAGCAAATTGGCCGGGTGGGTTACTTCTTTACCACCCACTACCGTTGCTTTATCCAAAGCTTTCTTTTCCGATGCCGTAATTGGTAGTTGTTTTTGGGGCGATAAATCTACTTCCCGAGTCACTGATTTAAACTTAACGACCGGATCCTGGCCAGCATAAAAATCCGGTGGCATAGTATCTACCACCACATCTTCCTTAAGGACTGGTGCTTCGGGAATTTTATTTTTTTTGCCAAACATCTAAAATTTATTTATCAACTGAGGTCGTCACAGAATCTTCAATTACTAAATTCAACTTGCCCGGGCCAGTTGGGCTATATCCATTCCTAATCTCATGCCCATCTTGAAAAGTATCACCGTCGGTGTCGGGATTTAAAGGATCAGTTTTCCAAATTATTACTTCATCGCTATCATTTAAAGAATCACCATCAGTATCAGCTTTGCTAGGATCAGTACCAAGTTCTTTCTCCCGCACATCATCTAAACCATCTTTATCACTATCTATTGGATCGCCGAAAAGAATTTTATCATTATTTATATCGGTTACGATATTATCATCATTATTAGTCGAATTACTACTTTCAGTCGAGGTAACTACGAGTTGGGTATTGTTAACAACGGGTTTTTGGCTTTCATCAAAGCCCAGTCCATTCTGTTTGGGGTTAACGGGTGCCTTATTAACAACATAATTATTATAACCCCACCACCCAGCATAACCTAAACCTGCCAAGACTACTAAGACCACTAGGGTAATGATAATCTTCCCTAAAACCGGCTCCTTCATCTTGTACACCTCTTGAGTCGGCATTGTCTCTATCGGGTCAGTCGTGACTCTGTTACCAACATCTACCTTTGGGCCCACTGGTTCTGTTGGCGGTGGCGCCGAAACCTTTTTCTTTAACAAACCCGCCTCCAAAGCGTTGGGAGTGGCTTCCTCCACTCCACCAACCGGAGTCTCGCCTGACACCGAGGCATTGTCCACGCCAGTAAACATATCTATAGGCTCGCTTGGCAAATTATCTGGCGGCGTGCCGGTGCTGTTGTTTTGGTCATCAAACATACATTTAGATTAAATATTTATCTAATATAAATAGTATACCCTATTTTCCAAAAAAATTATAGTTGTAGCTTTCCTTCCCCCTTGGGGTTAAAACCATTTAATATTTCCTCTTTATCCTTATGTCCGTCGCTATCGGTATCAGCTTTTAGGGGGTCAGTGCCGTAGATTTTTACCTCATCATAGTCTAAAACACCATCACTATCGCTATCCGCTTTTGCAGAGTTCGTACCTAAAGACTTTTCTTCATCATTGGTTAATTTATCAAAGTCATTATCTTTGGCATAGATATCCTTATATACCTCTTCTAAAGTCTCGGGCGCCTCAACTTTTTCCGCTCCTCTTTGTTGCCAATAATTAACCACGGCTTTTACGCCTTTAAGTACTAGCCAGCCAAAAAGAACCATGATAACCAACAGGATGAAAATAGCAATAATTCTTCGGAAGTTAACTGCCATATTAGAAAGTAAAATTATTTATTCCAGTCTTGATTTCATTGATCGGCTGTACGGTTGTCGGCGCTCCGGGCGGTTGAAACACCGGCTGATGGCGGATATTTAAAACTTGCCAGTATTCCGCATCCGGGTTGAGCGAACCCTTGGCTTCGCTTAAATAATAACTTTGGACTGGTCTACCAAAGTGTTCCCCATTACTATCATCTTCCGGATAATAAACCTCAACTTTTACCAATTCACTCCGTAAATTCTGAATACCGCGGTCTGTGCTTCGAACATAAAAATGGTACTTATCCCCACTTAACATAGTCGTATTAAGGGTATAAGTTTTAACATGTGTTTTGTTTGCAGTCGCGACGGTTTGATGGTACCAAATACCATTAAAAGAATTACTAAAGGGAGAGGTATAGACGGGCCAAGGAGGAGGAACCGAGACCTCATTAAAGAGTTCGGCATTTTCTCCGACCGTTGTAGAAAACCCGACTTCATAATCCCCATCACCAACCCACGATACTACTAGGCGTAAATGATGTGCTGTGGAAGAATTAGTAATTGATATTACTGGTGATAATAATAAATCATAAGCCCAAGACTCGGCACGGGCTCGGACGACTAATGGTATTTTATGTCTAGCATTAGTATCGCCGTTTAGACGTAAATTATAACCACTGGTTAAATCAGAACAAATCGGATTACTCTCTATATTAGAAGAGAGGTTGAAATTATTACCATTTTTAATTAAGGTGACAGTTGTGTTAGAGTCGCCAAGATATAAGGTTCCACTTCTAAGCTTCGTATTGTCGCTAAGGTTTATGACATTAATCCAGCCACCGGTAATTGGTACGGTTGACGTACTACCACTACTAGAACCACACAAAACACAACCGTCACTAAAAGCGCACTGACTATTACAAGTTTTTTCACCTCTTTTAAGGACGTTCTCTTCCTGGCATTTTTTTACTTCGTAACCATTGTGAACAGCGTCTTTAACCCCCGAAACTAAACCGCCGAAAGTCGTCGTATTAACATACATCTCTGTTTCCGTTGCTTCGCAAACCTCTGGGCTATTAGTGTCTATAATCTCATTACCACAATATGCTACTGGCTGTATATCAATAGTTCTTGTGCAATCATTAGAACAATAGCTACATGACTGACCATATCCTGGCGTACAAGCTACGCCATTGGCTGGACCATTGTCACAAAATTCGGTTTGGATGTCTACATCGCCATCGCCGCAACGGGCTCCGGCTGGCCCGGTTCCACCTGGCGCAATCGGGGTATCGGTCTTACAAAACCAACTATTTTGTAGCAGGCTTTCGATTTCATCATCACTTAGAGCACGATTAAAATAATATAATTCATCCATTATACCTTTAAACTCAATAAGATTCTCTTGTTGTTGACTTTGCCCAATATACAGCTTGCTACTTCCACCGTCTAAAGCGCCCGAGCCGGTACCGACCAGCTCACCGTTAATATATAATTTTGTTACCGCGCTCCCGGAATTCGTTTTAACTAAAGTGATCATGCTCCACGCATTGTGTGGTAAGAGTTCCATGTCAGAATCATAAATTATTTCTGTACAATTACCAGTAGTTGGACAGACTCTTATTCCGGGCGACAACCCCTGTGGCGATGAAGTGAATTGCAGACGGAACCCCTTCTTCAGCTTACTGGTATTAGAGCCGGTTTCTCCCTTTTCTAACAAAACCACTTGATGTGATCCTTGTATCGAATGGTCCATGGGTTTAACCCACAAATTCAAAGTAAAATTAGCTCCATGTAAAAAAGCTTCGGATTCAAAATAATCATCGACTCCATCAAATAACATCGCTCCTTTACCAAATTTACTATCAGAAGTAGGTGTTGGACACTTCATACCCATACTATTACTACAAGAAATTGTCCCAACATTATACCCACCGCTATTAACCAATCCTTGTCTAGAAGAGCCAGCCATCCACTCTTTTCTGTCCATGTTAAGCCAGGCCAGATCAGTTGGACCAGCTAAACGACATTGTCTGCATTGTCTTTTACCACTCTGACCAGCAATTGAACAACTCGCATCTACCTCGCACTCTTCGCCAAATTCTGCTTGTATTATGCCATCACCACAATAAGGCCCGGGAGCTTGGCAATCCCAATTACAGGTGCTGCTCGGGGTAGTTGGTGGAACTAAACTATATTTAGTTTGTTGACAGGCCCCGTCTCTCGTCTCTGGAAACCAAATCTCATTACACTGACTAGAGCTCGCGCACGCTTGGCCAGGTTTGCTACTCCCGGAGCACCAACCGGTTTTACCATCCGGTAAATCCTTGGACCAATCACAAAACTCGCTAGAGGGCTGTAAAATACCATCACCACAGGTTAAATTTCTACTTTTGCAATCAGTAGCGCAGTGTCCAGTTTTCCCATTCAATTCTTTGCCTTCGTCACAAATTTCTCCGGCATCGATCTGGCCATTACCACATAATAACGCCGACACGTTATAACAAACTCCATAGGTCCATCCGCTACAATTAGCATTACAAATTTTATCTTTAATCATACCCCCAACTTGCGACCCATTACTAGCGATACAGGGAGTGTTATCCCGCACCGTGCTATTAGGAGGATCACACACCTCGTTTAAGTTGTAATTCACCATCCCATCACCACACCGTCCAGACTGCTGGGTCGCAATTTCATTTGCACCGTTACAAATTCCATTCGGATCCAGAGCGCTGACATGGCTTCCGTCCGTCACAAATTCATTGATCAACCTTGATAAGTTACGTGTCCAATTTTTTAAGGCATTCTGTATACCTACGTCTTCAAACTTCGCACGCAAATCGTAACCCTCATCCTCAGAAAAAATATACCGGTAAGCCAATGAAGAGGTAGCGCACGAAAAACTAAATCGGCGGCCTTCCACACTCCAACCAGTCAAGGGATCATGAATTATACAGGTTCCCCCATGCGCGGAGCACTGCGAGTCCACAGTACAATGAATCGAGGCAGTTCCCGAACATGTCCCGGCCCTGCCTAAACGGTTGATCGGGTCAGTCGGGGCGGCAAAACCAAAGGCATTGCCAAGTCTGCTCCACGATTCCCAAGTACTAATACTTTGTCCGGATAATAAAGTCCCTTCTTTTAGATCCGGATATTTACCATCATTTTTTGCCACATAGTTTCGTAAACCTAATTCCAAATCACTCAAATCGCGCAATCGTTCATAATTCCTTTTTAGTTTATCTACCATATTGGTACAAATCTCACCACTCGTACAATCCAAATCGCTTACACATGGCTTATCGTAATCCACCGAAGTTAAATTTGGACCGCAAAAACGCTTGTTAGGCGCAACGTTAATATTAAATCTTAAATTATTGAGTAACTGACTAAATACTTTTCGACTTTCTTCTCGGGCATCGGCATTAATACTAAATAAATATATATTGGTAAACAAATTTTCATCATCATCGGTAGAATCATAATTTAAAGCATCTACATATACATTGTTACCATCGGTTACGGCATCATAACCATCGATTTTTATTTTATTAAGGTTGGCAGTAAATCCCTGGCCACCAAATTGCTTGTCCGCCTTAAACCACTGTTCTGCGGTTAAATGATTTTTATTAGTAAACACTTGGATGCCAATGGCATCAGAATTTTTATTATTGGTTAACAAAGTCCGCTTTAAAAGACTCGCTTGACAAGAGTTGTCACCTATTTCCTGCCAAGTTCTGACACTATGACCAGCCGCCCTAATCACCTCCGTAGCTACACACGCGCCAGAAGTACAACCGGCAGTGGTTAGACACGCGACATAACCAGTGGCTCCGGTAGGAATATTGTAACTATTAGACGCATCAGCGCAAAAAGATCCTCCGGCGGTAATCTGACCAGATGGAGTTACGGCATGAAAATAATTTCCATCAATTTGAACCCATCGGCCGCAAGATAATTCTCCTGGGGTGTTACTACATTCGTTGCCAGTTAATCGACAACGACCTGTATCACTGGCAGAGGAAGAAATAACTGGTCGTAAATATGGCAAATCATCCACCGTACCATTGGCACCATTGTCCGCACAATAGTAGGTACTAAAATTAAAATATGGACTGGGTAAATCTCCACCGGTAAACGTGCTAGAGGCTAAATCAAAGTAATCCTTGTTTCCGGCCTTATCATCAAAAGGAAACACATTGTTCTTCGGCGGCCAAGGGTTCTCGCATAAAAACACAATTACCCGGCCTTCGTCACTAGCCACCTCGCCCTGTTGGGCGCTGTAGTCATTTTCCGTGATGTTAGCAGTTGCTATCACATCCACCTCTCCATTCCGGTTCTGTGCTGTTACCACATTCTGATCAAGAGTGGTAGAGGTAATCGTAATGACATCGTTATTTTTTGGCCCCCAAATATATTCCCAAGCATAGCCGCCAACTGGTTGGATCATCTGGTTATTGCGTGATCCAGCATAGGCAAACAATGTCGTGGTAGCGCCAACCCGACTCAAGAAAGATGTTTCTGGCCTTACTTCCACTTTGTCTATCTCGCACAACTGGTTGCCGGTTATAAACTTCCATTCGTAGTAATTTTCTCCAATTTTTCCAATACTCACCCCACGTGTATCTCGGATACCATCTTTCAAAACAATGGCATAGTCGGTGTTAAAAGCTAAGGCTCGTTTTAATTTTACCACTACTGCGGAAGTAGAGCTGGCCATATCTTGGACAACTACTTCCGCTCCGCCAAAATCATCACCCGCACACCAGCGCCTGGCAGTAATGGTGTTGCCGGTTGCCCGCGCCGGCAAACCAAAAATCCGCCCAACAAATTTTGCTAAATGATTCCACAAGGATTCGTACCAAGGCAAATTTTCTTGGCGTGAATTATGGTCTAGCACCACGACACTATCCGTTACGTCTATGGTACTAGATGGGCAAACGCTTTCCGTCGTACCGCGGGCAATAATTAAATTTCCTGATAAAGTATTAAGATCAATCCGTTCACTGAACTTTGCTTCCAGATAAGTATTAGAACAAACATTAAAGGCTAAATTAGCCGGATAATTAGACTGCAAAAGCGGCCGCGCATAACAGCAAGTATTACTTCCCACACCATAGCCCGGCTCAGGACACTCACTATCGTTATTATAACCGCAACGAATCTGAAATTCTCCACTGCCTTCTACCACCCTGGCTGTAGATACTGTCCTCGCAATAATATTCGTTCTTAACGCTAGCGGGTCACCACTAGGGATACCTCCGCCAACCCCAGTGACTAAAGACCAGGGATTAAAAATGTAAGGAGGAGTAAACGGTTGTCGCTGTGCTACGAAACTATCTTCTTCTTCACAACTAGCGTCCTCACCAATGCCTTTAATTCCGTCTCCACAAGAGGAAGGTGTGGCATAACTTAAAGAAGAACCGACATTCTGCCCTATTTCATTGCACCCCTCTTCTCCTGGGTTGCAATCTCTTTCTAGATCTTGTGGGTTTACCGGATCTACTGGCACCGGCATAAGTGTTTTAAACAAGCACCGATCATTACACAACGAACTATCCCAACCATTAGGACTACTGTCGCAACCCTCGTCTTCGTCCTCACTCCTTACTCCATCGCCGCACTGACTATAGGCTTGGCGACAAGCCGATTCGTATTCTGATTCCGGATAACCCCCTGAGAGCGGTCTGTGTTCAGAGCACCACAGAACCGACAGGCGCGTACCGGTATGCAAACATCGTTCATTACAGCCGAAACTAGTTGTGGTTGAATTGTAATTACCAGAAATACCGATATCACAATCTTCTCCGATCCCCACCATACCATTACCACAAAACGATGCGTTTACATCAGTAGAATTTGGTGTACGATTAGAGCCAGTATTCGTTTTGTTTTTTAAAAGACAATTTAAACCGCAAGTAGACGTACTGGTACCGGCTATACCAACATCACAATCTTCTCCGGCCTCGATCCGTCCATCACCACACATCGGCAAACGTATGATATTATCTCCGGCCGGCACGTCCGAACCTTTTCTAATACAAGTATTAGTACAATGCGGACTGCGGCCCTTGGTAAAGGTTGAGGTAACTGTAGCGACAGTTGGTGCGGAAGATTCCCACGTCCAGCCAGAATTCCAAGGACTCAATTTTTGCCCGGTGGCGCTACAATCGTCAGGCTTAGAGTAAGGCTGAACTGTAAAAATTGTTTTTTCATGAATATTACGAGCAGTATAAAATTCCGGTTCTACTTCCACCCGATCTACAACGCAGGCCTCGGCTTTGGTTTTAAAACGCCAGCTAAATTGCCTATTATATGGTTTGGCATAACTCGAGGGATTATTTAAAGAACCTCTAGACCAAACAAAATTTTGACCATTATTACTATAAGGATCATTTGGCGCCGCTTCGCTACTGGTAGAAATACTTACTAGATACAAGCTATTCTGGTCCAGCAACTTTTCTGTTAATCTATTAGTTAAGTAAATAATTGTGCTATCCTGTGCATTATCAATCCACATGTCACCATCACTCTCTTTAAGTAGATTAACACTTTTGGAAATACAATTTTCGTCAAAACATTTATACAAACGCAAAGCATTTCCAAGACCGTCCGGGCCAGCGCTTAGAGACGCAGAGGACATTGAAGTATTAAACTTCACCGCCACCTCCGCGTTCGTACATGCTTCCAAACACTTTGGCCAATAATCCACCACTTCTGGTCGCGAAAGATTAATTGTTAATTCACCCGTCCCTACTTTAGAAATTGTCGAAGATGAAGCTCGGGCGCCAACTTTAAGAGCATCCTCCGGGTCAGTCAAACCAACGCCTACGGTATTTTGTAAGGTTTCAATCTGTTGTTGCCGACTATTTACTATTTCTTGATAAATACCGGCATATTCACTCCGCCCGGATTGAATAGACCAATCCCAAGCGTAGTCGTTAACATCCATCATTATACACTCCTGCTCACTCAAACCATTGCCAAAATAGTAAAGCGGGAAATCACCGGAAATAGTGTGATGCTCCAATGGACTCTCCAATACCCTGGCCCAATAATCTTCCGGAGTAACCACGACCCGATCTAAAACACAATCCCCTTCTCCAGTTTTGAAAACAAAGCAATAGGCTGAACCCGGCACATCTTCACAGGGACGCGTCGCTTCTAAATTAGCTACAATACCATTCTGTACCGCGGCAATACTGGTCTTTAAAGCCACCCGATACCAAGTGTTGGATTTCCATTTGCCGTTATTATAACTAGCTACTGGCCTTAATTCTAACTCTTGAGCATCGCCATTGTTTTTAAAAGTAAATTCACTCAAGGAACCCTCCTGATCTGCGACTGCTACAGTCACTCCTTCTACACATTTATTTCCCGCCAACGCTTGTTCACACTCCTGCACAACAACATTGCTGGCCGCTGTGGTAGGAACAGCATTTAAATCTGTAATATCTACAGTGATTAAAGCCGTTTGACAAACTTGACTATGATCACCAAAAGTTTTCTGATTCCACAATAAACTCGGCGACGGACTCGGCATACTGACTTCTCCTACTTCGCATCTCTCTACCACCCGTGGCGCTCGCGGTATTTGTTGGTTAGAAAACCGCCAGATATATCCACCTGATCTGGTTTCACCTTGACAAAGTTCATTTGAAGCAATACAAAATCCGCTTTGCTCGCCCGCTAAACAACATTTATTACCGGCCAAACAGTCTTCATTTTTATTACAAGCTAGAACGGCATAATTCTCTCGGTTGCTCAAAGCTCCCATTCGTCTTACCTCCACCGGTCCCGTCTGAACATTAAGTGGAGGATAGGTTTCAATCAGTCCATCGTTAACTAGTTCAAAGGCCGAGGAAGGCGCCAACCGCGCTCCCACTCGTGATGCCCCAGGGCCTGTAAATTGGGTATCAACTGTGTCTTCAGCACCAGATGACACGCCCGTCAAAAAATATTCGCCTACTATTTTAATCTTTGGCGCGCCAGGTGGAAAATTTGCCGGCCCGGCGGTTGGGGTAATATGGCAAATCCCTGGTGGCGGGTTATAACTTTTTAATTCTAATTTAAAACGATCGTCCAGTACACTCATTTTATCCTGACCGCCTGAAGTATTATTCACTACCACGTAGTACAATCTATCACTAGTCCCTCTTCCTAGGGGAAACTTAACAACGATTTTTGTGTTGGTCCAAGTTGTCACACAGCCTGCTGGAAAACTGTCTTGATCACCTTCAATATTCTCCCCACTATCGTCTCGCTTGAAATACACCCGGCCACGACTTGATCCAAAATTATTACCAGTGATTGTTAAATAGCCGCCACGTGTAATTTCCACACCAGGCGATAACTCCGATATAACCGGCCAATCAGCACTAATTCCAGAGGCAACAACAAAACGCAATGAATTACTCTCCTGATTATTAACTATTGCTTTAATACCCACTGACCCCTTATCCAAACTTGGTACATGTACATCTCTAATTAGCAGGTTAGTCCAATCGCCCGGTACCACCACTGCCTTTAAACCCCCAAATTGCACATAATCTTCACTCGGATTATTTAAAATACCTAAATTTTTACCTGTTAGATCAAAAGTATCTCCTGGCTTTCCCTCGCCCGGAGCCACCCCACAAAGACCTGGCTTTATCTGGTTGGTAACTTGAAAATTAGGCAACATCGTGCCCCAGTCGTCGTTTGTTGTGTCAACAAAAATTCTCTCTGTCCCATCTGGCCCGACAATCGAGGCTGTCTTTACTTTAATTGGCCCACTTACTGCTCCCAACGGGAGTTCCGCCACCACCTGCCAAGGTGTCCAGTTGTCAAAAGAAGGTCCACAATTTACCACTTTCGCTTCCACCCAATCGCTATCGCTATCTCGGTTAGGATCAGATTTATTCGCAAAATAGACATGCCCGGGATTTTCCCCTAAAAAAAACCCATCAATACTAACATAGGTGCTAGTAGCACCTGATCGCGGTGAGATATCAGTGATCCGCATTTTGTCTACGCATTTATTAATACTAAGATCACAATAGCCGCTCGCACATTGTGCGTTTTGATCACAGTATTCTCCTGCACATCGGCCACAAGTTCCTCCGCAATTCAAACCAGTTTCACCTTCATCTTCGTCCCGGACGCTGTTAAAACAATGCGCGGGGTAAAAATTAACATTTTTTTGATCACGATCATACAGCCCTGCCCAATCATATCCAAGGGCCTCCAGCTGGTAAGAGCCGGGAGTTACGTCATTAGTTGGCCAAGAAATTGTGACCTCTCCGTTTTTTTGACAATTAGCTAGGCTTTTGCTGTCAATGGTATAACCCAAAGCGCTAAGAGAAACACTTTGCATGCCATTATCATCGGTAAAACTAATCCGTACGGGAACAGTTGCCCCACTGGCCTGCAGACGATCGGCTTCCGTTGGGTAAATGATACTAATGTCCGGCGGGTTACGATCCACTCCCGACCCGGTCTTAAAGTCTACCGGACCGCAACAACCTCGCGCGGTATTACAACTAAAATTACAATTTAATCTTACCGCATCATTACTCTCGGCCGTTATGCTTTGCCAGCTAGATTTCACCTTTAAAGTATAATCGGTGTCTAAACCTAAACAATCATCCGGTCCGTCATCCCCACAATCACCATTCGGCTGAAAAATAACTATCCGATGATTGTCGCCATACTGCCACTCACCACCTGCTTGTGTTTCTGGGGTAGCTTTTAAGATTATCTCAATATTATCCCGGACTGACTGCAAGTTAACATTCTGGTTAAAGGTTATTACTGGTTTTACATTCCGAACACAAGCCGGGCCAGCCGGAGGTAAACTAGTGATATACATCATATTACCAGTACACCAAGGACAACCGGAAGACGGGGTAGAATCACAAGCCGGACAAGGACCGCCGCAATCCGTATTTGACTCTCCAAAATTCTGTAAGCCATCACTACAATGAGCCGGCACCTGGGTAGTAGCACTGACTAAACGGTTAAAAATGAACTGCGTAATGGCGTAGGCGCTCATGATAATAACGAGACCCACGACCGAATTAATTAAAACCTTTTTTGCCTTACCGATTTGTTCATCATTTCCCCCGGCCGTCATCCATAAATAGCCACCGTATATGATAAGTCCAAGGGCGACTACCCCAAGTAAGCCTAAAGCCGCTCGAATAATCCGGGCAATGATAATCCGGATATCCGTGTTGGGTAGACCGATCGAACTATTAACTTGGTTTAAACCAACATCACTTGTGTTAATAGTTTGTGCTAAAACCTCGCTTGATATAAATACTATCCCTAAAAAAATAGTGACGGCGAGCCCTAGCAACAAACCTTTGAAAAATTTACTTGAATTGTTGTCTGTTTTTAACACATTCAAAAAATACTAGATACCATGTTCCACTTGCGATCGACAAGTCGCCTCGTTTTGGCTATATTCACCCGCCGTTTCACCGTTGCAACAAAAAACGTTTCCCGTCACAAGATCAACACTACAACAATCCCCTGGGGGGCTATTCGGTAGACATTCATCCGGTTCAAGGTTCCCCTCATTAACTTGGGCTGGTCCTTTACCTGGGAAAAAACAATTAAAATGAACATCCACCACCGTAGAGGTTACGGTTGGTATGTAAAACATTCTTTTACCCTCCAAAAATGGGCAGTGTCTTAATATAGCTTGGGTTTTTAACCCACCATCGCCTTCGATATAATTCGTTAGATGCGAATAACATAAAGGTATGGTTTCTCTTTCTTCTGGCGGGGTAGCCGAAACATCTTTCTGCTCTAACAAAATATTATGCAAAGACGACGCCAACATTCTTTTACTAAAAATTAATTCTACATTCTGAAAAGGCGTAACACTCTCCGCTTCGGCGCCCGGCACTACTGATTCTAAGAATGGCGCAGTCGCGTCAACCCGATCTTCAATCGTAAATCTCCAAGTGTAGTTATCCGAAGAAGAATCAAAAAATTCATCGGGATCCCAATTATCGGAAAACCACCCATCATCAACTCGACCATTTTTGTTGCCATCGAGGGCATTCCCGGCGGCATCTACAGCGCCAGAAAATGGCAATGCCTCAAAATTATTAGCGTTTATGGCTTTGCCGGCTCGGATTAAAATTTTATATAAATCCTCTTCGCAGGTATCTGGGACATCGCGGGCGTCGCAAACCGGCAAGCAAAAAATTTGGTTGCCACAAGAATTAATGCCACATTCTCTCTCGGAAACAAATTCTAAAATACGATAATTGCTGACTAAATTAAAACTTCCGATTGGTATATCGCTACTTAAAGCCCTTAAAAACACATTCCAGCCTTCGATATAGTAATAATCACCGCCTAGTCTAAAATTGCCCTGCAAACCAATCGGGTTCATAGCTTCAGAAAATTCTATCTGGATAGCCGAATTTTTTGGTTCTGTACTGTTATTTTCTGGAAAAACATTTTTAACCGTTGGCGGCGTATTGTCTAAAAATTTGCTAGTAGTAAATTGCCATTCATAATAATTATTTCCCAAAATCCTTTGTTCGAAAGCTGAAACATATTGATTGGCGCCATTTCTTTCATTTAATTGAATTCCCGCCCCCAGTCGAACGCTATAGGCCACCTCTTCGTTTGAGCTTCCTAAATACCCACCACTTACTTCATTACCATTGGTAATTGGTTTTAAAACCAACGTATAGATTCCGCTAACACCATTGATGGTAGAACTACTGGTAAGCGCCACTGCCCCTTGAATCGATTGACCATCGATCGTCTTTTTAATATTAATCAGATTATCGGTTAGGGCATTATCAGTCATTTTTACCCGATCACAATCCGCCCACCAGTTATCAACTGTCGCCTCGCAATTACCCAAGATTCCATCCCCCGTAGTGTCATCAATAAAACTCTCCGGATTTATCGGTTTGGTAAAAGTTATAATAATACTCGTGTTCCGCGGCACATCTGTCTGGTTCCGGGTGGGATAATGATCACGTATTACCTTCCCCAAAGCCCCACTACCTTGAAAATTCGTGGTCTGAACAATATTTACTCCCGGGCCTCTGACCGGCCCGCCCATTGCTCCTAAAAGCGAACTAATAATAAACTGCGTAATGGCATAAGCACTCATGATAATAATGAGCCCGATCACCCCATTCTTAATAATATTTTTTGCCTTGCCAATCTGCTCGTCATTACCGCCGGCAGTCATCCAGAGAAACCCGGCATAAATTATAATCACTAGCAAAATTATCCCCAGCAAACCTAAAGCCGCGCGAATAATCCGCGCAATAATAATCCGGATATCCGTGCTTGGCAAACCCAAAGGCTGTTCAATCATGCCCACCCCTGCTTCATTAGAAGTTAGGGTTTGCGCCTCAACTGGGAAACTATAAAACAATAAAACAAAAAAGACCGCCAGGAACAATACCCCTAATAGTCCAGCGGTCCTTCTTTTTTGATTGAAGTTAAACGTCATCCATTGAAGCATGGAACAATGGAATTAACAACTTAATTTCTTCTCTCTCCTAGCGTCTATGGCCTCGTGGATCTTCAGGCAAACGACCGATCTTTTTAAGATACTCCATCTTATCGGAAACGGTTTTGCGATGCAACGCGCTCTTACGGCGCATATTTCGATTCTGCTCTTTATCGTGATAACGAATCTTCTTAACTTGCAGAATTTTGCCGGATTGTTGCCAGCGCTTTTTTACGCGTCTAATAAAAGCCTCGAAAGACTCATTTTTACGACGTTTTATTTCTGCCACAATTATTCACCTCCACCCTTAAATTAGTTAAATTAGTCTGGGGCTATTATACACTTTACTCTTCATTCCGTCAAACGCGCCCCAATTTCTTTTTTAGGATGTTTTCTACCTTTTTTTGGTCTACCGTTTCCTGCACCCCCGACTCCATATCTCGAATGATTACCGTACCATCTTGAACCTCTTTTTGCCCAATAATTAAGACGTATGGCAAGGCTAAAGAATTAGCTACCTCCAACTGGGTTTTAAGAGAATTCTTAGAGAAATTATAGGATATACGAATACCACTCTCGCGTAAATCATTTAACAGCTGGAGAGACCGACGACGGGCCTCGTCTCCAAGTTGGGCCAGAAATACATCGGATTCCAGTTTAGGCACTTTAACTAAACCTTTTTCGTCACTGTCTTTTAGGTAAGCCACCGACCGTTCAACACCGCCCGAGAAACCAACCGCCGGTGTCGGGCGTCCACCCATTTCTTCGGCCAAAAGATCATACCTCCCGCCACCACCCAAAGCACTCTGTGCACCTTCTTCGCCAACGTCAGGGTAGACTTCGAATACAGTGTGGGTGTAGTAATCTAAACCACGAACTAGCGTGGATTGTAAGACATACGGTACTCCGAGCTCATCCAAATATTCCAACACCTTCATGAAGTGACTTTTAGACTCCTCACCCAACCAATCAATAATCTGTGGGGCATCTTCCTTGACCGGTTGGCATTGTTCGGCTTTGCAGTCCAAAAGACGCAAAGGATTTTTACTAATCCTCAATCGACAGTCTTCACACAAATAGCTTCGTTTGGTACGGTAATAATTTACGAGCTCTGTTTTATATCTTTGTCTTTCTTCAGGGGTACCAATGCTGTTGATGTGAATTTGGGTTGATAACCCTAGATCTTTATAAAAATTATATGCTACTAAAATAATTTCGGCGTCAAGCGCTGGTTCATCACTACCAAAAGTTTCGAAACCAACCTGGTTAAATTCACGGTAACGCCCGGCTTGCGGACGATCGTGGCGGAACATCGGCCCCCAATACCAGAACTTAACTGGTTGTTGCATGTTCCACATGCCGCCGTTGATGTAGGCTCTGGTTACCGAAGCGGTGGCTTCCGGTCTTAAACAAACCTTGGACCCATCACGGTCTTCAAAAACATACATTTCTTTATCTACCACGTCGGTCCCTTTACCAATGGAGCGAACAAACAAATTAGCGTCTTCAACAATTGGGGTATCAATCCGCCCAAACTGAAAATGTTCCGCTAGCTTTTCGGCATTATGGTAAAGGGCCTTCCAATATCTTTCTTCTTTTGGCAAAACATCCCGCATCCCCCGTACCACATTAAAACCTCGCTTAGAACGGGTTTCCGTAGTTGCCGCTTCTTTACCGGCTTTGGCTTTTTCTATTTTTTCCTTACCAGTTCGTTGGACAAAGGAATTCTTTTTTACTTCTTTCTTTTTTGTAGTAGTCATTTTTTTCATAAATTTAGTTAATTAAAAAAGAAAGCTGGTCTAATATATTTTAATAAATAATCTACAAACCCAGTTCCGGGGCCGAAAATGTTTGCATCCGGTTTACTGGCCAACCACGAAACCAAGCTCGGCCAACAATATATCCTTTATCGATCGGACCGATTCGACGAGAATCTAAACTATTAGAACGGTTATCCCCTAAAACAAAATATTGTTCAGCGCCAAGGGTAGTAATTTTATCCCCCAAAGTTTCCACATAAGAAGGTAGATAATCCTCTTCTAATTTTTTTCCTTCGGGATATTGGTCGTTGTAGATTATAACCTGGTTGTTTGAAATTTTAACCCGTTCACCGGGTAAACCAATCACCCTTTTCAAAAAATATTCTTTCGGGTTTTCTGGATAACGAAAGACAATCACCTCGCCACGTTCAGGAGCACGCAAGCGATAAGAAATCTCATCGATGATGAGATACTCTTTTTCAAAAAAATTCGGCTCCATGGATTGGCCCTTCACGTAAAATGGTTTAAAAAGATAATAACGGATTAAAAATATGGTAACACCAGCCAAAAGCGAAATCTTGATTAATTCCAACAAAAACAACCCGATGCCCATTAAAGTACCAGCAATGGCTTTCCCAGTATTTTGTGGCTTATTTTCTTCGTCCATAAGTTATGTTTAGCGTTAGGTATTATATATACAATTGACCTAAAAAGCAAGCTAAGAAAAATCCTGCTTTCTAGCAGGAAACTGGTGGGCAATGATGGAATCGAACCATCGACCTCGTCATTATCAGTGACGCGCTCTAACCATCTGAGCTAATTGCCCAAAACTTACAAAAGAGTACCAGATTTTAAAGAAAAAATCAAGTACCAACTGGTGGGCGACACAGGAATCGAACCTGTGACCTCCTGCGTGTCGTGCAGGCGCTCTAACCATCTGAGCTAGCCGCCCAAAAAGGCAAAAGGATTGTAACAAATTACAGCAAAAAAAGCAAGTGCTTATATAACAAAAAACACCGTTTCCAGTGTCTTTTCCTTGACTCCATCAAAGTGACAAAAACCTTTACATCTATCTTCCCCCGGTCCGAAGACCAGGATCGACTTGGATCATCTTGCTTTCGCAAGAGTATCTCCAGAAAGGAGGTGATCCATCCCCAGCTTCCGCTAGGGATGCCTTGTTCATGTATTTCCACATGTTTCCATGGGCACGGACTATATCATCATCCTGCGTTCCACACAGGAGCCAACGTGTAGTCTCTACGGGGTCAAAGGAATTTTATATTCCATCATTGGCAAGATATATGGGGAAACAATTTCCTTAAATCTTGGGATTTCCTTTACTGGTATATATAATCTAAAGCCTTTACCGTCCCAATTTAAATTGACTCGCAATTCAAAATTGGTACAAAGGCAATCGATTAACAAATTATTTTCGGCTTCGGTATAACAGTGTGTACTTATCGTAACTGAGCTCTTTGAAGAACTCAAACCACCATCATCCATAAACCATACCGCTAAACCAATTGGATGATTTAGCAATTCGCAGATATTCTGCGGAACAATTTTTACTCCAGTTTGATAGAATATTTTTTGGAACTCTGTTATCTCCGGGTGAGCAATTGTCCTAAACCGATAAGACTGGTGTTGATTCAATAATTTTGGTGGTAATAACAACCATTCATCAAAAATATTTGCTAACCAATACACATAATCTTTTTGTTTTGAACAATGCTCTACTTGCAGACGATAATTTCTTCCACCGGTTGAAACGATTGAGCCATCGCCTAAAATTTTTCCAACCAAAATTGCTTTCTGCATTGGTTGTAATTTCAAACGATTACGCAAATCTCTTGTTTCTTTGGAATTCCAATTTCTTACTTGACTTCCCACGGTATTCCCTTAGATGATTTATACAATACCTTTAAAGTATAGCACAATTCATCGTTAGGCTCCACCGTAACAGTTAGATTTTACTGTGACCTTACGATCACAGGTCGCAACAGTGAGTTTCACTCAACGACTTCACCCTAGTCATTGACCCTGCCTTAGTCCCCGTAAGGAGATTTTGGGCATTGCCAACTCCCGTGGTGTGACGGGCGGATTGCGATAATTTACATTTCGCGTTCCCAAGTTCTGACATACTGTCAGAACTCTCCGACTTTTCATATCGGAGCGTAGCGTGCGATTTTCTCGCACTACGCGAGCCCACTATCTCACTGAATAATTTATTTAATCAGCGGGTAATGGTTTTGTCCTTCCTTCGATATTATTCGAAGTACTATGACGCAGCTGACTCCCTCTTTTTTTTTCCAAAAAAAGTAGGGTCTCCCTGGGTCATATATATTTCCTTTCCTTACATCCTTTCGGGGTTAAGTCTAATGTATCTTCCCTATACCTCACCGCAGAACTATATAGGTCGATACGCCCCTTTTATGAAAGGCTGTATTTTGCCACATCGGATCCTTCAGACTATTCCTTACGGATTTTAGTCCTATCCTTCGGCTACGCTCTGCACGGGATGCAGAGGAGAGGATTTTAACCTCTTGGTAATATATACTGCCAGGCGCCTTTAGTTTCTGAGTACAAGACCCGAGAACGTATTCAACGCGCCGTGGCTGATACGCGTTTACTAGCGATTCCGACTTCATGAAGGCGAGTTGCAGCCTTCAATCTGAACTGGGGCCAGCTTTGATGGGATTAGCTCCACCTCGCGGTTTGGCAACCCATTGTACTGGCCATTGTAGCATGTGTGTAGCCCTAGACGTAAGAGCCATGCTGATTTGACGTCGTCCTCTCCTTCCTCCCCCCATTCAACGCACTTTCTAAAAAAATGCGCTCAATGGGGGGCGGTCTCGTGTGTACAATTTAACACACGACGAGGGTTGCGCTCGTTTCCCAACTTAATGGTACACTTCACAGCACGAGCTGACGGCAACCATGCAGCACCTATCTAGCACCCTCGAAGGCTATGTCCGTTTCCGGTCATATGCAGCTAGTAGTTGAGCCTAGGTAAGGTTCCACGTTTGCTATCGAATTAAACCACATGCTCCACCGCTTGTGCGGGTCCCCGTCTATTCCTTTGAGTTTTAGCCTTGCGGCCGTACTTCCCAGGCGGTACACTTAACGCGTTAGCTTTTTTAAACGGCACTGACAGGGTCGATACTGCCAATACCTAGTGTACATCGTTTAGGGCGTGGACTACCAGGGTATCTAATCCTGTTTGCTCCCCACGCTTTCGTCCATGAGTGTCAGGTATGTTCCAGCAAGCTGCCTTCGCCTTTGGTATTCTTGCAGATATCAACGCTTATTACGACTACACCTGCAATTCTACTTGCCTCTCCCATCCTCGAGTTTGGTAGTTTCAAGAGCAGACTCCATGTTGAGCATGAAGATTTAACCCCTGACCCGCCAAACAACCTGCGGACGCTTTACGCCCAATAAATCCGGATAACGCTTGAGGTCTCTGTATTACCGCTGCTGCTGGCTAAATTTTTGATTAACTTTAATCAAAAGCAGTATTTGGACTATATCATCATCCTATTTAGAATAGGAGTTTCGCGTGTAGTCTCTGAGGTGTCCCCTTACTTTAAGGGGTTCCCTGCTGATTGTCTCGCAACCCTTATGACCAGCGGAGTCTTTTTGGGGTTTGGTATAAATTTTCACTTTAATTTTTATTTTAAAGTACTATACCCTTTACAAGATGTTCCAGCATATAGCGAAATTTTCTTATGTAATGTTACCATTACAACTCTGCACCATCGCTCTATATATTGAGCTCACAGAGTTAGCAACCTCTTATTCACGAGGTACCGTCACGAATTCTTCCCTCGTAAAAGCAGTTTACAACCCGAAGGCCTTCATCCTGCACGCGGCGTCGCTCCATCAGGGTTTCCCCCATTGTGGAATATTCTCGACTGCAGCCACCCGTAGGTGTCTGGGCAGTATCTCAGTCCCAGTGAGGCAGGTCACGCTCTCACGCCTGCTACTCGTCGAAGCCTTTGTAGGCCGTTACCCTACCAACTAGCTGATAAGCCATAGGCCCCTCTCTAAGCGCCGAAGCTTTAAATGCGAATGACTTATGTCCCCGCATTACTATCGGGTATTAATCTAGCTTTCGCCAGGCTATCCCCGTCTTAGAGGTAGGTTACCAATGTGTTACTCACCCGTCTGCCGGTCGTAACGCTCCTTGCGGAGCGCACGTCCCGCGACTTGCATGCCTTAGACACGCCGCCAGCGTTCATCCTGAGCCAGGATCAAACTCTCAAAAATAAGAGTAAGATTCTTGCTCCTTATTAAATGATCAAGTTTATATACTTGAATTTATTTAAGATAGACGTTCTTATATATGGTTTTTGTCACTTTGATGTTGTCAAGGTACATTCTTCCCTCTTACGAGGAAAGAAAAAAGAGGAACCCAGCCTGAGTTACTCTTTTCTCTTTCCAGTTTTATTCCACTCCGGAATAACTTAGAAGAAGTCGTGTTTTTTGAGGTACAAATTGCTAGGTTGCCAACCTAAATTTTTAGCTTCTACAGATTAACATTTTAGCCAAATGTTGTCAAGGGGTAAAAACCCTTAAATATGTGGATAAGTTAGCCAGTTTTTTTCTTTCTCCACTCCCCGATTTTTTTATGGTCGCCCGAGATCAAAACCTTCGGAACCTTTAAACCATCATAGTCCTCTGGCCTGGTATATTGCGGATACTCTTTACCACTGGTTTTTTTAGTGTGTGTTTCCAGAGCCAAAGAGTTAACATTGCCCAAAACACCTGGTACCAATCTGGCTACCGCTTCGACAATCGTTAGGGCTGGTAATTCTCCACCGGCTAAAACATAGTCCCCTACCGACACTCTTTCGTCCACCAATTTATTTACCCGCGCATCAAAACCTTCGTAGCGTCCAGAGATTAAAACCAGGCGATCATATTTAGAAAAACGAGCGGCCATTTTTTCATTAAATTTCTTACCAGCGGGATCCATTAATAAAATCCGAACTTTTTCTTTTTTGCTTCTTCGCTGTTCTCCCAAAAGCTTCAAACTCTTTAAACAATCATAAATTGGTTGGATTTGTAAAATCATGCCCGGACCGCCACCAAACGGACGATCATCTACCTTACCATGTTTGTCTTTGGAATAATCACGAAAATTATGAGCAGTAATTTTAATCTTTTTATCCTTTTGGGCACGACCAAGAATGCTATCGTTGGTATAATGATGGACCATGTCCGGGAAAATTGTTAAGATGTCGAATTGCATAAAAAAAGAGAAATAAAACCGCCTTGCAGCATTTTACCACAAGGCGGTTTAAGTGTCTATTGTAAGATCAATTAGATCTTCAAATCATCAACTGCACTAGTGTCTATCACTTCGTCAGTCATTGGGGCTGGGGCACTTGGGCGAACAACACGTCCACCGGCTGGCTCGTTGATTTTCAAATTCACACGAGCATTGTGCTTAGCACCAACGATCTTTAACAGGGTGCGTAGAGCGCGAGCAGTCTGACCTTGACGACCGATGACATAACCCATGTCATTTGGATTGACGTCCAAAGTGATGAGGACTCCGCGTTCGTCAATTACGCGTTCGGTCTTCACGTCATTCGGGTTGTTGACGATGGCCTTTACGACCTCTTCAACAAACTGTTGATCTGCTTCCATATTTCAAATACTTACTTTTCTTAACAGTGCAGCCTGTCGACTAGAAAGTGGTTGTGCCACTCATGCTGCTTTCTTACATTATATCAAGTTCTGTCTACCCGTCAACTGGTCTTAAGCCGCTGGGGCCTCACTCTCGGTGGGGGGCTCTTCTTTTTTCTCTTCCGGAGCCACTTCAACTGTTGGGGTTTCGGCTACAGCTTCTTCAACTGGGGTTTCGAGGGCTACTTTAGCCGCTTCCTCAGCCGCCGTTTTTTCGGCTTCGGCTGCTGCTACCCTGGCGGCAGCAGATTTTTCATCGGCCTCGATTTTTGCCTTCTTCTTTTCTACCAATTTAGCTTTTCTGGCACCAGACAAAAATACAGACTTGCTCTTCTTGCCAGTAATAACACCGGCATTTATTAACAAGTTACGCACTGTATCTGATGGTTGAGCGCCAACGCTAATCCAGTATTTAATCCGGTCAGCCTTTGGTAAAAAACCACCTTCTTTAAGATGTGGGTTAAAGCTCCCTAAAAGTTCCACGTATTTATCATGGGTATCTTTTGTCTTTTCTGAAACAATCAACCGATAAGTTGGCTGTTTCTTCTTTCCTACGCGTTGTAAACGAATCATTAACATAACTAAAATACATTCAAATTAACAAACGACGATTTTCCGTAGTCAACGGTTAGGCAAATCCTGCCCTAGAGAGCGTGATTAATATACAAGATCTAAGCCTTTTTGTCAATATTAGGCTTTTCTTCGTACTCAGGTACATCCTCCATCTTCACGCTAAGAAGCTTGGAAATGCCATCACTACCCATAACCACGCCATAGAGAGCGTTAGCTGAATGCATGGTTACGCGGTTGTGAGTAATAATTATGAACTGGGATTGTGAAGACAGTTCACTCATGATGGCGGCAAATTTCATGGTGTTAGATTCGTCCAGAGCCGCCTCGACTTCATCCAGAACCACAAACGGCGATGGATTACAATGCAGAATGGCACAAATAAGAGCGATCGAAGTCAGGGTTCTTTCACCGCCGGACAAAGAATTAATGTGCTTTATCTTTTTCCCCGGTGGATTAACTATGACGTCAATGCCAGTTAAAATTTTATCGCGCCTTTTTGGTTTCTGGTTCTCGACTTCCTCAATCACACCTTCCTCTTCACCCTCTTCTACCACATCCCCATATATTTCTTCCAACTCGGCTTTACCGCCACCAAACAATACTTTGAAATACCGATCAAATTCTTTACGAATCTTTTTAAAAGCCGTCTCTCGTTTTTTCTTCATGAGCGAGTCAAGTTCTTCAATCATTTTTCCCAAATCACTAATCGCTTGTCCTAGATCAGTTAACTGGCTAGACAAAAATTCGTATTTTTCTTTAGTCTCGGCATATTCTTTGGTCACTTCTTCGTCAATGCCGCCAATTAGACTTAATTGGTATTTTAATTTTTGGATATCATCGGCCACTTCCGGTAACAACTCCATTTTAATAGTTGGTGGATTGCGTTCGATTAAGGAAGCAAGTACTGCACTCATTTCTCTTTCCACCTCACGCTCTAAATCTTCTTTTTTAGTTTCTAATCTCGCCATTTCAATTTTTAAATCCTGACGCTCGGCGAGAATATTGTTCACCTCAGTCTGTTCTTTTTGCATCTTTTCTTGCAAAGCAAAGACCCGCTGTTTCTTTTCTTCTTCACGACGGTTAAAATTCCCGATCTCATTACTCAACCCACTAACCCTTTCTTCGGCGTTCTTTAATTCCTTTTCTAGTTTATTTTTATCTTCTTGTAATTTAGCGAGAGCCACACTTCTGTCAGCTGGAGCGAGCGAAGAAATTTCGAGCTCGCGACTTAAACCAGCCAATTCTTTTTCAATATTATGGCGATCTTGTAATAATAATTCTGCCCGCGCTTCTGCCGTCTTGTAAGCGACTTCTTTTCCCAATACTCCAGCCGTGATCCTTTCGTTTTCTTTTTCTAAATCAGAGAGATTACCCTGTAAAACTTTTATCTTCTCTTCCAGCTCATGTAAACGTTCTCCGCTGTTTAAAGACAACTCTCCCGAAAAACTTATACTCCGTCGTTGTGAAGAGCGGTAACCCCCCTTCATTACTCCACTTCGTTCGATTAAATCCCCTTGCAGGGTTACCATACGGACTTGGCCCACTCCCACCCTCTCAGCCGCGGCCAGATCATCGACGACGAGTGTGTCTCCCAAAACAAAAGAAAAAATATTTCTAAATTTTTCATTAAAACGAAGTAGTTCTAT
>DATDYA010000041.1:0-6718 GCA_035289165.1 Patescibacteria group bacterium
CCCCCACTTCGTCCAATAATTCAGTGGGAAAAGGACTAACTCCGACGCGACTAACATACGCTTTAACAATACCAATTATTCTTACCCCCTCATTCATACCAAGCCCCGCTCCAACTCGGGCGTAACCAGCCACATTATTCGTACTTGTCGTATGCGGGTAAACTCCGTGATCGGGGTCCAAAGACATTCCTTGAGCGCCTTCAAACAAAATTTTCTTACCCGACTGGTAGGCTTCGGCTAATTCCAGTTCTGTATCACCAACATATTCACGCAACTTTTCTCCGTGGGCCAAAAATTCGGTATAAATTTCCTCCTGGGACATCGGCAACTCTTGTTTAAAGACATCCCGGATAACCGCGGCGTTAAATTTGTAAGCGTTATCTAATTTTTCTTTAAACAAATCTTTATCTAATAAATCTCCCATCCGAATACCAATCCGAAATGCTTTATCCGCGGCGACTGGTGCGATTCCTCGGCCCGTACTGCCGGCGGATAATTTCCCTTGGAAAGCATTCATCCCCGCATCCATGATCGGGTGATACGGCATAATGACATGGGCCCGCTCACTGATACGTAAATTCATCTTTACCCCCCGTGCTTTTAATTCCTCAATTTCCTTAGCTAAAACCCCCGGATCAATTAAACAACCATTACCAATGACGGAAACAGTACCAGGGTAAAGAATACCAGAAGGAATTAGATGCAATTTATATATCTCACTCCCCACTACCACGGTATGGCCAGCGTTATTACCACCCTGAAAACGAACCACATATTCTGATCCGCCCGCAAAGTAATCGGTTACTTTTCCTTTCCCCTCATCACCCCACTGGGTGCCAACGATAATCGTTGCCTTCGAATCTGTAGACATAATTTAGTTGGTTAAAATAAAAAAATAATTTAAAAAACGTCTATTTAGAATAGACGCAACCGCAATAGATTTGGCGATAGATTTTCCTCTCGGCCACCAGTTTATTAGCCCTTTCTTGGCGGCCACCTTTTTTCCAATCAACGGCGAAAAATTCAACGCCATAACGACTTCCGAGTGCTGTAGCGATTGGATGAATAACGGCCGCTTTTTTATTTCTTCCACTGGTTAAACTCGTACCGAAAAAATCAAAGCCATGCTTAGCAGCATAGTTCGCGGTCTGGTCTAAGCGCAAATTAAAACACTGGGAGCAACGCGCCCCGCCTTCGGGTTCGTTTTCCAGCCCCCTTACCACTTCCCGCCACCTTTCCGTCTCATAATCCATGTCTACAATCGGCACATCCCATTCGCTACATACTTTCACCACTTCCGCTTTTCTTTTTAGATATTCTTCTTCTGGCTGGATGTTCGGGTTATAAAACAAAACCGTGAGTGCAAATTCATCTTTTAACTCCTCGATAATCGCGATGCTACAGGGCGCGCAACAGGTATGCAGGAGAAATTTCGGCATGCAAATTATTTATCTAAATACTTTTTATTCTTTAACTCCTTTGGCAAATATTCCTGCTCTTCTTGGTAATTATGGTCTGGTGAATATTTATAGTCCTTACCATAACCAATTTCTTTCATAAATTTCGTTGGTGCGTTTCGAAGATGTAACGGTACCCCTAAATGGGAAGTATTTTTTGCGTCATTGGCCGCAGCCATATAGGCAGTATACAAAACATTGGATTTCTTGGCCAGAGCACAGTAAACAACTGCCTCCGCCAAATGTACGTTGCATTCTGGTAAACCAATTTTATGACAAGCATCATAGGCCGCATTGCTAACGAGCAAAGCACGCGAATCAGCTACGCCAATATCTTCCGCCGCAAACCGTAAAACCCGACGTGCGACATACAAGGGGTCGGCCCCACCTTCCAACATCCGTGCCAGCCAGTATAACGCGGCGTTGGCGTCACTGCCGCGCATGGATTTATGCAAAGCAGAAATTAAATTGTAAAATTCCTCACCTTGTTTATCAAAAACCAGGTGTGTCCGTTGTAAAGCCTCTTTGATGTCTTCTTTTGTAATGACGACACTCTCCTTTTTACCAGCTTTTTTACTTTTAGATTTATACGCCAACTCCAAACCATTTAAAGCCGACCGAGCATCACCACCAGCCAGTTCAGATAACAAATTTATCGTCTCGCTGTCTATTTCGATCTTTTCATCACCCAAACCACGCTCCTTATCCACCAAAGCACGCCTAACCACGCGAGCGATCTCCGGTGTTTCTAAATGTTTTAAAATAAAAACTCGAGAACGAGATAATAACGCTCCGATTACTTCAAAAGAAGGATTTTCAGTAGTGGCACCAATTAAAGTCAAAGTACCCCGCTCAACATACGGCAAGAGCGCGTCTTGCTGCGCTTTGCTCCAACGATGTATTTCGTCAATAAACAAAACTGTTTTTTTGCCCTCTTTCTTCTGCAACTTCTCGGCCACCTCAATCGCCTTGCGCAGATCGTCCTTGCCACTCATCACCCCCGACAATTCGACAAAATGTGCTTTGGTCGATTCCGCAATAATTTGCGCCAAAGTAGTTTTCCCCACTCCGGGCGGTCCCCAAAAAATTAAGGAAGATGTTTCGTCGTTTTCAATCAATTTGCGAAGTAGTTTCCCCTCCCCAACTATTTCCTCCTGTCCGACAAATTCCCGAAAATTCCTCGGCCGCAAACGATCGGCTAATGGCACACTCACTGTGGTATTGGTCATAAAAAAATTTTAATCAAACCAAGCTTAAACATACTTCCCCGCCTTAAGACCCAACCACTCCTTAAATCTTCGCCATTTACCTGGCTTAATATTTAAATCTTCTTTATTTAACAATTCCGCCTCTTTTTTCCAGACTTCAAAAAGATTATTCAAATCACCGGTCATTTTTTCATCATTAAAAAACACCCCGGATTCCGCATTGTGACGAAAACTTCGACGGGTTAAATTGGAACTGCCAACATACCCCGCCTTGCCATCAACCGTCATCGCCTTACCGTGGTTCATATTCTTTAGCAAATAAATATCTGCTCCCGCCAGTTGCGTTAAGCGATAATACGCCCGAGCAATCCACTCCATAAACTTATGATCCGGCCGGAGCGGTAAAAATATATTCACCTTGACGCCGCGCCGACGAGCGCGGGCGAGGAGTTTAAAAAACCGAAAATCCGGCGCGTAATACGGCGTTATTAGATTAATACTTTCTTCCGCTAAAAGCAAACCACGCATGTAGCTTCGCTTCCAGGCGTTATAACGGTGATAAAACGGCGAGTGCATGACAAAATTAAACTTTTCTTTCAATTCTTGCCAACCTTCAACGATTTTCGGATGTAGCAAATCATTAATCTTTGTTCGGTTACCGCCACATTCAATATATGACTTAGCAAAACTGCGAAGTAATGGCCGCATCATCTTCCCGGATAACCGCACAAAAACATCGTTCCAACCATAACTCAAAGCTTGGACATTAACCCCGCCCAAAAAAGCGATTTCTCGATCGACAATCAAAACCTTGCGGTGATTGCGATAAATAACCCGTGCAAACCACTTGGGTAAACGCCATTCCGGCGTAATCTTGTTGTACCACAACACTTCAACGCCAGCACGGCGCAACCGCGCCACCGCGCCAGTAGAAATCTTGAAACTACCCAACCCATCAATAATTAATTTTACATCCAAACCTTTTTCGGCTTTGTCACACAGGGCGTCCACAAAACGACCCCCAACTTCATCGTCCAGAAAGATATATACTTCAAAATAAACGGATTCTTTGGCCGCCAAAATCGCCTGGTATTCTGCCTCCAGGGCGTCTTTTGTCGTGCCAAAAAATTGATAGCTAAAAGCTTCTTCCATACCCCTCCATTATACGTCTTATGAAGAAATTTGCAACCTGTTAAGCCTTCTTAAATTTAACCGTAAACTGTGGCTCGTAATTATTATTGTATTCATCAGTTACCGCGACTGTTTCACCTTTCATTAGCATAGATAGAGCCGCGTCACTCAAAAGCATGGCGTCAGAAGTCAGTTCTAGCCGATAACCATCCAACTTTTGAAATTCGCTATTGAATTCTTCTTTAATCGTCCCTTCAATCTGTTTCTTTCGATCGCGCAAGGCCTTAATTTTTTCTAAAACATCTTGGTACTCTTCAGAAGTCGCGAGCGCATCTTTATACGCGCTCCGGATATCTTTCTGCTTCTTTCGTGTTTCATTAATCCGATTGAATATTTCCTGTACGTTTTGCATAACAAAATGATTTAAAAAAAATTAGCTATACCATTATATAGCTAATTTATTATCTGGTCAATTATTAGGGTTGTAATATATCTTCCTTGTTGCCGTTGATCGAAATCTCGACCGCAGTGACCGTTGGAAACTGTTTCAAAGTTTGTTCAATCTGGGCCCGGATAGCGGTTACGAGGCACGAACCCCCGGCTGGTTCCAGTTCTTTACTAAAGTCCACTTTCGCTACGCCATTCTCCACAACCAAACTTTTAATACTGACCCGAAAAGGAATATTAGAAAAATATCCCAACTCCGCCTCATTTCTCGCCACCCCCCGCAACAACTCTTCCAGGGCCGCCCGAGCGACACCAGTAGTCTTAGGTACCCGACGTAAAACTGCCGACACTTTTCCACAATCTAAAAAATTAGGGTCGCTCTTACGGTTACTTAAAAAAACTTTTACAACCATTTCTTCTACCTTAGCAAAACGAACTGGTACAATAACCATATTTTCTTCACCGCCGTCTTTCGGCGAATATTCAAAGACCTCGATTGTTCCTTCTTCGGTCGCGGGTTTAGAATAATTTGTTTCGACTGTAAAAGCCCCGAAGATGCCGGCGTCTGGCGCTTCGGTCATGCCAAAACTTTCCCAAAGGATCTTTCCGTTTTTATCTTTAATGCGGTAATTAAAAGTATTTTCAAAAACACGCGCCTCACCTTTGATAGTAACCGGTAAACCAATCTCATCGCCTGGCTTGGGTTCGGTCACGAAGATGTTAACTTCTTTCAAAATCGTCACAACCAAAGCTTGCCGCTCATTACCCTTTTCTTCAGCTCGAATATTTACTGTAAATCCCGGCTTAAGATCATTACCAGCTGTTATGTCTGACGTATTACCGATAAACACGGTCGAAGGCGCGAGCGAAAACTGTTTATCCTCTCCGCCCGGGATACTAATAACCAGAGAATTATTATTTGCGGTCTTAATAACTCCCTCGTAATCCGTGGTTTTAATTTCACCACAACCTTCGGTCGGCATCGCCGATGTTGGGTTGCCGTGCCTTATCCAGGTACCATTTTCACAAATCCAGGTATCTTCGTCGCTCAACCCACGGGCTAAAATAAAGCCGCCAATGATGACGATAAAGGCCACAACAATGCCAATAATTAATCGTTTATTGTTTTCCATAATTATTAAATAATTAAAACACAACACTTCCTAATAAAGTATACGCTTTTAAGGGGCGAAAAGCAACAAAAACGAAACGGACGCCGGCAATAAACGACCAGCCTGCCCAGATTGGTTGTGGATAACTAATACTTGACTAAACTAGTATGAATTAGTATAGTTAATTTAGAAGTTAGCTTTCACCTATCAATACGGCAACTGGTGAAAGGTGATATAAACGGATGTTTATATCTACTTGCCTACAATCCATAGGCTAGCCCGTGAAGCTGTGAGGTATGGGGCGGCTTCCGAAAATCCCACCAGGACGATGGGGTTTTTGATTTTTAGGTGGTGAATTAAAAATTTTCAACTTTTTATTCACTTTTTTACTTAGAAATTTTTATAGAATTAATCATCTGACTAAATAATTTTTCTGCTAAGGGGTTGGTGTTAACTAAGGCGTATACAGCGCCACTGGCTTCAAAAGTCACCATATGTATCTTCTGCACCACTGAATCAGTTTGGTATAGCTTAGCCCAACCCACCATGTCTATCGCTGGTTTTCCTTGAACAATAATATTTTTTTCAGAATCAATAACATCCATCGCCACCCTAAAATCTCCCGCCATATCCTTTCGGTCGCCACCGATTTCAGAAATTACCCGGATAACTAGCGCCCCCGCTGGTCCAAAATCCACTTCTAAATAACGCGGGTCTCCATTAGCGCTATCTTCCTGTTTAGTTTTTGGCAAGTAATTACCCGGATAATCAATAGAAAAATTAAACTTTTGGTTATTATATTGTTTTACTTCAGCCATCGTTGGGTTAAGAAAACCAGAACCAATAATACTAATTACTTCATCGGTATTCAAAGTTTTATCATCTAAACTCGCGGTGTTAACCCCGTAACTCAAGTAGACTTCTCCTTTTTTAACCAACAACGCCGGATTTGTCCCTATGCCAGTTTTTGTATTCTCCCACGCGGTTTTATCGTAGGCCACAATTCCAAACACATAGTCGTCACCTGTTTGCGCATTGGCTACAGGAATTAGACCAACGGTGTTCTTAGTGGGACGAGCAAACTCTATGTAGGTGGTATTGCCACTAATTTTTCTTTCCCTTACTTTATAGCCCCGCCAATTTTCAGAAAAATTTAGTTGAAATTTATATTTATTATTGATATAGGTTGCCGGTTGTACTACCGAGTTATTATTTGCTAAGAAAGGAATCGAATCTTTATACAGAAATACAACGCCGGTAATTACAACTATGATAAAAATGACTAAATAGAAAAAAATAGGACCTAAAAATAAAGATTTGTGGCATAATACAGCTAAAAGATTAACTAAAGATAATATGCCCA
>DATDYA010000042.1:0-12201 GCA_035289165.1 Patescibacteria group bacterium
AACCACATAACCAGTCTTCCCGTCCTTAACAACCTCCGGGATCGACCCTTTGTCGTAGGCGATAACCGGACACCCACAAGCCATCGCTTCGATCATTGTTAAACCAAACGGTTCATTCCAAGTGACTGGGTGAAGAAAACACAGGGCTTTACTCATCAGGCGGTTTCTTTCCACCTCATCCACCTCTCCGATCCATTTAATTTTTTCATTTAAATATGGCTTAACGTGCTTTAGATAATACTTTTTATCTGGTTCATCGAGCTTGGCGGCAATAATTAAAGGTAAATTCAGTTTACGGGCAACTTCAATAGCATTGTGCGTCCCTTTTTCCAAGGAAATGCGACCAACAAATAATAAATAACCATCGTGTTGTTCACTAAAAGGATAATGTTCCATTGGCAAACCGTTGTAAACCACACTGTAATCGCGCAAGTTTAAAACACTGGCCTGTGCTTTTGAAATACAGGCGATATGCGGATGACGGAGGGCCTCAAAAATGGGCCGAACATCCTCATTAAAATTACCGTGCATAGTAATAACAACCAGGGTTTGCGCGATATTTGCAGTTGGTAAACCAATATATCCCGTATGATCGTGGATAATATCAAAATCTCTTTGGTGCGCATAAGCTTCACCAATATGGTACATTGTCCAAGTATTTAAGCCATAAATGTTCTCAAGTTTAGCCTCGCGGAGAGCAATTTCGTGGACATGAGATAATTTAGCTTTGGTCAAGGAGTCACCGGTGGCAAACAAGGTGACCTCGTGACCACGCTGGACTAATTCTTCGGTCAAAGCAGATACTATTCGCTCGGTACCACCATATTTTTTCGGGGGCACTCGTTCGACAATGGGGGCAATTTGAGCAATACGCATATAATGTGGGTTAAGCATAGGACGGTTAGCCGTCTCAGGTATTGAAGAATAAAAAGAACACTCTGGCAAGAGCATCCAGATCTATTCCCACTATTTCTTTTCTTTGGGAATGAAAGAGGCGGCTAGGAAGGTGGCAATGGGCAAGGACAACGCCACACCAATACTACCGACTAAAGTCCTGACCACTTCGGTCGCAATAACTTCATTATTAATCGCCTGACCGAAACTAACTGGAGGGTTCTGGTTTAATTTGAAAAGCAATAAGAGCGGCAAAGACGCACCGGTATAGGTTAAAAATAAAGTGTTGACAATTGCACCCAAGTGAGTGTTGCCAATGGCGTAAGCTGAACGAAAGGTTTGCCAGGTGGTATAGCTTGGGTTAGCCTCACGGATTTGCCGGACCGCTTCGATTTGTCCAACGATTACATCATCTAGTACGCCAACCGCGCCGATTAAAATACCCGCTAAAAGCAAACCTTGGAAATTCACCGGCGTGTCAGTCGCACCGATTAAAAACACCGCTTCTTCTTGGGCCAGACCAGTCAACCTCGTTAAACGCGTAAATAGCCAGGAAAGAAATAAAGTGATTGTAAGAGATAAAAGAATGCTAATAACAGCGAGGTGGGCTTTACTATTAAATCCTTCGGTAATATATATAATGATAGTAAGGATGAGAAATGCCCCAGCTAGACCAACAAGTAACGGATTAGAGCCACGAATAATGAGGGGCAAGATAAAATACATGATGACGACAAAACTCAAAACCAATCCGATTATTGATTTAACCCCTTTCCATTTACCAACCGCGAGAACGGTCAAAGCAAAAATCGCGGCTAATAAATATAAATAGCCGCGACGAACGAAGTCGAGAATAAAAAATTCATCCTGGCCTTCAGCATTTTCGATGTAATTAACCACAACCTTGTCCCCCACCTTATAATTTTGGGCACTCGCGACATCGATTTCAGAGATGCCGTAAAAAACAACTTCTTGATCTTTGAAACTTCCCGTTAAACCTTTAAGACGTAGATTTTGTTGTTTGGCCAAAGAACCACCAGGACGAGACAATTCTCGTTCCCGTATGACTTCGATAACTTTCGCTTCAAATATCTCTTGCTTAGTTTCAGTAATTTCTTCTGCTAAATCTGGCGTTTGTGCTTTAACAAAACCTGGCAAAAACAAAACTACTATTAGTAATAAAAAAGCTGATGTCTTTTTAACATTTATTCGCATAGATTAACATTATATCCGGTTTTCTAAGTTGTTAGGCGACTGCCGTAGCCTGAGTTGGCCAAAATCTGTTTCAATCTTTTCCATCCCATTCTTGAAAGAAATTCTCTAAATATTCTTCCATTATTTTATGTCGCTTCTCAGCTATTTTTTTCGCGGTCGCAGTATTCATCAATTCTTTCAAGAGTAACAATTTTTCATAAAAATGATTAACTGTGGTCCGTCCTTCTTTGCCTTTGGCTTTCGTATACTCGGTTTTGTCTTTATACTCTGGCACAGCAATAGCCGTATCATAAAACGATTCATTAAATTTTGCTCCGGACGCAAAAGCTCTGGCGATACCAATCGCGCCAATCGCATCTAGTCGATCCGCGTCTTGTACAACCATGCCTTCGATTGTTTTCATTTTGGTCACAACCCTTGAACCTTTGAACGAAGCATCTTTAATTATTTCGCAAACATGAGAAATCACAGCCTCATCAACCTCCAATTTTTCAAGCCATTCTCTGGCTAATTGCGGGCCAACATCATCGTTACCTTCGTGGAATTTCCAATCAGCAATATCATGAAGTAGAGCAGCAAGTTCAACAACAAATAAATCTACATTCTCATGTTTGCCAATATGAACAGCGTTTTTCCAGACACGATAAATATGCCACCAGTCATGACCCGTGCCTTCGCCGGTAAGCTTGGATCTGATGTACTCGACGGTTTTGTTTATAATTTCTTCTTTATTCATATTTATAAAAAATTGGCACTAAGTATGGATAGCCAACCCCATCTCTTTTTTTTGTTCGTCTCTTAACAACTTGAAGGTACGAGCGGTGTGACGCTTGTCTTTTAAGAAGTGCTCGATCCATTGTCCACCCAAAAGATGCGGTAGCATGACATAATCGGCGCCGGCTTTATAAAGCTCTTCTGCATATTTATAATGATACAAGTTGGCGATAATAAAAGCTTTGGAGCCTTGGGAGCGAATATGGCTGATTAGAGTCTGTTGATCATCGGGCGCCGGGATAGTCATAATTATCATTTTCGCCTTAGCAAGGGGTAAGAGTTCCAAAAATTCGACATCGGCTGCATCACCAAAAAAGGTATCTGCCCCTTTGGCTTTTAATTTGGCCACTACTTCGGGATTAAAATCTACCACGGCAAATGAAATCTTTTTGGCACGTAAAGCTTCGCAAACTTTCCAACCAATCCGATGATAACCAAACAGCCAGACATCATACTCCTCCACCTTTTTCCCTATTTGACGATACTGGTCTTTCCCAAACAAACGGAAAAAAGGCATAAAGAAACGATAAAGCTGTTCGTTGTAAGTAATAATATACGAAGAACAGAAGATTGTAGCCAGGGCCACCATTGTGAAAATAGTTATTTCATCACCCTGGAGATGACCGAGTTGGCGGCCAGTAAACAAAACGATAAAACCAAATTCACTAACTTGCGAGGCAGTAAGGCCAATTAAAAAACTATTGCGCCTCGTAAAACGCGCCGAACGGAAAAGAAAATACAAAATTAGAGGGTTACCGATTAAAATAAAAGCGGCTAAGGCCAAGCCTGGCCAGAAGACGTTAGCAATATTGGACAGACCGACCTCGCTCCCTAGAATTATGAAAAACAAAACTAGGAAGAAATCACGCAAAGGTTTGATGCGGCTGGCTATCTCCGGCTGATAAGGTGAAGAACCAAGAGATAATCCGGCGACAATAGCGCCGATTTCAATTGAAAACCCGGCGCCATAAACTAGACTAGCGACAGCAAAACACCAAGTGATGGTAAAAATAAAAAGGAACTCGCTGGAACTAGCTATTCTATTCAATAGACGCGGCAAGAGATATTTGGCCACCAGAATAATCGCCGTGAATAAGACAACACCCTTAATTAAAAGCTCCAACAGATACTCACCTACCGCCACGTTTTGTTTTAGAATACCAAGAGTAATCAGGATAGCAATTGCAACTAAGTCTTGCACCAGCATTAGACCAATAGTATATCGACCATAAACACTCTCTGTGTCTTTCTTGTCATTTAAAAGCTTTATAATAACGATAGTACTGGAAAAGGTAATGGTAACGCCAAGATAAAGGGCGGAAACCCAGTTCAACCCCATGAAATAAACGATGGCGGCACCGACAGCAGAAGTTATAATTACCTGACTAATACCAGCTGACACTACGATCTTTCCAACTTTTTTAATGTAATTGAAGTTTAAGTTTAAACCAACAACAAACAACAATAAAACAATACCGAATTGCGAAAAGGCCTCAAATAAAACCTTGTCGCCGTGTAAAAGATTTAAAAATAACGGTCCACAGACCACTCCGGCAACGATGTAAGCGACCATTAATGGTTGACGCAAAAGACGGATAAGAAAAGCAACCGAGATCGTAACGCTAAAAAGAATACTGATTTGAAAAAAAATGTTTTCCGTCATGGTAGTCTTTGAGAAATACCAGATTATTATAGCACAAAATTATCTAAAACTGAAACACTTGGCTATCTAACCAAACCTTATAAAGAAAAAGTTTAATCTTCTTCTACCCGCCTTAATTTTTTTATTGTAGAACGTTTTTTCTTAGACTCCAAGCGTTTTAGTTTAGAGGCAAGGGTGGGACGGGTGGAACGGCGTTTTTTAACTATCCACAAAGACTTGCCCACCAAATCATTTAAGCGAGCAATGGCCAATTCACGATTCCTTAATTGTGAGCGCTCTTCTTCTGAAACTACCATTATTTCATTATGAATAGTTAGCCGATTAGCTAATTTATTTTGTATCCGCTCCTTTTCTAGTACGGTAAAAGCTCGGGATTTTAACACCGGCCAATAAACAGCCGCTTTGGTGGAGGTCTTATTAACATTCTGTCCGCCCGCACCGGATGAGCGAGCGAAGACAAAACGTAATTCGTTTTCTGGTACCTGTCTTTTGACGAAAGAGATCATAAACACTTCACTGCTTCGCAATAAAAATAGGGAATTCAAATTTAAGAGTGTAACCATTTTTGGTAATGCGCGCACTCCTTGAGTTTTTTTCGATAACTTTCTGAATTCTCAAAGTATCCTTTTTCGTCGTATTATATCTAAGCTTGTGAACTCGTTCGGTTAAAATTAAAACCTTACCTTTTCCAATTTTTTTAAAACCTCTAAACCCGGCGGCTTGATACAATTCTTTCAGGTCAGAGGACTGGAAAAAACGGTTACCGATTTTGGCCCAAAACTCCTTTGTCTCTCTTTAGATTATGCACGGCGATATCGGATAACATAAAATTATTCTGTTACCACGGAGACCTTTCCACATTTTTCTTCCGCCATTCGCACTAGTTTCAAGACATCATCAAAGGCTGGCTCGGTGGCAGAAAAACTATAACCGTTTTTTAAGGTGGCTACTACTTGCCGGGTATATGTTTGCATTATTTCAGCAACTTGGCATTGAGCGATAAGATTTTTCATTCCTTGCCAATTCCGATCAAGCGAGGTGGTGGAGCTGACCGTCGTAGAGAGGCAGGCGACTGCGCATTTGTTACTATCGATACACCGACCTTCTTTGGGACACCCCGAACGTTTGTCATCGGTTATTGGAAGCGCACAATCTTTATCGGTTCTGCAGGATTTGTTAGTCATCTCAACTATTTCAAAAGAACATTCGGAAAAATTGCAGTCAGGTGGATCTCGTAAAACCACTGTGCCGTCCGGACAAATCTTCATATCGACCGCACAAACAATTTCCTTTGTTTTGTCTACCTCTTTAAAAAAATTATTCCAAACTGTTAAAAGTACACCGCTAAAAAATAATAAAATAACAACAAGAAGTAAAAAATATTTCTTTTTAGACTTAAAAATGTTGAGCATATTTTACCACTTTAATTCGAACTCCAAACTCTCGTCTTCGCTTTCTTTTTCATGTTCAATCTGAAATTCTACCTTAGTTGGCACCATAATTTTCCTCTTCTTAACCTGGATGATAAAACCTTTACCACTTTTGATGTTTTCGATTAGGCGTTTGAGCTTATTTACAAAAGCTTTTTTGGAAATATCTTTTTCGATTTCCCGCATATTTTAATTTTTAATCTAATAATTAATCCTAACTTTAAGTATACCACTCCAGAAAATAGGCTTCAATACCGCCGACAAAAATACCGGCATAATGTTTTGTGTGCTTGACGCATAACAAGGATTTAACTACGCTAAAAATATAATGATAGTAACTAACTCCAAAGTGGAGTTTAGACAATTTAATTAATTAACTAAACTATATGCCTAATACTTCAATCATGGGCAACAGGATGACCACGGTGAAAACCGTTAGCGGTGTAGACATTGTCCTTGGACTGTGGTTAATCATAAGCCCGTTTATACTCGGCTATGGAAACGCCGCCACACCGATGTGGAACAGCGTGATTGTTGGTGTTGGTGTCGCGATTCTATCTGGGGTGCGCACCACTAACGATGGCGTACGCCAATCTTGGTTGAGTTGGGTTAATGTTATTTTAGGAGCCTGGCTTTTATTCTCACCGTTTATTCTGGGCTTTGCCGACAATGTGGCCGCTTTATGGAACAACATCATTCTCGGTGCCACAATTGCGGTTCTCGCCGCCTGGGGCGCGCTCATATCCACCTCACGGAATAATAATATAGATAGATAACTCCTAAAACTAAATATTGTGCTAGAAGATCGGCACAGTATTTTTAAACTACGAAAAAATACAACTAGTTACAAAATATCAGGGACTTCACTCAAGAAATAATTAAGCACGCTCTCACCGACCCCCGCCCACCAAGCTAAATTTTTTGTTTTTATCGTATTACCACTGATTTATTTAAATACACTAAAAATTTCTTTAAACCCGTTAAAACAATAATCCGCTTTTTTGGAATTGTCCCACATCAGACCCGTCCGGATACCAACCTTTTTAGCCGGTAAAACATCCTTACCAACATTATCCCCGATATATAAGATCTCACTTGGTGGTAATTGGGAGAGCTCAACCATTTTATAAAAGCCCTCAAGAGCCGGTTTGGGTTCTTTTAACATCTCAGCGCTAAGGACGTGGGTAAACAAAGAGATATCGATTCCTAATGCTGGTAAAACATCCCCCAATTTCAAATTAGAAAAAATTGAAATTGGTACAATAGTTTTTAACTTTTTTAATACCTTGGGGATATCTGGATCAGCCAGGGTGTATAAGTCTTGTGGTGCCAATGAGTTAACTTTTTGAGACCAGAAATCAGAAGGCAGACCCAACGAACGAAAGATTGCGGCATTGCTATGTTTACTCTTGATGTATAGTTGCTCGTATTCTTTTTTTAAATCTTCATTTACCGATTTTTCTACCACCGAAGCATAGGTAGAATAACGAAGTTCATTGTGGCGGTCTTCGTGCAGACGCGCGATCGTCTCGCTAAAGTCAAACCAAATATGTTTAATCATAATACGGATAATTTAAACCCCCTCACTTTTATTATCTTAGCATATGGTTTGCTATCTGTCAGCTGGTCCGGCGTTAAATAACAAAATCAGCCTGTTTCTGGGCTGATTTTGTTATTGAGAATTATTTTTTCTTAGCTTTGGCTTTCTTAGTTTCTGTCTTAACTTTCTTAGTTGCTTCTTTCTTGCCAAGAATTTTTGGTTCTTCTTTTTTGGGCGCAAAGAACATTGGTTCACTCTTTGGAGTCAAAGTCGCAAGCATGGCCACAATCTTGTCGAGTTTAACGTTCAAAGCATCAATTTCCGCCTTAGTAACGGTGTTGGTATTTCCACCACCGGTACGAGCACCAAAGCTTCCACCACTGGTATTGTTGTTGCGGAAACCACCACCAAAACTCTTTTGCGGGAAAGGGGGTCGTGAACTGGCGCCACCCTGGCCTTTAAAACAGTTACTGCAAAGTACTGGACGATCGCCGGTTGGACGAAATGGTACTTGGCAATCATTGCCACACTCGCTACAAGTAGCTGGAAACATCTGTTTTGGACCGTCATTATGACCGCCAAAACGACGTGGGCCACCACCAAAACCACCTCGACTACCACGATTTTTGTCAAATTTGTTAAATCCCATGTTATGTTATATATGTTAATTAACGTGCAACAACCGGAAGTATAGCACAAACTGGCGTAAAATACAATGGCTGGGTGGTAACTGCTTACAAAACTTTCAAATCCCCTTAGCCTCTAGCACTATCCGAATGGTTTTTAAAATAATTGTTAAGTCTTTAAACACCACTTTCCAACCAGAATTCGCAGAAACAAAATTAATATAGTCTCTATCTAACTCTAACTGACTTCGTACAGCATGCCCTTTTTCTGATTGGTAGGGACCCGTAAGACCACACTTAATTATTTCCCGAGTGAAATCTCCAGTATTTTTGTAATTGGTGGAATTTTCTAGATTAGTCGGGCGAGGTCCGACTAGGGTCATATCCCCTTTTAATACATTCCATAGTTGGGGCGACTCGTCCATATATATTCTTTTTAAGAGCCGACCGTAATAAGTAAGATTTTTTAAATCTTTTTGTAAATTAGCGGTATGGATAACCGGACCAGCCTTTAAGGCGGCCTCGATGGCTGTAACTTTAAAAGTACGCCATTTGTAAAAATTAAATACTTGCCCTCCGGATATCCTTTTTTCACTATACAGAAACGGACCGCGAGAATCTTTAATAAAAATTTGTTCGATAGCGATAAACAACAGTAAAAACAAAAAGAATGGGGTAAGGAGAAGAAATATTATACTAGTGGCCAAAACATCTAGAATACGTTTTGCTAATGGCAATGGAACTAATTGAATTTCGTTTGACATATGGCTGACACACTTTTAAGTCACCTGCAATAATTCAATTTCAAAGACCATGGTAGCTTTCGGAGGAATCGGACCATAGCCGTGTTCACCATAGCCGAGATGATAAGGAATGGTAAGCTTTCTCTTTTCCCCCACTTTCATTCCTACGACACCCAAATCCCAGCCTTTAATAACCATGCCACCACCGAGGTTAAAAGAAAACGGCTGGTTACGATCAAGACTAGAATCAAATTTGGTTCCATCTTCAAACGTACCGGTGTAATGCACAGAAACAGTATGTCCTTCTTTTGCTTCCTCCCCTGCCCCGGCCGCCAATATTTCTACTAATAAATCTTCCATAGATAAATAGACTGCTTAGGTAAATAAAATTTAACTAGTAATAAAGGTAGTAAGATCTTCGGGTTTTAAAACTTCTAGCTCTACTAAACGGTTCAAAAGACTAGGCATGTCTTCATACAGTACCGGCGTATAACCTACTTCCGGGGCGCTTTCTAGACTTTTAGCCGAATCATCAATAAAAATTAATTCATTTGGTTCTACACCTAAACGTTTGGCAAACGATTGGTAAACGCGTGGATCAGGTTTCATGAGCTGTTCTTCAACCGAGAAAAAGACTACTTCAAATATTTTCTCTACACCATGTGACCTAATTTCTAGTGCGCCAAGGGAAGACATGTTACTCAATAGTCCAACTTTAAAACCGCGTTTCTTAATTAATTCCACCAGCGAAAACATCGGGTGGTTAAGAGCGCCGAGCGGCATGTTATTTATGTATTTCATAAACTTATCCGTCTCCTCGCCCCGGCCCAGTTCTGTAAAAACTATTTTCCAAAAATCCTTTGGATCGCACTCGGCGAGGTTCAAAAGATGGTTGTGTTTAAAATATACCTCGCGCACTTGTTCTAAAGGAAGCTGTAAATATTCACTGGCGGTATGGTATAACTTAAAAGAGTAGATATATAATACTCCGCCCCAATCGAAACCAATGGCTTTAAAACGGTGGCTCATATTTATTTAGAATAACCAATTAAAGCTTGCTCAAATCCAATTCTTGATCAAAAGTAATTTCCTTAACAAAGTCCGGCATATGGCTAATAAGGACAATTGCACCCTGATAGGCGTTGATTGCTTTAGCAATAACTGGTATATGCCGGAAGTTAATATGATTAGTGGGTTCGTCTAAAACTAGGAGCCCAGGCTTCATGAGAACTAACCGGGCAAAAGATAAAAGACCTTTTTGCCCTTCGGATAAGTTGGAAATTTGGAGGCCCATGAGTTCCCCAGTGATTAGGAACCCGGCGGCCACTGAACGCATTTCTTGCGTATCTATCCCATCAGCCAAAACACTTTCTAGAGAATCAAAGACTGTTTGTCCGTAATCCAAGGTGGCAAAATCCTGACTATAGTAACCAACGACAGTGTCTTTCAAAATAGTCGCCCCGTCGTCGCTTTCATTTACTAGCGTACGTAGAAGAGTGCTTTTACCTATCCCGTTCGGTCCGGAAATAAGCAACCGGTCTCTTTGTCGTAAAACAATATTTACTTTCTTTATAACCGGTTCGTGGTCTTTAATAATCTTAACAGAACTTATGGTAACGACATTACCCACTATCCCTTGAGCGGGAATAGTGAATTCACGAATAGTCTTGTCTTCACGACGAACATCGACTTTGTTTTCCTCCAGTTCTTCAATTTCTTCTTTTAGTTTACTCGCGAGTTTGCGCATCTTACCACCCTTATTCGCGAAAAAATTCACCTTATCTTTATTATCTTGAATTTCTTTCTTTAACTGAGCATTTTTCTTAATTTCTCGTTCAATCCGGTTAGATATTTCTTCGACTACGGAATAATAGTCGCCAACGTAGGTCTCAATCTTTTTAGTAAAGACGTCTAGATAAACGACGCCTTCGGTAAAGCAGTTTAAGAAATCGGCATCGTGAGAAATAACCAAGACGGTTTTATCATACATGACGAGAAATTGAATGAGATGATCAATGCCTTCTTTATCTAGATTGTTGGTCGGCTCATCCAAAAGGAGAATGTCGGGATTTTGGATTAAAGCATAAGCCAACAAAATTCTCGCTTGTTGACCGCCAGACAAATCCCCGACTTTGCGATCAGTTGGAACGGTTAGATTAACGGCGTTCATTACTTTACTGATCTGGCTTTTAATATTCCCTGGCACATTTTCAAAAGCCTGGAAAAAATATTCTTCAACCGTTAGGGATAGATCTTGCTTATCCACCATTTGTAAGGCGGTACCGATTGTAGCGTTGTTCGTAATGTAAACATTCCCTCGCGTTGGTTTTAATTCACCTTTCACAAGCTTGAATACTGTGCTCTTCCCCGCCCCATTCTGTCCCATGAGAGTTATCTTGGCGCCTCTGTGGATACTAAAAGAAACCTCGTCGAGGACAGGCTTTCTTTCAGCGTATTCAAACAGGACGTTGTCGAACCTTAGGATTACGTCTTCAGCCATACAAAATGGTTAAGTGAGTACCGATGATCTCATATTTTTGAGCTTTTGTCAAAAGTAAAGTCTACTTTAGCCATAAAAAACAATGACTTAGCTAAGTCATTGTTTTTGGAATTATAACCAAGGTATTTATAGACGTATAATAGACGAAAATTAGACGAATGTCAAAATGCTATTTAACGATAAATTCTTTTGAAACACGGAATAAAACGGTTATTACTTATGATTGATTTCCATAGTACTTTAGGTGTATTAAGCATTATTTCCCCTTTTTGCATATTACAAGTAATATAGTATGCAAAAAAATAAGAATGGCCATTATTTAAATTACCATTTGTCTCAAATGTCTCCGTTTTCTATCATAGCTCGAACTTTTTCATCCATGGTCCAAAAACGTTTGTGTTCAAAAAAATGTTCTTCTAATTCTTCAAGAGTTTTATTAAAATTTTCATTCACTGGTGGCACACCAGTAATTTCTCCATTGTCTATTAGTAAATTAACGCCATTCACATCAGCATCATTCTTAATAATTAAACTTGGTATCTTTACTCCCAAAACCGTTGCGGCGGCTGAACGGTGTTTCCCTCCAGTCATAAAATATTTTGCCCGAGGGTGGTCTTTTAAAAACTGTTCCAGTGTTTTTTTATACGTGTTATAACGCGTTTTATTTTTTGCCAAATTCTCTACAACTATTTTTATGGGTATAACCACAATAGGTTCAACATAACTACCAGATTTGAATTTTTTACGATATGTGGTAAATGCTTTTGGACTGTGCAGTGGTGGGTAATCAATCATGGCAATTAACTGCGATGGTTT
>DATDYA010000043.1:0-6432 GCA_035289165.1 Patescibacteria group bacterium
GGGACAAGGCTTGGCAGACGGCTGAAAAGGCCGGCTGTCAAGGTGCAAAGCCGGTGGAGAGTGCCTATGGGCACACCACCGATTGCGCGATCGTCTGCATCAGGTTCGCCTGTTTCGCGGACGATGTGGATACGGCGCCGGAGGTATCTCCGGATTCTGGTGCTGAGGCCTTTGCCACACAGCTCTTCGCTCCTAAGACCCGCGACAAGCCTGCGCCTCGTGTCAGGCAGCCGCGCGGGAACGAGCCCGGGGGAACTGGGCGAGCCGATCTTGCCTTCAATGGCACGAGCGGCCTGTCTCTGCCGCTCATGGAGTGGCCGGAGGACGTTCCCTCAACCACGTCGCCGGAGCCGCCAGTCGAGGAACTACCGGGAATGACCATCGTGGTTCCTCGCGAGGCAGAACCAACCATGGCTTCACCGTCGGTCGTGGTTCAGCCGCCTCCGGTCGTACCCATTCCAGCCTCGTCGCCCGAACTCGCTGCCTTCCAACGCGAGGTTCGAGCGGCCATCGGTGAACTCCGTCGGTCGCGTGATGATCTGCGGGAGCGCTCCCGCAAACTCCGCGATGATCTGCGTCGCAAGCGTGAAGGCCTGCGACACCGATCTCGCGAAATTCGGGCCGCTGTGCCTTGAATAGGTAGCGGCCCCTGCTCCTCGCCCCGAATTACTCCGGGGCGAGGACTGTGTCACAAGTTTCAAAATGGTTGGATATTTGTGACACATATTCGTACACAGTTAATACACATTATCCACGTTGACTCGGCGGTAGTTTCTGTTATAATGAACTCGTAACTAAAGAATCTAGCTATGAATAACAACCAATTAGATCGAGTTTTACGTTTAGTCAAGAAAACTGGAGACAAGGTCGTGGTGGTAGATCGAGAAAGCGATACAGTCGTTGTCCTCATGGATTTGGACGATTATGAATTTTTACTAGAAGAAAGTTTCGTTGCCGACGGACTCGCTCCTTTGGGCGAAGATACTGAAGATCCTTTGGAGTGGGAGGCAGATGATTTATCCGAAGAAGAAGTTAAAGAGAGCGAAAATAGTGAAAATGAGTCTACAATACTTTCCACACCCCTAAAAACCCTAGATGAAGAGCTACCTCTGGATGCTTTTGAGAAAGAAGCTACTCAGTTTGAAGAAGGCGATCAAGTAAATTTTGCTACCGAACCAACGAACGAAGGACAAACTACCGAATCAGCTAAAATTTCGCTAGATAAAGAGGAAAAAATCGACGATCTCCCCGACGATGGTGAGGAGGAACGCTTCTATTTAGAGCCGGTTTAGGGCTCTTTGAGATGGTCTTGAATACAAATTGTGTTCAAGCGGTCCAGTAAAAACTGGGAATTATAGCCATTTGTCCACAGTTTTTCCTCTTGCCAAAATTTAAATACCTGCTATAATGTACACGCTGTAATTGGAAGTCCAATTACGCTATTATTTTGTCATTAATTAATCATTTTATAAACAAATTTTACGGCTGGACAACAAATCTGACTTCGACCACTCGAAGCAGTGCCGTGTAAGTATTAAGATGTATGGCTGATTTTTTACGAAACAAGCCACACGTTAACATCGGTACTATTGGTCACGTTGACCATGGTAAAACTACGTTAACTGCAGCAATATTGCAGGTTTTGACGGCTCATGGTATGACCGCTCAAAAGAAGGGCGTTGATGATTTGGACAAAGCTCCTGAATCAAAAGCCCGCGGTATCACTATCTCTACTGCTCATGTAGAGTATGAGACTGAAAAACGTCACTATGCTCACGTGGACTGTCCAGGCCACGCTGATTACGTTAAGAACATGATTACTGGTGCGGCCCAAATGGATGGCGCTATACTCGTTGTTTCTGCCGCCGATGGTCCAATGCCTCAGACTCGCGAACACATTTTGCTCGCTCGTCAGGTTGGCGTACCTTATATCGTTGTCTTCTTGAATAAGGTTGACCAAGTATCTGACCCAGAATTGATTGACTTGGTTGAAGCCGAAGTTCGTGATTTGTTAAACAAATACAAATTCCCCGGCGATACCACTCCTATTATTCGTGGTTCAGCCTTAAAGGCTTTAGAGAACCCGTCTGATCCAACCGCCTCTCAACCAATTATGGATTTAATGGCCAAGGTTGATGAATATATCCCAGAACCAGTTCGCGCTACCGACAAGCCGTTCCTTATGCCAGTTGAAGACGTTTTCTCTATCGAAGGTCGTGGTACCGTTGTAACTGGTCGTATCGAACGCGGTATGATGCACTTGAACGATGAGGTAGAAATCGTTGGTTTACGCGATACTCAAAAGACCGTCGTTACTGGTATCGAAATGTTTAACAAGAGTTTGAAAGAAGGTCAGGCTGGCGACAACGCTGGTCTGTTACTTCGTGGTACTAAGAAAGAAGATGTTGAACGTGGTATGATTTTGGCTAAACCAGGATCAATCACTCCCCATACTGACTTCGAAGCCAATGTTTACATTTTGACTAAAGAAGAAGGTGGTCGTCATAAACCATTCTTCAAGGGCTACAAGCCACAGTTCTACATCCGTACCACTGACGTAACTGGTGAAGTAGAGTTAGCTGAAGGTGTAGAAATGGTTATGCCCGGTGACACTGTTAACATCACCGTAAAGTTGATCGTACCAGTTGCAATGGAAGAAAAGATGAACTTCGCTATTCGCGAAGGCGGCCGCACTGTTGGCGCTGGTGTTGTAACTAAGATTCTTAAATAAATGTTGAAGGGGGCCGTTTAAATACGGCCCCCTTAATTTAGTTCTTTATTCTTTTTAACATGACGATAGCCATGAACCCGACCACCCAGAAAAAAGAGGAGCAAGGTAGTAGAATCCGCGTCAAGATTCGTGCTTATGATAATCACATTCTTGATCAGGCTGTAAAAACGATTATTGAAACCGCTGAACGCAACGATGCTAAAGTTGTTGGCCCGGTACCGTTGCCAACTGAAAAGACCAAGTTTACTGTTTTGCGCTCCACTTTTGTGCACAAAGACGCTCGCGAACAATATGAAATGAGCGTGCACAAGCGTTTGGTCGACATCATGAATGCTAGCCCAAAGTGTATTGATGCTCTGATGAGCCTAACTTTACCGGCTGGTGTGGATGTGGAGATAAAAATGTAGTTTTTGGGTTATTTGACAATCGTATTAATTTGCTTTGTCCTTGACAAAAAATCGAGTTTGTGTTATCATTTCGGCACGCCAATTATCGTAAACCGAGGTAAATAAGATTTTCTTCTCTCTGGGTTTTCCTAGCGAGGAAAAAAACATTTAGATCGGCTTAAGATAAGAAAGGGTTTTGACAATAGTAATAGTAAAATTAAAGCCAATCTTAAGTCGCCACATCGGGTGGTACTCTCGACATACGTCGGAGAAGAAAGGCTAGAAGCCCGGATTAAAAATCATATTTTTTGGTCAAGGCTTCTAGTTTTTTGTTAAGACCCTTATTTTAGCCTGGGGTCCGCTAACACATTATATATATGAAATTCATTTTAGGTAAGAAATTAGGCATGACACAGGTCTTCCTTCCGAGCGGAGAGGTCGTACCGGTAACCAAAGTCTTGGCTGGACCATGCTACATTACAGCTCTTAAGGAGGAAAAGGAAAAGTCCCAAAAAATGGTTCAGATTGGTTTTGGAGAAACAAAAGAATTTCGTTTAAAAAGACCCCAAGCCGGTCATTTAAAAGACTTAGCCCCTTTACGCAATTTACGCGAAGTAGCGGTTGAGTCATTAGACAACCTAAAACGTGGGGACCAAGTAGATTTAGCGACTTTTGTAACTGGTGATCGAATAGATGTCATTGGTGAGTCTAAAGGTAAAGGTTTTGCCGGCGTCGTAAAAAGACATCATTTTGCCGGTGGACCCGCTAGTCATGGTCATAAAGATAACTTACGCGCTCCGGGTAGTATTGGTGCGGGTGGTGTTCAAAGAGTTTTTAAAGGTATGCGCATGGCTGGTCATATGGGCAGCGAGCGTGTAACTGTAAAAAATTTAGAAGTAATTGAAGTGCACCCAGAAACTAATGAGATTTTAATTAAAGGCGCAGTTCCTGGTGCGCGCAATGGTCTGCTTTTCTTGATTGGAGAGGGCGAACTAAAAGTAAAAACCGAAGCCGTCATTCCAGAAGTAAAAACGGAAGAAGTTCCGGTTGTCGCTGAGATCACTAATGAAGAAACTGTTGTTGTCCCAGTAGAGGAAACAGCGGTTAGTGAGACTCCAGTTGAGTCGGGGGCTCCGGAAACTAAAAACGAATAATTTTCACCACTATGAAAGTAAAAGTTTACAATTTAGAAGGTAAAGAGAGTAAAGAATTAGAATTGAATGAAGACATCTTTAATGTTAAGGCGAAACCAGCTGTTGTTCATGAGGTCTATGTGATCCAAACCGGGAACCAACGCGAACCTTGGGCTGACACCAAGAATCGCGGTGAAGTTCGTGGTGGCGGACGCAAGCCTTGGAAACAAAAAGGTACTGGTCGGGCGAGACATGGTTCGATCCGTTCACCGATTTGGAAAGGCGGCGGCGTGACCTTTGGTCCATTAACAATTGAAAATTACAGTCGCAAGATTAACAAAGCCACTCGACGCTTGGCTACCAAAATGTGTTTAAGCGACAAGGTCGCTAACAACTCTTTAGTTGTTTCCGAAACCTTTGATTTTTCCGAAAAGAAAACCAAGCTATTTGCTAGTTGGTTGAAGAAATTACCCACCCAATTCAAACGCTATTTAGTTTTGACTGGTGAAAACGAAAAAGAACTTTATAAGCAAACTCGCAATTTACCAAAAGTTATGACTATGCCAGCTTGTGACGTCAATGTTATGGAATTGGTAGAAAATGACGCGGTTATTATGAGTTTAGATGGTTTGAAGAGTTTAGAAAAAGTTTTGGCTAAAAAGTAACACCCCTAATTTTGAACTATATGGGTTTATTAGATAAATGGACAAAAAAGAAAAAGGAAGAGCAATTGAAAGAAGTTGTTGACGCTGGTAAAAACGAAGTTGCTAACCCGGTTGCTAAAACTGCTACAAAGACTGAAGAAGTTAAGGCGGAGGTAAAAGCACCAGTGGCTCCAAAAAGTTTGGCTTACAAGATTTTGATCCGTCCTTTGGTAACCGAAAAAGCAACGATTGCTGAAAGTGCTAATAAATATAGCTTTTTGGTTACAAAAGAGGCCAATAAGACTGGTATTATGGAGGCGATTGAAAAAGTGTATGGGGTTAAACCGGCCAGTGTCAGAGTGATCAATGTTCAAGGTAAGACTGTGCGATTTGGAAAGTCCTATGGCCGACGCAGTGATTTTAAAAAAGCGATTGTTACCTTGCCAAAGGGCAAGAGTTTGAACCTGCACGAAGGAGTGTAAGGAACTTAAAAACTTTTAGCAAAGGATTATGCCAATTAAAGTTTACAAACCAACTACCAGTGGACGTCGCGGCGCTAGCGTTGACGCTTTTAAGGATATCACTAAAACTGAACCCGAAAAATCCTTAATAAAGATTATTCAACCAAAGTCTGGCCGCAACAACCAGGGCCACATTACTGTTCGCCACCAAGCTGGTGGTGCCAAGAAGTATTATCGCCTGGTAGATTTTAAAAGACAAAAATACGATATCGAGGCCGCGGTCACGGCGATTGAATACGATCCGATTCGCGGACCACGGATTGCTTTGATTAAATATGCGGACGGTACAAAATCTTACATTCTTTGCCCAGCCGATTTGCAGGTTGGCAGTAAAGTTGTATCTTCTAAGAATGCCATTGAAGCCAAAGTTGGCAACCGTATGCCTTTAAAACACATTCCAACTGGTTTGTTTATTTACAATGTTGAGCTTACCGCTGGCAAAGGCGGACAGTTAGTCCGCGGCGCCGGTTTGTCTGCCCAGTTGGTTGGCCATGAGGGCGTTTATGCTCAGGTCAAATTGCCATCTGGTGAGATTCGCATGATCTCCAACGAATGTTCCGCTAGTATTGGTATGATGGGTAATTCTGATCACCGCTTGGTTCGTTTAGGAAAAGCGGGACGCATGAGGCACAAAGGCGTTAAGCCACGTGTTAAAGGTAAAAACATGAACCCGGTTGATCACCCGCATGGTGGCGGTGAGGGCCATTCTCCGATCGGTCAGAAACGTGGTCCGCAGACTGTTTATGGAAAGACCGCGATGGGTGTCCGAACCAGAAAACCAGACAAATGGAGCGATAAATTTATCATTAAATCCCGAAGAAAGTAAATTCTATGTCCAGAAGTTTAAAAAAAGGACCTTTCGTTGACCTAAAGTTAATGGAAAAGGTCGCGGCCGTTAAAGCCACTGGGAAACGCGAAAGTATCAAAACCTGGGCGCGCGCTTCTGTGATTACTCCAGAAATGGTTGGTTTAACATTCTCTGTCCACAATGGTAAAAATTTTATTAGCGTTTTCGTT
>DATDYA010000044.1:0-13357 GCA_035289165.1 Patescibacteria group bacterium
GTTCATATAATCATGGGCGATATCTGTTAGACGGCCATAATCCACATTTCGCGCTGATTCCGCTTCCAGATGCATTGCTTCGTGCGCCTGTGCTTCATTTTGATTATCTACAGTCATAAAAAATTCATTATGTTTTTTTAATACCTGCGATCTCGGTTTCTCTGCCCTCCCGAACCTCCATAAGTTCGCGCGCCATAGCGCCACTAGCTTCCATCAAAGCATCTTTATAAGTAACAGACGGTCGATCTCTGTCCAAATCACGCATTGTGCCGGTAAATGGCACTATGTCGGTTTTCACTTGAGATAATAATTCCGGAGCCGGTGTTCGTCCTTCACGCAAACAGGAGTCCAATTCAGCGCGCTGTTCGGCGTTTAATAATTCGGATTTGAATTCCGCGATCACTTGCACGCCGTTAGCTTCACAAAATTCTTTCCACGGTTCAAATTCATCAGGTTTGGAGGAAAGTATCACAGCGTCAGAACACTCTTGCAAAATTACGGCGTTTTGGTTGGAACGGCGTCCACCGCAATCTACTAAAATGATTGGCTTGTTTTTTCGCAGCCCACGAATAGATTGAATAAAAAAATTCATGGTTGGCTCGTCAAATGTTCCTTTTTGGCGCAATTGTTTCACCAACGCCTGATCTGCCTCGGCACTCCACATGCCATCACCATCCGGACAGGCTCTCTGTAAGAATGCTTTACTGCCCACATCTTTGCTCGCCAACAATTGACGATATAATTCGGCTAAAAATACCGACTTACCGCTGTGTGGAGGCCCCACGAATGCCACCGCTCTCCCTAGTTTGCCTTCTGCCATATTTTTACTATTAAAAATTAACAAAATCACCTGCACATATCATAGCAAAAAGACCAAGCTACTGCAAACTTAAAAACAAAAAACCACTGGTCTGAAACCAATGGCTTTTTTGAAGATTTTCCCTCTCAAAGTTTCTCATGATTGGGAAACTTAGTTGAGGGGCCGGTCAATTGCGAGTGCTCGCAAAAGACCGGCCATCTGTCCGTTCAGCCTCCGCCCGAAAGCAGAAGAAGAGACGGTTGCCCCGAATGCTCGGGACTGTTGGTTTGCCTTGACCTCCAGGCATCGGCCATTACAGCCACTAAGGAGTGTTCTTTAATTTCTAGCAGAACACACAAACTGCCGACCGGACCCCGGATCTGTAGCCTAAGCTACTTCTCCGGGTCCGGGATCACCGACCCGACCGCGAACGCCTCGTTGTGCGAGGCGACGACGATGTACCCCAGGCGGGGGTCGAACGTCGCCACCGCGGGCGTGGGGTGGGCGCAGTGCACCAGCATCGCGTACCCCCAGACGGGGCCGCGACCGTTCAGCAACACCGGCTTTTCGCCGGGCAGCTGGCTGGCCACGTCGCTCACCGCACTCGAGAACTCCTCCGGGTTGGTGACACCACCGGGGATCTCGAACTTCACGAGGCGGACGTTTCCGGTGTCGGTGACCGTGATCGTGGGGCGAGCCATGGTTTTCTCCTTTAGGGAGACCGGGGTCATGGACTTTTCCCCGGGGGTGACGCAGGTTTACTGTGGCCTGCTGTGTCTTCATTTTCCCCGCCTGATGCCCGGCAGGTGAAGAATCACTGTCACCCAGGTTGGTGATAGGGCATCATTCAAGCGAGGAATATTCCTGTCGCCTTAATGATACCAATCATCTTTGTCCCGATTTTATATATTGGTGTAAAGAACACTTAAATTGATTAAAAAAAGTTCTTTGTGAGAGAACTAGTTGTCTAAAAGCTTTATAAATATTTTTGTACTCCAGTAAAAATGTCTCTCTCACTTTTACTGAACAAAATAGTATACCATATTTTTGTGCTTTTGTCAATAGATCAGAGTCTTTTTAATCCAATTACTTGGCTTATTTAAGCCTAATTTGTTACTTTTGTTACTTGTATTAAAAATAAAAAACTGAACTCTTTGTTAAAAGTTCAGCGCTTTATGTGACTTGGGCTATTTTTTCATTTTCTTTGCCGCTTTTTTCATCTTTCTAGAAGTTTCGTCAACGGCCTTGTCTACTGCTTCTTTCGCGGCCTTGCTGACACTCGCAGCACCACGATCCATCCAAGCATTGGTTTTCTTTTGAATAAATCTCTTAGCCAAACCACCGGCACCCTCCGTAACCATACTTAGCAATCCGCTCATATGTTCCACTTTACCACGGATATAGCTAATGGCTTCAGACAAAGTTTGTAAACGAACCCGGAATTCCTCAATAATCTGGTTGGCATTTTTTAAAATGCGGACAACGTAGTACAACATCCAACAAAGAAACACCGTCGCCCATAGGACGCAAAAAGAAATGACAACGTATAAAATATCTTGTGAAGTTTCAAACATACCCTTCCTTTGTATCATCCTCGCCAAGCACGGAGGCGGTGATGAAAAAATGATTTAGTTAATGGTATTATACCACACTAAATATTTGATGCAAATAGTTGTGTTGTAGGGCAAAAATATAATTACAATTTTGGCCGAAATGTATAAGGGATTAAACTATCTTCTGTATATTTAGAGACCTCTTCAAAGCTAGGCCCCTCTACAATATATCCTAATTGTTCTTCGATTATTTTTCTATTTGGTTCTTTGGCGATAGCTCGAGCTGAAGTGAAGGCCCGGCAACTCATTCTAATAGCAGCTCCTTTGTATTTTTGATCGGACCGCATACCGCTTAGAAAACTTATAAGGAGGCTAGAACCCGTACCTTTTATCTCCCCAGTTGTGGCTGTATCATCGATATAAATACTACCGTCCTCCTGTGGTAGAGCAACCAGATAACCGTAGGTATGTTTCTTACCACTATTATCAAAACCTTCTTGAATATACGCAAGTGGCGCCGTGTTATAATGCTCGCTATGAAGCGAGGAAGCAAAAACATTCTTAGACATTGGGATAACGCCAGTTATATAAGCTTCACCTCCCGACCTGGAAAATGCGACGTCTTCCACACAGGCTATGCGCAGAGCATCAATAGGTCTAGCCGGGCGTACAAAAGTAGAAACTGGTTTAGAACTTTGATCCACATCCTGGGAATAATCCCCTAAAAAGACGGCGTCTTCTTGATGTTTATCTAGGCCAAAATTGTCTGAGTAGGCAATCGGCGTCTCCCAGGCCCCCCGATTTTTAACTTGTTCAGGGATATCTTTTAAATAACTAAAATTTTTACCGATTATCAGCCTACGACGATAATCAGCCTCTACCATAGCCATTCTTTTAAAACTTTCTTGTAAAAATCCAAATATGACCATCGGGTTGAACATAGCTTGCGCTCCTCCAGGCACTTCCACGCTATCTAGCGTAATACCGGGCCTCACATTGTCTAATTTCCTTAAAAACTCTTTAGTACCTCCGGGATAATTAATTTGTTTTAACGTTTCTCCGATTTTTCCATTATTTATTCGTAAACCCTGATAAAAATCCCATCTTTCTTGTGGTGTATTAAATACATCAACCTCTTGTATTAGAGTTGACTGGGCAACCAGGTGGTCTACATCCCATTTTTCTGGCCTTTCTTCTTTTGATCTATATAATACAAACTGTGCACAATTGGGGTTCGTCATAAAATGGCCTTTTTTGCCCGAACCAAAGGCGTCGCAAGTACCGGTAGCAGTTCCGGCTGTAGCCACTCGCGGGTCACTGGGTTTTAAAATTTCTGCCCGGTAATAACACAAAGAGAGTATATTCTTTGCGCCCATCATTATCTCTTCTAAACAATTCTTAATCCTTTTTTTTGTCTCTGCTCCACCATTTAACGCATTTTGAAAACAAATTTTACGCAACTCATCTTCTCCAGAGAGAGCATGGCCTGTTATTTGTTTGGTCAGGTGTAGAACATTAACTTTAAAACCGGTTTTATACAAACTCTCCCAAAACCAACGTATTGTCTCCTGTTGTTGAGCCACCACGGCTTCATCGCCCACCTTTATATCTAAGTTCGAATAAAATTCTCCGGCCTCATCCTCTACTAATCTTTCGTTTTTTTGGATAGCCTTTAATATTTCTTCTAGTTTAAGCTTTAAAGATCTTAGAGATTCGTCTAAAGAAGACTTACCACTGGCGTCAGTTTTTTCAATACGTTTTTCTAAACCCTCTATATCTTTTTTTATCTTTTTTTCACGCTGTTTTAATTCGCTATTAAGATGTGACTTTTTATAATCAAAAGCCTTGTCAGCTAATTTTTTCCCTTTTCCCAGAAGAAAATTCCATGATTCCTTAAGATTATTTTTGTTGCAAATAAATTCAACCCATAGATTAATTCCTACAGCTCTATCTACCACACCATGCATTGCTTGGACCTTTTTTTCACCAGCCAAATCCATTATCTGATCGACATAACCCAGGGCAGACGGAATTATCTCTGACCCATTATCTGATTGCTGTAGCTGTCTTAAAATTTTATTTAAAAGCAATTCTTGCTCCTCGAGGTTTTGACTATCGTACCATTCGACAACAATTGGTTTAAAAACATTGACCCGATCATACGTGCCTTCTACTATGGCGTCTCTAGATTCTTTTGCCGACCAGCCTACTAAATAGTCCGGATGCATCTCTCTTAAAATTAAGCTGACAAACAAATTTTGTTCACCAGCACCAGAAGTACTACTAAAAAAAGCTCCCGGCTCACTAATAAAGTTTTTTAAAGCCTCTAAATCTATAGCGGGATTACTAAACAACTCTAATACATAGGAACGCAAAGATTCTTTTTCAGGCGGTATTGAGGAAACAGCTTCCTTCAACTCCGGCATTTGTACTAGCCGGATTTCATTTTTAATCCGTAATAAATTAACTGAATTAGGATCAGATAAACATGGGCTTTTATTTTCATAGAGACTCTCCGTTTCAAGTTTTTTCCAAACCTCAGCGTTAATACGAAACATTATATCTCTAAAAATATCAGCTTGCATCCCGGTACCCATACCTGCATGATGTAACATACTAGTCACAACATCTCGGCGTGACCGCCCATCTTCACTCTCTACCTCTTTTACGCAATTTATGAAAGAAGGCACATACATTAAAGAATCGTGCTTACGGCTATCTTTTAAATAATCCCAAATCAATTGGTCTTTGCCGGAAGAATTGCCCAAATAATACATTAGTACATCAAAACCATCCACCACAACACTGTCTCCTTTTTGCCTATATAACTGTAAAACAACTTCTCTGATTTTTTTCACCTCTTCTGTGTCTGGTTTATGTAACTCACCCTTCTCGTTGAAGAAAAAATCTTTAACCACGCCCCATTCATCTGGATCTATATTTTGCTGATTTGTAACATGCAAGCCTATTTCCTTAGCGATTTTTTTTAAACCTTGAACTATTTCCTCTAATCTCTCTTTTTCTGCTTTTTCTTTTATAAAAGATATGGCATTCTGGTCTAACTTACCTTGTCTAACTCTATCAAAAACTTTACCCGTAATGTCTAATTTAACTTCGATACCTATACTTTCTAATGTTTGTCTCAAACGAACAACTTCAGCCAGACTATCCTGATCTATTAATTTTATGAGCGAGGCATTCAATAATGGCCCCAGGCGATAAAAGAATTCGTCCTTATTAAATTCTCCCGTCTTAAAGCCAGGACTCGCCGAAGCTATTAACCAAACTATGTGACTTGCATCACCGCCCCACGGGTTTTTATTGTCCAATATTTTTTCTTTGATTAGAGTTTCACAAAAATATAAAAAAACATCAAACAGAGGACTTTTTATTAGCTCCGGACGAAGATTGGAAATTAAAGACCACAATCTACCTTTATAGTGTAAGTCCTCGAGCTTCAGATCCTTCCTTAATATATCAGCTAACAGACTTAAATCTTTCTCAAAAAAAATATCAATGAAATTTTTAACTTCTGTTTCGAAAGAAATAAACCAATCCAAACTCTGCTGGTCTGGGTCTTCATCCCCTTCATAAAAAAGATGATACTCTTCAGTATCTAAATCACCCTTCAGCTTTCTTAGCACTAGCCCCAGTTTATTGGATAATTTTTCTTTTGAGTTTTTACCTAATAACTCCAAAGATTGGTGGAGCCTACTATTTGCTACCTTTAATTTGTCTGGGACGCTAGCTAAATCTGAGTCTAGGATCCATTGGAGATCCGCGTTAATTTCTTCCACGTCTTTCGCGCTCTCTAATTCTTCCCCCAACCCCTCTTGTATAAAACTCCAATTTTCTTGCGGGCCTTTGTATGGACGCATATAAAAATACCGTTATTTATTTTCTCACCTCTGCCCCTAATTGACTGACTAGATTGTTTATCACTTTTTCATGAGCCGAGGTAATTTCTTCGGCAGTTAACGTGTGGTCGTTGCTTCCATAAAGAATATGGTAAGCTAAACTTTTTTTATCACTGGCGATCTTGTCGCCAGAGTAGCTGTCGAAAAGTTCAACTTGCTTAACCAAAGGGTACGAAGACAAAATTACTTTCTTAATTTCCTCATGAGTTATCTGTTTAGGAATCACAAAAGCAAAATCCCGAACGACTTCTGGGTAAACCGGAACGGTCTGGTATTTAGCTTCATTACGCACTGCACCTAATTCTACTAAGCGGTTTAAAACCAAGTCCACAGCGGCCACTCTTCCCTCGATACCGAGACGGGCGAGAACGGCGGGATGGACTTCGTAAATAGCTCCGACCAATTCATCGGCATAATAAATCGAAGCAGACCGAGTGGAATGTTGCCAGGGTTTCAAAACTTCTGGCTTGCGATAAACAAATTCAGTTTTAAACTCTTGGGCTACCACCTCCACAACCTGTTTAGCAACACTAAAAAGATTCTGACTCTTTTTCATGGCAACAACGCTCGTTAACCAGGTATCTTGGCGCGGCAAGAGCTCATCGCTAGTGGCTTTAACTCGCGGACCCGATTCATTTAAAAGAAAAGTTTGCCCGACTTCAAAAATCCTGACCGTAGAAAAATTTTCAATGTTCTTTCTAATATTTTCTAAGAGATTGTTTATGAGAGTCCGGCGGAGATAGGGTTTTTCTTTGGACAATGGATTATCCATTTCAATATATTTTTCCACTTCTCCACCTAAAGTTTTTATTTGGTCAGCACTAACAAAGGAATAATTATATACCTCGCTATAGGCTAATTCTTTTACCAAAACATTCCTTAAACGATGCCCTAGCTCGCGCAATTCGTTAGTTTCCGGTGGGTCAATCGGAAAGAGTGGCATTGTGGTTCGAATATTGCCATAGCCGTAAACCCGCGCCACTTCTTCGACGATGTCTTCGGGAATAGAAATGTCTTTGGTTGCCCGCCACGTCGGGACTTTGACGGCGAGGAGGTCTTTTTTCTCTTTTACTTCAAAACCAAGACGGGTTAAGATACTGACCACTTCTTTTTTATCTACCTCGAGACCAATTTTCTTAAATAAGAAACTCCAACTTAATTCAATTGGTCCCTGGTTTAGTCCAAAACTCTTTACATCAGGGACATTACTTACCACCCGGGCTCCGGGGCAAAATTCGAGAGTTAAAGCAACAGCTTTTTTCAAAGCAATTTTAGTCAAATTAGGATCTAAACTTTTCTCAAAACGAGCAGAGGAATCAGTGCGCAGACCTAAATTTAAGGCCGCCTTGCGGATAATAATCGGATCAAAATTAGCTGATTCAAACACAACTGTTTCGGTTCCTTCCTTGACCCCGCTATTTAAACCACCCATAACACCGGCTAATGCTATTCCCTTCTCGGCATTACCGATGACGAGCATGGAGTGGTCTAATTTATGTTTAGTTCCATCAAGAGTTATGAAATCCTCACCGTCCTTGGCGCGACGGACAATGATATCTAATTCTTTTTCCTTATTACCAGTTAAAAATTGACCATCAAAAGCGTGCATCGGCTGGCCAATGTCATACATGATGTAATTAGTAATATCTACAATATTGTTAATCGGACGAACTCCAACTGACTGAAGAAAATTTTGAAGCCAGGCCGGTGAGGGGCCAACTTTTACGCCCACTACCGCCACAGCCATATAGCGGGGGCATAACGACTGATCTTCGACGTTTACTTTTATCTTTAATTCTTTCCCCACTTTTATCTCTGGCACCTCATATGGCTTTAAATCTTTTTTGTACAAAGCGGCGACTTCGCGGGCTAAACCATAATGACCCCACAAGTCCGGTCGGTGGGTCATGGATTTGTTGTCAATATCTAACACCGCGTCATTTAAACCCAGAACCTCTGCCAGTGGTTTGCCGACGTTTTTAACAGAAACCAAATCCTTTAAATCAATAATTTCTCTCTCGTCATGAAGAGGAAATTTTTCTCCCAAACCAATCTCGGTCGACTGACAAATCATACCTTGCGATTCTACACCGCGAATTTTTGCTGGTTTTAATTCAATTAGATCACCTTCGCCATGCCAGCGAACCCGGGCGCCGATTTTACCCATGGCCACAAACATGTTCTCGGCCAGGTTACTACCACCGCAGACCACTGACAGGGTCTCGCTACCGATACTGACCTTACAGACTTTTAATTTATCGGCATCGGGATGCTTATCGACGGATAAAATTTTACCAACCACAATACCATCTAGTGTAGAGGCTGGGTGTTTAACCCCCTCAACTTCAACTGTACTCATGGTCAACTTACTGGCCACTTCTTCTGGCGTTACGGCATCGGTGAGTTTAACGTATTGTTTTAACCAATTAAAAGATACTAACATAGTCAAAAAACTAGAATTGTTTTAGAAATCGTAAATCACCGTTCTGTAAGTGGCGGATATCCTCAATGCCATACTTTTGCATAACTAAACGAGTGAGACCGAGGCCAAAGGCAAAGCCGGTCCAGACTTTCGGGTCAAGGCCGCCAGCCTCGATGACCTTCGGATGGATCAAACCACAAGGCAAGGTTTCAATCCAGCCCGAATGCTTACAAGCACCACAACCAGTTCCGCCGCAGACCAAACATTTTATATCTAGTTCAAAACCGGGTTCGACAAACTGGAAATGTCCGGGTCGAAGACGGACTTCAACGTCACGTTTTAAAACCCCTTTAAGGAGGGTTTTCATAACTGCCACCAAATGAGCAATACTAATATCTTTGTCTACCACGACTCCTTCCAACTGGTAAAAGGTATGCTCGTGAGCGGCGTCAGTGGCTTCGTTGCGAAAACAACGACCAGGAACAACCGCCCGAAGTGGGGCACCATATTTTTCCATGGCCCTAACCTGGACGGGCGAAGTTTGGGTACGCATGACCCAATCCGGATGATTTTTAATGTAAAAAGTATCTTGGGTGTCGCGGGCAGGATCGTGGCGGCCGATATTTAAAGCTTCAAAATTATAATGGTCGCTTTCCAATTCTGGTCCGTCTAGGACCATAAAACCCATGGAGGTAAATAGATCCTCTAATTCTTTTTGGACAATGGTATTAGGGTGTAAGTGACCAGAATCTTTTGGTGGCAAAGACGGTTCGGTGATGTCCACTTGTTCAGCTTCAATCTGCTCGCTCCATTCGCCTTGGGACAACTCTTGTTTTTTGGCGCTATATATCTCTTCTAATTCGGTTTTAACCTGATTAGCTAATTGTCCAACTTCTTTCCGAGCTTCGTCCCCTAAATCTTTTAGATTTTTTAAGATTTGGTTCAGTTCGCCGGATTTACGCGAAAAAAATCTTTGGTAAAGATCATCCAGCTTCAAAGTGTCCTTCACTTCTTTGACGCCCTGTAAAAATTCTTGGCGTAATTTTTCAATGTCCTCACGCATATTTATTTTTTAAAAAATATTTTGGAAAAAATTAGCGATCGCTCCGCCAAATGATCTAATATCTTTAACTGTTACCACGAGTACCAAAAGCATGAGGAGCATAAAACCAACAGCATGAGCAATCTGCTCCCACTTTTCCGACACCGGTCGGCGTATAACTTTGCTAATACCAAGGAATAACAGACGACCACCATCTAAAGCGGGAAAAGGTATGATATTTAAAACCGCAAGGTTCAAAGACAACAAAGCAGTAAATTGTATTAAGTAAGCAATACCCATTCGCGCTGCTTCGCCGGTCATAACCGCGATGCCGACAGGGCCAGCCACAGCTTCAGCCGCTCCACCGCCGGTAAACAAGCCTTTAATGAGTAAACCGAAACCGATTACAATCGCTTTAATGTACCAACCGGTATAAATAATACCCTGAGCGATAGCGAAGTACCAGGGATATTTAACCGTTCCGATTTCGGCTAAGGCTACACCGATTCCTCCGCGTCCAGTTTCCGAACGCAGTTCAGGGGTAACCGTTGTAGTAATGATTTCCTCACCGCGTTTAAGAGAAACTGGCACTGCTTCACCTTGGTGATTGTTAATATATTCTTGCATGCCCGTTAATCGTGGGGCGTCCAATTCCCCAACTTTTTGTAAAACATCTCCTGGCAGGATTCCCGCTTCTGCGGCCGGCGATTCCGGTCGAACTTGAATAATTTCCAAACGGCGATTTTGTACTCGAGACTCGTCTTTAATGCCGTCCACAGCTTGCGGCAACCCAATCATGAGGCCAATGGACAGTAAAACAGCCGCGAGGACAATATTCATGATAACACCGGCGGATAAGGTAATGGCCTTTTTCCAAGCTTTTTGGGCACCGAAACTATCACTACCAGTTTCGTCGTGATTCTCGCCTTTAATACTAACAAACCCACCCAAAGGTAATAGGTTTAAAGAATACAACGTTGTCGGGGCAGCTTCACGTTTAAACTTTCGTCCGACAATTTTCCATTTTTTCGTCACCGGGTCTTTATACCAGCCAAACAATCTAGGGGGGAAACCAAAACCAAATTCGTATACTTTCATCCCACTTTTCCGAGCAGCAATAAAATGGCCCCACTCGTGGGACAAAACTAGAACGGCCAAAACGGCGATAAAAACGATTAACGTGAACATAGATAATTATTTTTATTTGCTAGTATTATTTACACGGATTGTCAAAAACTGGTGAGAACGGACTAAATTTTATTCTTTTTTTGCTGTCTATGTCTTCTAACCAGACTCCCCGAGGACTTTCCAGGGCGACGACGGCATACCTTGCACCTTTAAATTCATACTGACGTCCGAGTCTAATACATTTTTCTGACACTTTTTCCTCAAACCTTTCCCGATTCTTGAAATCTAATGACCTTGTTTGGGTTATTCTTTCTGCTTGTCTTAAATCTTTATTATATACGCCAACGACACCTTCTCTGCGTCTTGAGTCACTCATAGCTTATTTCATTCTTGATTATTCTTTACAACTATTATATACTAAACAGTATAAAAAGCAATATTTAAGCTTAATTATTTAACTCATTCCCTATGTTAGGATTATACATCCTTTTAGGCATAATCGTGGTCTTGGCCGTTTGGCTCATTGCCACGTACAATGGTTTAATCCGCTCGCGCAATCGAGTGGACGAAGCCTTTAGCGACATCGACGTCCAGTTAAAACGCCGTTATGATTTAATTCCCAACCTCATGGAGACAGTCAAAGGTTACATGGGTCATGAGCGAGGCACTCTGGAGAGTGTAACGAACGCTCGAGCCGCGGCGATCTCCGCTCATAACGACAAGAACGCAACACTGGAACAAAAAGGCAAAGCAGAAAATGCTTTGACAGAAACTTTACGCTCTCTGTTTGCAGTCGCGGAAAACTACCCGGATTTAAAAGCCAGCCAAAACTTCTTACAATTACAAGACGAGTTATCTGATACCGAGAACAAAATCCAGGCTTCCCGTCGCTTCTACAATGGCAATGTTCGCGACTTTAACACCAAGATTCAGGTCTTCCCAACCAATTTGGTCGCTGGAGCATTGAGCTTTAAGCAGTACGAGTTCTTTGAAGCTGATGAGGCCGAAAAGAAAAATGTCCAAGTAAAATTCTAAGCCAATCTCAGAAGCCAAGTTACTTGGCTTCTGTCATTTGAAATTAGAACAATATGTATAACCAAATTGACAGTAACAAACGCCAATCCATAGTTCTTACCATGATTTTCATCGCGGTACTGATCAGCCTTGGTTATGTGGTGGAAATGTCTTTAGGTTGGCCCCAATACTCTGGCATTACCCTGGCCGTGGTTATTTCATTATTCATGACTTTGCTCTCGTATTTTCAAGGTGACAAAATTGCCCTTTGGAGCTCGGGCGCAAAACCAATCGTGAAAGAAGATAACGCCTATTTATATAACCTGGTAGAAAATTTGTGCATTACCGCCGGCATGCTTATGCCCAAGTTATATATTATGGAAGATACGGCGATCAACGCTTTTGCGACTGGACGTAAGCCAGATGTCGCCTCAATTGCCGTAACCCGTGGGGCACTACAAAAGTTAGAAAACGAAGAATTAGAGGGAGTACTGGCGCACGAGCTGTCCCACATTCAAAACTATGACATCCGGTTTATGACCATGGTAGCAGTGTTAGTTGGGGCAATCGCTCTTCTCGCGGACATCTTCCTCCGCGCGAGATGGTTGGGATTACATTCAGATAACCGCCGAAGTGGTGGTGGCCAGGTGGGAGCGGTATTAGCAATTGCTGGCATTGTACTTGCCATCCTCTCCCCACTCATTGCCAACCTAATTAAACTGGCTATTTCTCGCCGACGAGAATATTTAGCGGACGCTTCGGGATCGCTCCTAACCCGTTACCCAGAAGGATTAGCTAGAGCCCTAGAGAAAATTGCGGCTGATCACGAACCAATGAAAAAAGCCTCGAATGCCACCGCTCACCTTTTTATTTCGAACCCCTTTGGGAGCAAGAAAAAAATGAGTGCAATTTTTTCCACCCACCCGCCGATTGAAGAACGGATTGCGAAGTTAAGAGGAATGGCTTAAACACTCCACAACCAATACTCGTTCAATAATTCTTCTCTTGCCCGGCACGTATTGCCGTGTGACAACAGTCCTAAATATGACTGCAATTTTTCGTTTGTCGGATCTTTTTTGATCTTCGCAAGCATTCTTTTTTAGTTATTTAAAAACAGAACGACCCCCGTTCGGACATCCACCTTTTGGGTGAACGCCGAACGAGGGTCCAAAGGAACCGAGGACCGGACACCCGCCGTAAGGGCCAAGTGTCCGAGCGTCCAAGGTTCCTACTCGCTACACGCGAACAGACCGTCGCCGCCCCAGTCGTTGTCGAGCCAGTTGAAGCTCAGGATCCAGCGGCCGCCGACGAAGCGGAGGTAAGCGACGTACAGGTCGCCATGCGGACCGCGCAGGACGTTTCCGGGGAGCGGAATGTAGCTCCCTTGGAACTCGACGGAGAGCTTCTCCTGCTCCGCCAGGATCCGTTTCCCGTCCGCGAGTCCGAGGTTGCCCCCGACCCCGACGGCCCGTCGGCGCATTT